>NZ_JBITTM010000048.1:0-57044 GCF_044541955.1 Kitasatospora sp. NPDC085464
TGCAGGGGGGACCCTGTGGGAGAGTAGGACGCCGCCGAACAATCATTGCTGAAGAACCCCCATCCGGTTTCCGGATGGGGGTTCTTCGCGTTTCCGGACTAGCCTGACCGGCATGGACGAGACGGACGGGTTCGAGGCCCGGTTGCACAGCGCCTGGGAGTGGTGGGATACCGCCATCGAGGACGCCCAGGAGGGGCGCTGGACCCGTACGACGCTTGAACGCCGGGTCATGGACGACATCGCCGTCGCGACCCCGGCGTACGTGGACCCCTCCACCGAACTCCCCTGGCCCGTACGGCTCGGCCGTCTCGCTGCCTGGGCGGAGGTGCTCCGCGTCGCGGCCCGGGCCGGCGGCTGGGAGCTCGTGTCCGTCACCGGTGTGACGCCGCCCCGGCCGGCGGGTATGGCCGAACTGCTCTCTGCCATCCACGCGGTGGGCGAGCAGGGCGAGATCTGGCTGCGGCGGCTCCCCCTCGACGGCCCGCCGACGTCCCGGGCGGTCCGCGGCTTCGAAGCGTTCCTCTTCGGCCCCGGCGCCGCCGACGACCTCCGTCAGTTCTTCTACGACTGAGACCCGCGCCGTGGTCTGCCGCAGTGACGATCGAATGACGATCGAATGCCGGACGGAGCCACCGTTGCCCTTGGTGCCTGCGGCCGGATTTCCTTGTCCCGCTTGACCGTTGACCTCCGACGCGTGATCCGACCGGCACCGGCCCGACCCCGTGGCCGGCGGCCGCGCTTGGCGATCGAAGATCATCGAGCGGTAGTCTCCCTCCGCAACACGACGCGAAGGGGAGTTCGATGGCGCGGGTTGCGGTGATCGGTGGGGGTACCAGCGGGCTGGGGACAGCGCTCATGCTCGGTCGACGGGGCCACACGGTCACGTTGTTCGAGCAGGACGCGCGCGAGGCCGGAGACGACCTGAACCAGGACTTCTTCCACTGGAACAGGCCGAGGGTCCCGCAGGCCGTCCAGCCCCACTCGTTCCTCGCGCCGGTGCGTACCGTCCTGCGCGCCGAAGCCCCGGATGTCCACGCGGACCTGCTGGACCGCGGGGCCCACGAGTACCACGACTTCGACTGGTTCGAGGAGCGTCCGCCGCACCGGGCGGGTGACGAGGACCTGGTGACCCTGCGCACCCGGCGCATCGTGCTGGAGGCCGCCCTGGCCGCGGCCGTGCGGCGGGAGCCCACCGTCGAGATGCGGTCGGGCTGCCGGGTGAGTGCCCTCACCTTCGGGGAGGGCGGCCCCGCCCGGGTCACCGGGGTCCGGGTGGGCACGGAAACGCACCGGGCGGACCTCGTCGTCGATGCCTCCGGCCGTCGCTCGCCGGTTCCCGCGTGGTTGGTCGCGGCCGGTTGCCGCCCGCCGGTGGTCGAAAGCCACCGCACCGGGATCGCCTACCTGAGCCGCTGGTACCGCTTGCGCGCCGAGGGCCCGCGGGACGCGGGGCGGGTGAAGAACGGCTCGGCCGCAGCGTTCGCGTTCGCCGGTGTCTTCCCTTCCGACAACGACACCTTCGCGGTGAACGTGATGCTCTCCACGGCGGATCCGACCCGCGGCGCGCTCACCGACCCCGCCGTGTTCGAGGCCGTCGCCCGCCGCTTCCCCGCCACCGCCGCCTGGCTCGACCTGGCGGCCGAACCGCAGTCGGCCGTCCTGGCGATGGCCGGCCTGGACAACCGCTGGACCGCCCTCGCCGACGAGGACGGCCCGGTCGTCACCGGCCTGGTCAACGCCGGCGACAGCCTCGTCCACACCAACCCCACCCTGGGCCACGGTGTGGCCCTCGGCCTGCTCGCCGCCCAGTACCTGGCCACCCATGCCGACCGGATCGCCGCGGACCCGACCGACTACCACGCCTGGACGACGCAGGCGCTCCGCCCTTGGTTCGACGCGCAGGTGACGGCCGACCGGGCCAACGAGCAACGGCTCGCCGAGGGTTCGACCCTCCCGGAGCGACGGGCGGCCGCCGTGGCCGCCTGCGCCTTCGACGACCCGGTCGTCATGAGGGCCCGGGCCCAGGTGCGCCATCTGGTGCGGACGGCGGACGAGGCCTACGGCAGCGAGGAGGTGGACCGGCACGTCACCGCCTGGCTGGCTGCCCGACCGGACTTCACGCCGGAGCACGACGGTCCGACCCGGGCCCAGTGGGAGGCGCTCATCCCGGCCTGAGCGCCGGGGCAGGCGGTCGGGCCCGTGCTACTCCTTCGGCGCGAGCGGCGTCAGCGGCGTCAGCGGCACGGTGACCCGGCTCTCCCAAGCCTGCTCCAGCGCGCGGGTGAACGTTTCCGCAGGCTGGGCGCCCGAAACGCCCAGCCTGCGGTCCAGGACGAAGAAGGGCACGCCCGTCGCCCCCATCGCGCTCGCCGTCGTCTCGTCCTCGCGGACCGCGTCCGCGTACGCCTCCGGGTCGGCCAGCACGGCCGCCGCCGCCGCACCGTCCAGCCCGGCCTCGGCGGCCAGCTCGACCAGCCGGCCCTCCTCGAACGCCGAGCGCTCGTCGGCGAAGTTGGCCCGGTAGAGCACGTCCAGCAGCTGGGCCTGCCGACCGTGTTCCTCGGCGAAGTGCAGCAGGCGGTGCATGTCGAAGGAGTTCGCCGCGTCACGCCCCTCGCTCAGGTACGGCAGCCCCTCCGCGCGCGCGTTCTCGGCGATCCGCGCCTCCGCCGCCACGGCCTGCTCCAGGCTCATCCCGTACTTGGCGGCCAGCAGCGGCACGACCGGACGGGCCTCGTGCGGCGCACGCGGGTCCAGCTCGAAGGAGCGGTGGACGACCTCGATCTCCTCGCGGTGCGGGAACGCTTCCAGGGCCCGCTCGAACCGCGCCTTGCCGATGTAGCACCACGGGCAGTTGATGTCGCTCCAGATCTCGACGCGCACGGCGCTGCTCTCCTTCCCTCGCGCAGGCCCTTCCCGCGTCGATCTCCGGCGTCAACGCGGTCGGGAGCCTGAATATTTCAGGACAAGAAATATTCAGGCTCCGGCGTCACGGTCGAGGCGCCAGCCCGGCCACCAGGTCCCCGGCGGTCAGCCGCTCCAGCTCCTCGGCCGCGGCATCCACCGGCCCGGGGTACAGCCGGTACAGCGCGCCGGACAGCTGCTCCGGCACCGGCACGTCCCCGTCCACCAGCGCGACGAACGCGCGCCCGCCGTTCGGAAGCCGGGCCGTCCCGGTGCCGTCATCGTCCCGGAGCGCCCGCAGCCGTGCGGCGAAGGAGCCGAGGTCCTCGCCCTCCCGCCGGCGCCACCGCCGCACGGGGCCGCCGTCGCGTCCGCGCACGTGCACCACGTCGGTGCCGGCCGCCGCCCGGGCGCAGGCGACGTCCCACAGGGTGGCCCGGTTCTCCGGGCCGAAGTGGGCGAGCACGTCGCGGCTGAGCGCGCCGACCTCGGCCTGGTGCCGGTACACGCTGTGGTAGCCGCCGTCGGCGCCGGTGTTGAGGTCCGTCCAGGTGTACCGCCGCTCCGCCAGGTCGACGATCATGGGCACGGAGATCTTGGCGTCGCCGACCAGGTCCAGCCGCTGCCGGACCGTCCGCGGGTGGTAGTGCGCCCCGCCGGACGGTGTCGCGCCGAGGTCCATGAAGCCGGCGAAGGCCTCGGTCAACTGCTCGAAGGCGACGTCGTTGTAGCTGAACACGATCACCACGGCGTACCGGGCGCCGCCCGCCGCCAGCCGGGCGACGTCCAGGTCGACGAACTCCGTGGCGCCGTTCGGCGGCGGTGCCGAGACGTAGTCCCCCGAGTGCACGGCGGCCCGGTCGCCGTGCACCAGGTTGGTGAAGTCGCACAGCCCGCTGAACCGCCACTGTCCGTCGTACAGGGCGACCGAGAGGTCGAGGTCCACCCGCAGGTGCTCCGGCTGCATCCAGTGCACGAACAGCCGCAGCCGCTCGCCCTCCGGCAGCCGCTGCCGACTGCCGCGCGGCACGCAGACCAGCGTCTTGGCGGCGGCCCGCTCGGCGAACGGCGCGACCAGGTCGACCAGCCCCTCGTCGAGCAGCGCCAGGTCGTACCGCTCGCCGCCGGTGCTCCGCCGCAGCAGCTCCGCCTCGATCAACGCGCAGACGGGAGCGCTGAGTTCGGTGGGCACCACGGTGCCGTGGTCCTCCCGGGCGTGCGCCAGCGAGACGGTGCCCCGGGGGAAGTAGAGCCGTCGCTCGCCTGCTGTACGGGCCCCGCGCAGCCGTCCGTACGCGCCGAGCAGCGGCCCGGGCGCGACCCGTTCGAGCGCGCCCGCGACCGCTTCCAGCAGCTCCGGGGGCAGCGGGGCACCGGGCGCGCGGGTGGCGTGCACCCTCAGCACGTGGTGCAGCCGGCGGACCAGCTCGCCGGGGCGGCCGGCCAGGACGCGGACCGCGCGGACGGCGTCCCCGGCGGCCAGCAGGGACTCGACCCGCCCGGCGAAACCGGTGAACGCCAGCCGGGTGCGTTCCCGGCCCGGTTCCCCGCCGGTGACCACGCGCAGCGGCGCGGGCGGCTCGGCGAACTCTCGGCCGACCTCGTGCGTGCGCAGGTCCGTCTCCCGCAGCAGCACGAACGCGGCCGTCACCGCGGGGAAGTGCCGCCGGTACTCGTACGGGTGCAGCAGCTCGCCCGCGCGCAGCCAGGCCGAACGGTGGCGGCGCAGGTCCTCGGCGAGGGCGACGGGGGAGAGGCCCTCCAGGACCTCCAGCAGGCCGCGGCGCAACGGCCGGGGCAGGTTGCGCAGTCGCAGCCGCCGCGCGGTGGCGGGCAGCAGGTCGGGCTCGGCGCCGGACCACGCCCAGAGCAGCCGCAGCACATCGGTCGCGGTGTCGACCCGTTCGGCCAGGACGGGCAGGGCGTCCGCGCCTCCACGGCGCAGCAGGGCGGCGAGCACGGTGGCCTTGGTCTCGCGCAGCGGGATCCGCTCGGGCAGGCGCTGCGGCAGGTCCTCCGGTGCGTGGGCCAGCAGCGCGGCGAGGTCGTCCCGGTCCTGCGGGGAGAGCGGGGTGCGGCGGGCCAGCAGCCGGTGGAACTCGGCCATGGCGCCGGTGACCTGGTCCTCGGCGATCAGTCGCAGCGGGCGCAGGGCCTGGCGGCCGCCGAAGTCCTCGGCCGCCCTTCGGCCGACCGTGCTGTCCTCGCCGAGGTAGGTGCCGGCGTCCAGTGACGTGCCGCAGACCGGGCACCGCTCGCCCCGCCCCTCCTCGGCCAGCCCGTCGTGGCAGGGGGTGCAGAGCAGGTGCGCGCACGGTGCGAGTGCGCCGATGCCGACCTGGGAGCCGCGCCGACCGCAGTGAGCGCAGGGCTGGTTGGGCTGGTTGAGCAGGAAGGCCCGGATCTGCCGGGTGTAGAAGACGTGCGCGTGGTCGGGCACGGCGTCCGGGAAGCGGCGGAACAGCGGGACGTGCTCGCGGTCCGCGCCCAGCAGGTGGTCGATCCTGGCGAGCAGCCCGTCGCCGAGTTCGGCGAGCCGGACGGGCGTCAAGCGGGCCAGGGCGGCCCGCAGCCGACCGGTCAGGACGTAGCCGCGCCGGACCAGATCGGCGTCGAGGGCCACCAGCCCCCGGGCGCTCCACGGGTCGGCGGTGGGCAGCAGCTCGCCGGGGGCCACACAGACGGCGCCGCGCCGGCGGAGAAGGAAGGAACCGAGGTCGAGATCGACGTCGACGTCGAAGGGAGCCGCGATGGCTCGGGGCATGCGGAGAGATCCCCCCCACGGAGGCGGAAAGAAGAAAGGGGGCGGAGAGGGGGCGCGCTACAGGGTCCGAGGAAGGATGAGAAGGAAGCGCGTCGCGGAGCCGCCGACGTGGTCACCATAGCCGGGTCCTGCCGCTCCGCCCACCGATTATTTTCGGCCGCTCCAGAGTGGGAAGTCGGCCCGGCCGACTTCCCACTCCGCGTCAGCGAGGCCTCAGCGCCGCACCGGCGGCTCACCGACGCCGCACCGAGACCTCGGCGCCGCGTCGATCAGCAGGAGATGTTGCCGCCGCCGACGTCCGTGCCCAGGGTGCCGACGAACTTCCGGTAGAGGTTGATGCGGTCGTTGCGCTGGTCGGGGTTCTTGCCGTTGCACTCCAGGGCGCCGTTGATGCTGCGGATGGTCTCGCCGAAGCCCCTGTTGTTGACGATGGCGTCGTGCGCGGTCATCCGTCCGGCGCCGTTCTGGCTGTTCCAGAACCAGAGGGCGGTCTTCCAGGAGGTGGCCGGGTTCCTCTCGACCTGGTACGGGTCGTGCAGCAGGTCGATGTGCAGGGCGTCGCCGGCGGCCTTGTAGTTGAAGTTCCAGCTGAGCTGCAGCGGGCCGCGCCCGTAGTACGCGGACTGCCCGGCCGGGCACCCGTAGGGCTGCGAAGTGTCGCAGTAGTGCGGGTAGTTGGCCTTGTTCTGCTCGACGACGTACTTCAGGCCGCCGGTTTCGTGGCTGACGTTGGCGAGGAAGGCGGCGGCCTCGCGCTTGCGGGTGGCGGTGTCGCCGGTGGCGGCGAACTTCGGGTAGGCGTTCAGCGCGTCGACCAGGCCCTTGTACGTGTAGAAGGGGTTCCGGCTCGGGAACATCTGGTTGAACTGGGACTCGCTGACCACGAACGAGCCGGCGGCGGACGCCGGGGCGGTCTGACCGGCGAGGGCGAGGGTGCTCAGGACGGCGGCCGAGGCGGCCAGCGACATGGTGCGCGAAAGCTTCATCGGATCCTCGATGTGTCCTCGATCGACAGGGGGACGGCGGCACTTCGGCTGCGAAGCGCCTCGGCCATCGTGGTGGCAGGTGGCTGCGAGTTGCATGCCTCGGAGGTCTGAACCACTCGTAAGGGCCGTATCCGATCGGAGAGTTGGCCGGAGTTCACCGTCAGGCTGATCACCGGGGCGTCGCCCGCACCGGATAGCCTCGTCCGGATCGAGACGACGCAACCGGGGGGCAAGGCATGGGCGGTCACACCGACGACGAGGGCGACGCCCGGCTGGCCGCCGAGGGGGAGGTCGCGGTCGCCCGGCTGGCGATCGACTCCGGTGAGCTCGACCACGCCGCCGACCACCTCTCCGACGCCATCCTCGCCGACCCGCAGCTGCCCGAACTGCACGAGGCGCTGGCCGAGTTGTCCGCCGCTGCCGGCGGCCCGGCGGCCGCGCGCGAGCTGTTCCCGCTGGACGGCGAGGTGTACCTCGGCACGGTCGTCTGCCGCGCCCACGTGGAGGCGGCCGCCGGGGACTGGGACGCCGCCGTCGGCCTGCTCGCCTCCGCCATCCAGTACGAGCCGGCCCGGCCCTGGGCGCACACCGCCTGGCTGGCCCGGGAGGACCTGCCCGGCCTCGTCGACCCGGACGCCGTCGCCCAGGCGGTGGCCCGCGCGGCCGGCGCCCTGCCCGACCCGCTCCCCGCCGAACTGGCCGATTCCGTACGGCCCTTCGACGTGTTCGTGCAGGCCGTGCTGGCCCGCCACGGCGACCACGCGCTGCTGCTGGCGATGGCCTCCGGCCTGACCCGGCGGCTCGGCGCCACCGCCCACGCCGTCGAGCTCGCCGAACGGGCCCATCGCGCGGCACCCGGGTACCTGCCCGCCGTGATGCTCGGCAACGCCCTGCGCGCCGACGGCCGTCCGGAGCGCGCCCTCGCGGTCTGGGAGGCCGAGTTGGAGCGGGTCGCGCCGGACCGGGACAACTCCAGCAGCTACCTCGCCGTCGACGTGGCCGAGTTGTACGGCGCCCTCGACCGCCCCGCCGAGGGCCTGCCCTGGCTGGACCGGGTGCTCGCCACCGAGCCCGACCACCCCAAGGCGGCCCCGGCCCGGTACGGCCTGCAGCACGCCCTGGACGGCGACCCGGCGCACCTGCTGGGCCTGGCCGACCACCACCGCGCCCACCCCGACCACGAGTACGCCCAGGACGTCCTGGCCCGGTTGAGCCACCAGGAGCCCTGGCTCGGCATGGTTCCGGGCACGCCCGAGGCCACCGTCAACCTGCTGCACCAGGTCCTCGCGGCGCCCGACACCGACCGCGGGACGGCGATCGACTGCAACGTCTCCACCCTCGAACCGCCCAGCTCGCAGCTCGCCCTCCACCTCGCGCTGCCGCTGTGCGCCGTCGTCTACCAGTCCGTCGACGAACCCGACCCCCGGCGGCCGCTGACCGCGACCGCCACCCGGGTCTGGGCCTGGGAGGGCACCGACCCCAGGCCCGCCGTCGCCCCGCCCGCGCCGGAGAGCGCCGAACTCGTCCGCGCCACCGCAGGGATCGTCTGGCCGACCGTCCCGGCCGCGTACGACCACGCCGTCCGCCTCGCCGGGTTGTCGCTCGACGACCTGCTCGGCGTCCTGACCCACCCGCCACTGCCGCCCGAGGACGAACTCGGCCGGGCCCTGCTCGCCCACCAGCCCGAGCTGTGGGTGCGTGCCGTCCAGTCCTTCGCCTGCCTCGGCATCGCCCACCACCGCACCGACCAGCCGTGGCCGGAGTCGGAGCGCCGCCGGGTGCTGCTCGACCTGCTGCTCGGCCCGGAGGACTGGGTCGCCGAGGCGGCCGGCTTCGCGCTGGTCGCCATCGGCTGGACGCACCCGGAGGCCCGCGCCGACATCGCCGGGCAGCTCCGGCGGCGGCTGCACTACTGCGTCGACGCCCGGCGGGTGCGCGTGGTGACGATCCTGCGCTCGGTGTGCCGACTGGTGCTCGCCGCGCCCTGGGTGTCGCCCGCCGACCGCGACCTCGCACGGGCGGCCATCCGCGCCGAGGACGCCGCCGACGCCCCGAAGTCCGAGCCCGACCCGGCGCCCGCGCCCGAGTCCGACCCGGCGCCCGAGCCGGAACGGCCCCCGGGACCGCAGCGCCCCGGCTTCCTCGGACGGTTGCTCGGCCGCGGCTGACCCCGCACCGGCGCCGCACCGGCCCCGCGCAAACCCCGCACTGACCCCGGCTCACCCCCGAGCGGCTACCCGACGCCCGGCAGCGGATCCTGGTCGACGTCGAACCGCGCGACCCGCTCCGCAGGGTCGCGGCACTCCGGCCCCAGCCGCAGCATCCGCGACTCCGGGTCGTGCAGCGGTCGGTGGCAGCGGCGGCAGGTCACCCGGGCGCGGAGGGCCTGCGCGGTGTCCGTACCGGGGAGTGGCTCAGGGCTGGTCATGGGGAGACGGTAGCGGTCCGGCCGTTCGGGGCCCCCGGGGATGCGTGAAACGATGACCCCATGGCCACCGACCGCAGCAGCGCAGGAGATCCGGCGCGCACCCTCGCCCTGCTCTGGGGGCTCACCGCCGAGGAGAAGCCCGGCCGGCGCGGGCCCAGGCAGGCGCGCTCGACCGGTGAGATCGCCGCCGCCGCGGTCGCCCTGGCCGACGCCGAGGGCGTGGACGCCGTCACCATGCGCCGGGTCGCCCAGGAGCTCGGGCTCTCCCCGATGGCGCTCTACACCTACGTGCCCGGCAAGGCCGAGCTGCTCGACCTGATGCTGGACACCGTCTACGCGACCATGCCCCGCAGCGCCCCCGCCGGCGACGGCTGGCGCGCCCGGGTCACCGCCGTCGCGGACGACAACCGCGCGCTGCACCGCGCCCACCCCTGGGTCGCCGCCGTGTCCACCAGCCGCCCGCCGCTCGGGCCCGGCCTGATGGCCAAGTACGAGTACGAGCTGCGTGCCTTCGAGGACACCGGTCTGACCGACGTCGAGCTGGACGCCGCGCTGACCCACCTGCTCGGCTTCGTCCAGACCTGCGCCCGGATGGCCGCCGACGAGCGCGCCGCCCAGCAGGACAGCGCGATGACCGACGAGCAGTGGTGGGCCGCCAACGCCGAGCTGCTGGCCCGGGTCTTCGACCCCGAGCGCTACCCGGTGGCCGCCCGGGTCGGCGCCGCCGCCGGCGAGGCGCACGGCGGCGCGTACAGCCCCGACCACGCCTACGCGTTCGGCCTGGCCCGCGTCCTGGACGGCCTGGCAGCCCTCGTCGGCGAGGCCCGGCCGGCCTGACCGCGCAGCCCCGCCGCCCCTGCGCCCCGCCGCCCCTGCGCCCCGCCGCCCCTGCGCCCCGTCACCCAGGCCACCCCGCCGCCCCGGCGGATCAGCGGGGCCTGGCGTCGTACTCCTCGCGGGCCTCGGAGACGGCGCACATCCGGGCCTCCACCCAGTGCGCGAGCGCCGAGACGTACTCGGCCGCCTCCATGCCGAGCGGGGTGAGGCTGTAGTCCACCCGGGGCGGGATCACCGGGTGCGCCTCCCGCAGGACCATGCCGTCCCGCTCCAGCGTCTGCAGGGTCTGCGAGAGCATCTTCTCGCTGACCCCGGCCACCCGGCGGCGCAGCTCGCTGAAGCGGTAGCCGCGTTCCCGCAGGGCGATCAGCACCAGGACCCCCCACCGGCTGGTGACGTGCTCCAGCACGCCCCGGGAGGGGCACATCCGGTCGTAGACGTCGGGCACCCGGTCCAGCAGCGACCGGTCCTCCTCGACTACCTCGATTACCTCCATGTCAGTACCGTACTTCAAAGTGCGTACTATCCAGAAGTTAGTGCCCTCCCTAGGGTGAGTTTCGAAGACACCGGAACACCCACAGGGAGCAGAACCATGTACGTCGTCACCGGAGCCACCGGACAGCTCGGCCGCCTGGTCGTGGAGGGCCTGCTGGCGGCCGTGCCGGCGAGCGAGATCGCGGTCGTGGTCCGCTCGGCAGCCAAGGCCGAGGAGTGGGCGGAGCGAGGTGTCCGGGTCCACGAGGCGGACTACGGCCGGCCCGAGACGCTCGCCGGGGCCTTCGCGGCCGGTGACCGGGTGCTGCTGATCTCCGGGAACGAGTTCGGCAGCCGGGTGGCCCAGCACGGTGCGGTGATCGACGCGGCCAAGGCCGCCGGGGTGGCGCTGCTCGCGTACACCAGCATCCTGGGCACGGCGACGTTCCGGCTGGGCGACGAGCACAAGGCGACCGAGGAACTGCTCCTCGCCTCCGGCCTGCCGTACGCGCTGCTGCGCAACGGCTGGTACACCGAGAACTACCTGGGCGACGTGGCCGGCACGCTGGAGCGGGGCGTGGTGCTCGGCAGCGCCGGGGACGGCCGGGTGGCGACCGCCCCGCGCCGGGACTACGCGGACGCGGCGGTGGCGGTCCTGACGGGCGAGGGCGACGGCCACGAGAACACGGCGTACGAGCTGAGCGGTGACGCGGCCTGGAGCCTGTCCGAGCTGGCCGCCGAGCTGGCGGAGGCCTCGGGCAGGCCGGTCGTGCACCGGGACGTCACCCCGGCCGAGCACCGCGAGGTGCTGGTGGGTGCGGGGATGCCGGAGGGCTTCGCCGAGGTGTTCGTCGACGTGGACGCCGGCATCGCCCGCGGAGAGCTGGCCGGCACCCCGGGCGACCTGGCCCGGCTGATCGGCCGCCCGACCGTCCCGCTCGCGGAGTCCGTCCGCGCCGCACTGACGGCCTGAGCCTTCCGAACGGATCGCCCGGGCGCTCGCGTCGACCCGCCCGGTCGGGTGCACCCCCGCCGACCGGCCCGGACGTCGGAAACGTCCAGCATTCAAGCAATGTCATGACCAAAATCCGGAAACGGAGATGACAGCCTGCCCTTCCGCCAGCTACGGTCACCTGACCACACGCGCGCGGAAGGGCACTCGGCCATGCCACAGTCAGAGCAGCAGGACAGCGGCCGGGGCCTCTGGTACGGCTTCGCGGCCTACGGGATCTGGGGGCTCTTCCCGCTGTTCTGGCCGTTGCTGGAGCCGGGCGCCGCCGACGACATCCTGGCCAACCGGATGGTCTGGTCGCTGGTCGCGGTGGTCCTGATGCTGGTCGCCCAGCGGCACTGGGGCTGGATACGCCCACTGCTGCGCCAGCCCCGCCGGCTCGCCATGCTGGCCGGCGCGGCCGCCGTGATCTCCGTCAACTGGGGCGTCTACATCTGGGCCGTGAACTCCGGACACGTCGTCGAGACCAGCCTCGGCTACTTCATCAACCCGCTGGTCACCATCGCGTTCGGCGTCCTGGTCCTCAAGGAGCGGCTGCGCGTCGCGCAGTGGACGGCGGTGGGCGTCGGCGCACTCGCCGTCGCGGTGCTGAGCGTCGCCTACGGGCAGCTGCCGTGGATCGCGCTCACCCTCGCCTTCTCCTTCGCCACCTACGGCCTGCTGAAGAAGAAGGTCGGGCTGAGCGGGCTGGAGAGCCTCGCGGCGGAGAGCGCCTTCATGTTCCCGTTCGCGCTCGGCTACCTGGTCTACCTGGAGCTCAGCGGGCGCGGCACCTTCGGGCACACGGTGGCCGGCTCGTACGGCTGGGGGCACTCCGGGCTGCTGATGCTCAGCGGTGTGATCACCGCGATCCCGCTGCTGTTCTTCGGCGCGGCCGCCGTACGGGTGCCGCTGACCGTGCTCGGGCTGCTGCAGTACCTGGCGCCGGTGTTCCAGTTCCTGATCGGCGTCGCCGTCTTCCACGAGGCGATGCCGCCCGCCCGCTGGGCCGGCTTCGCCCTGGTCTGGGCCGCGCTCGCGCTGCTCACCTGGGACGCGCTGCGCCAGGTGCGGGCCGACCGCGCGGTGCGGGCCGCGACCGTGCCGCAGCCCGCACCCGCGCGGACGGCCGGGGCGGCCGTCACGCGCTGAACGCCGTCACGCGCTGATGGTCGTCACCTCTTGACGATCGTCACGCGCTGATGTCCCGGCTGGTGAAGCGGGACCAGGCCGCCGAGCCGAACACGGCGACGTAGGCGGCCTGCAGCCCGAGGTTCTTCAGCACGTCGTCCCAGTACATCGGCTGGCGCAGCAGGTCGGAGAAGCTGAGCCAGTAGTGCGTGAACAGGAACGGCCTGATCGCGTCCAGCTGCGGGAAGGCGTCCAGGATCTGGACGGTGATCACCAGCCCGACGGTCGCGGCCATCGCCGCGATGCCGCTGCCGGTGAGCGTGGAGACGAACAGCCCGATCGCGACCAGCCCGGCCAGCGAGGCGGCGACCACGCCGGCCACCAGCACCGCGCGCAGCAGCGCCTCGGTGAAGCCGATGGTGTCACCGGAGATCAGCGTGACCTCGCCGAGCGGGAAGAGCGCGGCGCCGGTGGCCAGTGCCGCGGCCGCGACCGCCGCCGTCGCGGCCAGGCAGAACACCAGCCCGGCGGTGAACTTGGCGGCCAGCAGCCTGGTCCGCCCGGCCGGGGCGACCAGCAGGTAGCGCAGCGTCCCGGTGGCCGCCTCGCCCGCCACCGAGTCCCCGGCGACGACGCCGACCGTCATCGGCAGGAAGACCGGCAGCGCGACCGCCAGTGCGGTGAAGACCAGGAACAGCCCGTTCTGGGTGGTCTGCGCGATGAAGCTCGGACCGCCGCCCTCGTGCGGGCTGTCCGTGTTGAGCTTGACGACCACCCCGATCAGGACCGGCAGCACCGCCAGGATCCCCAGCAGCACCTTGGTGCGCAGTCGGCGGAAGGTCAGGTGCAGCTCGTTGCGGAACAGCGCCAGGAACCCGGACGCCGTCTGCGGCCGCCGGCCCGTACGCGGCGCAAGCGCCTCAGCCCGCGACATCGAAGCCCTCCCCGGTCAGCGCCACGAAGGCGTCCTCCAACGTGCCCCGCTCCAGCCCGAAGCCGTGCACCCGCACCCCGGCCTCCACCAGTGCCGCGCACAGCTTGGGCAGCGCGTCGTCTCCCCGCTCGCCCGGCTCGCCGTCGATCCGGCCCTCGCCGGGCACCAGGGCGGTGACCTGGTGGGCCGCCAGCACCTCGGCGGCCTGCGCCACGTCCGGGGTGCGGACCACCAGCCGGCCCTGCGCCCGGGCGGCGAGCTCGGCGACGGTGCCCTGCACCACCAGCCGGCCCCGGGACATCACTGCCGCGTGGGTGCAGACCTGTTCGATCTCGTCCAGCAGGTGCGAGGAGAGGAACACCGTGGTGCCCTCCGCCGCGACCTCCCGGACCAGCGCCCGGATCTCCCGCATGCCCTGCGGGTCCAGTCCGTTGGTCGGCTCGTCCAGCACCAGCAGTTCGCGCGGCTGCAGCAGCGCGGAGGCCAGGCCCAGGCGCTGCTTCATGCCGAGCGAGTACGCGCGGGCCTTCTTGCCCGCGGCGGCGCTCAGGCCGACCCGCTCCAGCGCCGTGTCCACCCGCTGCGGCCGGGTGCGCGGGTCGGCGGTCGGGTCGGCGGAGTCGAACCGGACCAGGTTGTCCCGCCCGGAGAGGAAGCCGTACAGCGCGGGGCCCTCGATCAGCGCGCCCACCCGGGGCAGCACGGAGGCGACGGACTGCGGCATCGACTCGCCGAGGACGGTGGCCACGCCCGCGGTGGGGGCGATCAGACCCATCAGCATCCGGATGGTGGTGGTCTTGCCGGAGCCGTTGGGGCCCAGGAAGCCGAAGACGGAGCCGCGCGGAACGGCCAGGTCCAGGCCGTCCACGGCGAGCTGGCCGCCCCGGAAGCGCTTGGTGAGGCCGCGGGTCCTGATGACGTCGTCGCCGGCGGAACCGGCGGAGGCAGCAGGGGAAGCGGGGGAAGCGGGGGAAGCGGGCGGAACGGGAGCGGGGGCCGGGCGCGATTCGGCGCCCGGACCCCCGGCCGACTCCGTAACGTCCCCCGTTACGGGAGTCCTGGTCATCCGTCAGTTCACCCCGGCGGCGTGCTGCAGGGTCGGCAGGGTGACCGCGCCGGCGAAGACCCGGCCGTCGTCGGTGAGCAGGACGTTGACGACCTTGGTGCCGATCAGGGTGCCGCCGTCGACCTGCTTGCCGAGTGACTTCATCAGCCCCTGCGGGTTCACCGAGCCGCGGCCGCCGTGCTTGCCGTCGCCCTTGCCGTCGCCCTTGGCATCGCCCTTCGGCATCTCGACCGCACCGCTGGGCAGCTGCGAGGTGAACACGGCCGTCCAGCCCTCGCCGATCACGTTCATGCCCTCGTGGCCCTTGGCATCGCCCTTGGCCTCGCCCTTGCCCGCGGCGTCGCCCTTGCCCGCGGCCTTGCCCCCGGTCGCCGCGTCGTCCGCCTTCTGCTCCGTCACCTTGGCGCCCTTGGGGGCGGTGAAGTCGAAGGTCTTGGCGGCCGGCTTGGCGAAGGACACGTCGGTGAAGTGGACGTCCAGCACGGTGGTGCCGTCGGTGGACTTCACCGCCACCGCCAGCGGCACCCCGTTGTCGGCGGCCACCGAGATCCGGACCTCGGCGATGGTCGAACCGCTCTGGGTCGGCTTCACGCTCAGCTGGTAGGCCTTCTGCCCGGCCACGTTGGCCGTGCCGGCCACGGTGACCGCGGTGGTGCCGGCGCTCGCGGTCAGGAACTGCCGGGCGGCCTCCTGCGGGGCGGTCGGCAGCTCGGCCAGCGGGGCCCGGGGGTGCTGGTCGGCGGGCCGGCCGGTCATGTGCACCGCGCTGTTGGACGAGCTGTCCCAGGCCCAGGCCTGGTCGCCGTTGCGGACCACCGTGTAGCCGGCCATGTTCTCCATCATGTCGACCCGCTGGTGCTCCGGGCCGTCCACCGCGACCCGCAGCGTCCGGTCGCCCCCGAGCAGGCCGAGCAGCTTGGCCTGCGGGTCGGCCGACGCGCCCGCCGCGTCCCCGCCGTGCCCGGACGCCGCCGCGCCGAGCCCGCCGGCCATGCCCAGCAGCTGGCTGGGCAGGCCGAGGTCGGTGCTGACGGAGACCGTCCCGGACAGGGCCTGGGTCTGGGAGCCGAGGGCCTTGGCGACGACCTGCTCCGCCGTCAGCGTCGGCAGGTCGGGCGGGGAGTCGGCGGCCAGCGCGGGCACCAGCCCGATCCCCGTGGCGATCACCGCGGCCACCGCCAGCGGCACCCCGGCACGCACCAGGACGTGCCGCCGAGAGCGGTACGGAACGCCGCCGTCCTGGTCGTCCCCCGTCGCCGTCTCATTGGTCATGGCGTACTCAACTCCTCTGCGGACACGCGCGATTGGTCTTGCCCCTCCATTAGAGGCCGCGGTGCCACCGGCGTCATCGCCCTGCAGGGCCAGATCGGGTTGGCCTTCGTGGGTATGCCGACCCTGAGACGGTCTCAGGGTTGCTCATCCCGGGGTACCGCCGCTGGCGTAGGGTCGCGCCATGGACGGAACCGCCATGGACGCAAGCAACCCCCCGACCGCGAACGCGATGCGCCGCGCCCTGCGCCGCGCCCGGGACGGCGTCGCCCTCGACGTGACCGAGGCCGCCGTACTGCTGCAAGCCAGAGGCGAGGACCTGCGGGACCTCTGTTCGAGCGCCGCCCGGGTGCGCGACGCAGGTCTCGAAGCGGCCGGCCGTCCCGGCGTCATCACCTACTCCAAGAGCGTGTTCATCCCGCTCACCCGGCTGTGCCGCGACAAGTGCCACTACTGCACCTTCGTCACCGTCCCCGGAAAGCTGCGCCGGGCGGGCCAGGGGATGTTCATGTCCCCCGACGAGGTGCTGGAGGTGGCCCGCCGCGGGGCCGAACTCGGCTGCAAGGAAGCCCTGATCACGCTCGGCGACAAGCCCGAGGACCGCTGGCCCGAGGCCCGCGAGTGGCTGGACGCGCACGGCTACGACGACACCATCGCGTACGTGCGGGCGATGTCGATCCGCATCCTGGAGGAGACCGGGCTGCTGCCGCACCTCAACCCCGGGGTGCTGAGCTGGACGGACTTCCAGCGGCTCAAGCCGGTCTCCGCCTCGATGGGCATGATGCTGGAGACCACCGCCACCCGGCTGTGGAGCGAGCCCGGCGGTCCGCACCACGGCTCCCCGGACAAGGAACCCGCCGTCCGCCTGCGGGTGCTGGAGGACGCCGGACGCAGCTCCGTCCCGTTCACCAGCGGCCTGCTGATCGGCATCGGCGAGACCTACGAGGAGCGCGCCGAGTCGCTGTTCGCGCTGCGCAAGGTCTCCCGCGCCTACCACGGCATCCAGGAGCTGATCCTGCAGAACTTCCGCGCCAAGCCGGACACGGCGATGCGCGGCATGCCGGACGCCGAACTGGACGAGCTGGTCGCCACCGTGGCCGTCGCCCGGCACCTGCTGGGCCCGGCCGCGTGCCTCCAGGCCCCGCCGAACCTGGTGGACGGCGAGTACGAGCGGCTGATCGCGGCCGGCATCGACGACTGGGGCGGGGTCTCCCCGCTCACCCCGGACCACGTCAACCCCGAGCGCCCCTGGCCGCAGATCGAGCGGCTGGCCGAACGCTCGGCGGCGGCCGGCTTCGAGCTGCGCGAGCGCCTCGCCGTCTACCCCGACTACGTGCGCCACGGCGAGCCCTGGCTGGACCCGCGGGTGCTGCCGCACGTCCGCGCGCTGGCCGACCCGGAGACCGGCCTGGCGAAGCCGGACGCGGTGGTCCGCGGCCTGCCCTGGCAGGAGCCCGAGGACCTGCCGGAGTCGTACGGGCGGACCGACCTGCACGCCACCATCGACACCGAGGGTCGCACCGGGGACCGCCGGGCCGACTTCGAGGACGTGTACGGCGACTGGGAGGTGCTGCGCGAGCAGGTGCTCGCGAAGGGCGCGCCCGAGCGCCTCGCCGGGGACCTCCGGGAGGCCCTGGCGGTGGCGGCCGACGACCCGGTGAAGCTGACCGACGACCAGGCGCTGGCCCTCTTCCACGCGGACGGCCCGGCCCTGGACGCGCTCTGCCGGATCGCCGACGACGTGCGCCGCGCCGCCGTCGGGGACGACGTCACCTACTGCGTCACCCGGAACATCAACTTCACCAACGTCTGCTACACCGGCTGCCGGTTCTGCGCCTTCGCCCAGCGCCGCACCGACGCGGACGCCTACACCCTCTCGCTGGAGCAGGTCGCCGACCGGGCCGCGCAGGCCTGGGAGGTGGGTGCCACCGAGGTCTGCATGCAGGGCGGCATCCACCCGGACCTGCCCGGCACCGCCTACTTCGACATCGCCCGCGCGGTGAAGGAGCGGGTGCCCGGCATCCACGTGCACGCCTTCTCCCCGATGGAGGTCGTCAACGGCGCGACCCGCACCGGCCTCTCGATCCGCGAGTGGCTGCAGCGGGCCAAGGAGTCGGGCCTGGACACCATCCCGGGCACGGCCGCCGAGATCCTGGACGACGAGGTCCGCTGGGTGCTCACCAAGGGCAAGCTGCCGGCCGCGACCTGGGTCGAGGTGGTCACCACCGCGCACGAGCTGGGCATCCGGTCCTCGTCCACGATGATGTACGGGCACGTGGACACCCCGGAGCACTGGCTCGGCCACCTGCGGCTGCTCGCCGGGATCCAGCAGCGGACGGGCGGGTTCACCGAGTTCGTGACCCTGCCGTTCATCCACACCAACGCCCCGGTGTACCTGGCCGGCATCTCCCGGCCCGGCCCGACCGCCCGGGACAACCGTGCCGTGGTCGCGATGGCCCGGCTGCTGCTGCACCCGCACATCCCGAACATCCAGACCAGCTGGGTCAAGCTGGGCGCCGAGGGCGCGGCCGAGATGCTCCGCTCCGGAGCCAACGACCTGGGCGGCACCCTGATGGAGGAGACCATCTCGCGGATGGCGGGCTCGGCGTACGGGAGCTACAAGTCGGTGCGCGACCTGCAGGCGATCGCCGAGGCCGCGGGCCGTCCGCACCGCCAGCGCACCACCACCTACGGTGAGGTGCCGGCCGAGCGCCGGGCCGCGGCGCTGGCCTCGGACGGGCACCTGCCGGAGCTGCTGCCCGTACTGGACTGACCGTGCCGGACTGACCGTGCGCGCCCCGGCCGCCGCCCGCGCGGCGGCCGGGCCCGGCACCGGGGAAGGGCACTGAAGTTCGAGGGATCCCGTCGATCCGCACGGCCGTCGAAGTACAGTGCGAGGGCGCGCGACCGGCCGAGCGTCGCGTCGCCCCACCCCGAGGAAAGGCGCCCCGTCGTGATGCCACTGTGGTCACGCGCCCAGCAGCAGGACTACCGAAGCCGGGTGCGGGGCTGCCTGCTCGGCGGGGCCATCGGCGACGCGCTCGGCGCCGGCGTCGAGTTCGAGGCGCTGGAGAAGATCCGGGCCCAGCACGGGCCGCAGGGCGTCACCGGCTACGTCCCCGCGTACGGGCGCACCGGCGCCGTCACCGACGACACCCAGCTCAGCCTGTTCACCGTCGACGGCCTCATCCGCGCCCACATCCGGCGCGACACCGGCAGCTGGCACCCGCCCACCGACCTGCACCTGGCCTACCTGCGCTGGGCCGCCACCCAGCGCGACTGGGGCCCGGACGAGCGCCGCCCCGACCTCGGCTGGCTGGGCCGCGAGGAGTGGCTGTACGCCCAGCGCGCGCCCGGCCAGGGCAGCCTGTCCGGCCTCACCGGGCCCGACGCCGAGCGGCTCGGCACCGTGGAGCGGCCCAAGAACCCGCACTCCAAGGCCTGCGGGACGGTGGTGCGGGCGGCGCCGTTCGGGCTGCTCACCACCTGGGAGCCGGGCCTGGTGTTCCAGCTCGCCGTCGAGTGCTCGGTGCTCACCCACGGCCACCCGACCGGCTACCTCGCGGCGGGCGCGTTCGCGGTGATCGTCCAGGCGGTGGCCCGCGGCGGCACCCTGGAGGAGGGCGTCCACCTCGCGCTCGCCCTGCTCTCCGAGCGGCAGGCGCACGAGGAGACCACGGCCGCGCTGCGGGCCGCGCTGGACGCCGTCCGGGCCGGCGAGCCCTCCGCCGACCGGGTCGAGGCGCTGGGGGAGGGCTGGGTCGCCGAGGAGGCGCTGTCGATCGCGGTCTACTGCGCGCTGGTCGCCCACGACGTCCGCTCGGGCCTGCTGCTCGCCGTCAACCACTCCGGGGACAGCGACTCCACCGGCGCGATCTGCGGCAACCTGCTCGGGGTGCTGCACGGGGACACCGCGCTGCCGCCGGGCCTGGTGGCGGGCGTCGAGGGGCGCGCGGCGATCCTCGAACTCGCCGACGACTTCGTGCTGGAGCTGATGCACGGCGCCGAGCTGCACGACCGGCAGACGGCGGAGGGCGTCAACTGGGCCGTCCGTTACCCCGTGACGGGCTGAACACCCCGCGAGGGGCCGGGCGCCGACCCCGACGCGCCGGGTGCGGAACCGCGCGGGCGGGTGCGGAACCGCGCGGGCGGGTCAGCCCGGGAGCTCGCCGAAGGCGCCCGCCGCCGCCGCCGTGGCGAAGGCGTTCCAGGCTTCGGTCGAGAAGCGCAGCTGGGGCCCGCGGGGGTCCTTCGAGTCCCGGACGGCCACCGCCCCCGTGCCGGGGACGGCGATCTCCACGCAGGCGCCCTGGCCGCCGCTGTGACTGCTCTTGCGCCATCGGGTTCCGTACTCGGACGGGGTGATCATTCGTGGAATTCCTTTTCGATGTCGGCTATCAGCGACCGGCTCTCCGCGACACCGAGTGCGGCCGCCCTCAGGTAGTCGTACAGACCGGTATAGCGGCGCACATCAGCCTCCTTCTCCAGGTAGAGATCGCTCGTCACACCTTCGAAGTAGACAACCGTGGAATCGGCTGACTCCGGGAACTCCAGCAGGGAGAATGTCCCGGTCATGCCGGGGTGCGCGCCGTGCGAGAACGGGATCACCTGGATGGTGATGTTCGGGCGCAGGCTGAGCTCCAGCATCTGCTGCAGCTGGCGGGCCATCACCGCCTTGCTGCCGACCTCGCGGCGCAGCACCGCCTCGTCTATGACGGTCCACAGGCTGCCCAGCTGGTTCTCGCCGTGGACGCGCTCCTGCCGTTTCATCCGGACCTGCACCCGGCGCTGCACGGCGTTCGCGTCGGTGTCCGGCTGGGTGCCCTCGACCACGGCCTGGGCGTACTGCTCGGTCTGCAGCAGGCCCGGGACGAAGGAGGACTCGTACGCGCGGATCGAGGAGGCCTCGGCCTCCAGGCCGATGTAGACGCTGTAGGGGGTCGGCATGTCGTTGAAGTCGTGCCACCAGCCGCGCTGGCGGGACTCCTTGGCCATCTCCATCAGGCTGGCGCGCATCTGGTCGTCGGACACCTTGTACACGTCGCAGAGGTCCCGGACGTCCCGCTGGCTGATGCTGCGGCGACCGTTCTCCAGCCGGCTGATCTTGGACTGGGAGACCATCAGCCGGCCGGCGACCTCCTCGGCCGTCATGCCGAGGCCCTCGCGGAGCTTGCGCAGCTCGGAGCCGAGGCGTCGGCGGCGGACGGTGGGATTGACGTTGGCGGACACTTCGACCTCCGGCCGGACCTCTGGTGATCGTTGGAACGGCAGCCCTCGGAACACTTCGGACATTGGGAGCAACCCCCCTGACTTGGAGCAGCATGTCACCTTGGGCCAGGTCGGCGCCGGGGAATCACAGCAGCGCGGTAGAACAGATCATCGGAATAGCGCTTCCGCGGGACAGCGAAAGCCCCCAGGTGGTAATGCGGCTCGACGACTCGGACAGGTAGTGCGACGGATGTCCCCGGGGGCGCCTCCGCACGTGCCTCCGGCATGTGTGGGAGCCGCGGCCGCAGGCCTCCGGGGACGGCAAGAGGGGCGGTCGCCGGGCGACTTGCGTCGCGGGGCGACCGCCCCTCGGTGCTTCCGGTGGTGCTCTTCGTGCTCTTCGTGCTCGTCGTGCTCGCCGTGCTCGCCGCGCTTGTCGTGACTGTCGTTCGGGCGGCGCGGGTGGCGCTCCTCGTGCTCAAGGTGCCACTGGTACCGGTCGTGCGGGTGTGCGTCGGTCGTGCGTCGGGTCGCTCAGCGCCTCCGGGGGCGCGGGCGATGCGGCCCGCGCCGTCCGGCGTGCCCTCGGGAGCGGCGGACGGCACACCGGGCGCCCGTCCGTCCGTCAGCGGGCCCGGCCGACGGGCCCCGGTCGGCGAGCGCCGGTCAGCGGACGCCGACCCGGGAGGCGGGGACCCGCCCGCCCGAACCCCGGCCCGCCGTACGGGAGCCGGCGCGGCCGGCCACGGGGGCGGGCCCGGCGCCCTGGGAAGAACGGTTCTGCTGCGTCGGCAGGCCGTTCTGCACGTCCATCACGGCGTGCGCGACCATCCCGCCGAGCGGGTCGTACCGGATCAGGTCGCGCAGCCGCGACCGCGAGGACCGGCCCTCGTTGCCCGGGTACAGGTGCTTGCCCAGCCCCACCGAGTGGGCGAGCGCCGCGAGCGCCGCGGTCCGCGGGTCCGGCGGCACACCGGTGCGGATCGCGGTGTCCAACCGCTGCTTGATCGCGGCGTTGGTGCAGTCGTCGGACGCCTGGTACCGGATCGTCGGCAGCACCCCGCACACCTGGCCCGGCACGGCCGTCACCATGCCGCAGCGCTCCAGGTGCGCCAGATAGGTCTGCCGCAGCCCCAGCCGGGGCCCGCCGATCCAGTGCGCCGCGCGAACCGGACTGCCGCGTCGGCGCAGCAACTCCAGTGCGTGGTCAAGGGTCGGGTCGCCGGTCGGCCGCGCCAGCACGACAGCGATCCGGTCTCCCTCCGGTACGATCCGTCCGGCCAGGGACAGCTCGACGAGCTGCGCCCCGGCGAGTCCGAGGTCGAGGGTCTGCGGCTGCGCCGTGGTACCCGTGGTCGGGTCCAAAGCGAGCAGCAAGAGTTCCTCGGGAACAGTTCTGCGGCTCTTGCCCATCCAAGCCTCCCCGCGTGGATGAGAGACAGGGTGACGCCTCTCACACGGGCTTGTCGAGTACGCCTCCGAATCGTGACCTTGCGGTGAAGGCGCGGAACCGGCGGCCTCGGGCCCGGCGTCTGACCGGTGAACGGACCGCGGTGCGGCCGAGCGATGGCAATAAGCGCCGGTCGGGCGGGGTGTGCGCGGTGGGAACGGCCGTCGGTGGCGGAGACTGTACAGGTACACGGGGCGGGGCGTCGGCTTCCCGAAATCGGGTTCGCCGGTGCCCCACGGGCGTTGAGGAGGCTGGGATACGTGGGCGAGTCCCCCGACAGGGTGCTGAGGGACGGCGAGCGGGAGCAGGGCCGCGAACGCGAACGGACCGGTACGACGGCCGGTGTCGCCGAGGGCGGTTCCGGCCCGGCGGCTGCCGGGGCGTCAGCCGCGACCTCCTCGGACGGTTCGTCGGACAGTTCGGCGTCGACCTCGGGCGAGGCGCCCGCGAAGGCAGCCGCGAAGCCGTCCTCGGAGTCGTCCGCGGCGGCGCCCGCGAAGGCCTCGGCGGAGGTGCCCGCGAAGGAGCCTGCGAAGGAGTCCGCGAAGGAGCCTGCGAAGGAGTCCGGCGACGCTCCGGTGGCCGGGGCCAAGGGCGGCTCGACCGTACAGCTCCGCGTCCGGGATGTGGACAGCAAGACGACGATGCTGCGGCTTCCGGTGGACAACAAGACCACCGCGCTGCGGCTGCCCGACGAGCTGGTGAAGGCCGCCGGTAACGGGAGTTCCGGTGATGAGGGGGAGAAGAAGGAAGCCCCGTCGGCGGACGCCGAGTCGAAGAAGCCCGCCGAGCGCCCGTCCGTCGCTGACCCGCGTCTCGCCATGCGGACGAAGGCGGCGGCGGAGAAGGCTGAGGACAAGGCCGAGGGGAAGCCCGAGGACAAGGCAGAGGACAAGGCGGCCGAGCCCGCCGGAGCCGCAGCCGGGTCCGAGGCCGCGCCGGCCGCCAAGGCCGCCAAGGCCGCCAAGGCCGTTGAGGACGGGAAGGCCGAGGAGACCGGCAAGGCGGCGAAGGCCGAGGAGACCGGGAACTCCACGAAGGCCGACGGCGCCGCAGCCCCCGCCGAGAACACCGAGGAAACGGACGGATCCGAGCAAGCCGAGGAGGCCGACGAACCCGAAGGCCCCTCCGCCGAGGACTCTCCCGCCGCCGACGCCGCCCCCGTCACGCTGACCGAGACCGGGCAGCCCGGTCAGAAGGCGGGGCAGGCCGAGAAGCTGGAGAAGCCCAGGCCGCTGCGCGCCTCCGCCGCGTCCGCGGCCGGCACCGTGCCCGAGCCGCCGGCGCCGGCCCCCGTACCGGAGCCCGAGCCGACGCCCGGCCCGGAACCGCTGCCGAAGCCGGCCCCCAAGCCCGCGCCCGGACCCGCGCCGGCCCCGAAGCCGCTGCCCCGGCCCGACCCGCGGCCGGTCCCGCCGGTCCCGCCGCTGCCCCGGCCCGAGCCGCTGCCCTCCCCGGAGCCACTGCCCTCGCCCGAGAACACCGCGGAGGCGATGGAGGTCCTGGCCTCCCTCAACGCCCGCCCGGTCTCGCCGCTGCGCCGCGCCCTCAAGCGGGTGACGATCTGGACCGTCTTCGTCGCCGTGGTGCTCGGCGCCCTCGCGGTGGCCCAACTGCTGCGGCCGCTGCCGGACGCCAAGGCGAAGATGACCGCCGCGGGCAGTTTCAGCTTCTCCGGTGATCAGCTCGACCTCGCCTGGCCGGCCAAGGGCCAGTCCGCCGCCGAGGTGGTCGGGGTCGGCAGCCTCGGCAGCTCGGGCCCGGAGACGCCGGCCTCGATCGCCAGCGTCACCAAGGTGATGAACGCCTACCTGATCCTGCAGAAGTACCCGCTGAAGAAGGGCGAGAGCGGCCCGAAGATCGTCGTCGACAAGCAGGCCGCGCAGGAGTCCGGCAACGTCGACGAGTCCAAGGTCACGCTCACCGAGAACCAGGTGCTCACCGAGTACCAGGCGCTGGAGCTGCTGATGCTGCCCTCCGCCAACAACGTGGCCCGGCTGCTCGCCCGCTTCCACTCCGGATCCGAGGACGCGTTCGTCAAGGTCATGAACGACACCGCCTCCAAGTTCGGCATGACCAACACCATCTACGCGGACCCGGCGGGCTACAACTCGGACACCAAGTCCACCGCCAAGGACCAGCTGAAGCTGGCCGAGCAGGTCATGCAGGACGAGATCTTCCGGCAGATCGTCTCCACCCCGGAGACCAACTTCAACAACGTGAAGATCCCCAACACCAACAACCTGATCAACCCGAAGACCGGCGTCATCGGCGTCAAGACCGGTTCCAGCACCCCGGCCGGCGGCTGCCTGATGTGGGCCGCGTACAAGGAGATCGGCGGTGTGAAGCGGCTGATCCTCGGTGTCACCCTGGGCCAGCCGGCCACCTCGCCCGCTCCGGGCGACGGCATCCTGCCGACCGTGCTGAAGGTCAGCGGCAAGCAGATCCAGGCCGCGCAGAACGGCGTGACCGGCCAGACCGTGGTGAAGAAGGGCGACGTCGTCGGCTCGGTGGACGACGGTCTCGGCGGCTCGGTCCCGCTCGTCGCGACCAAGGACCTGGTGGTGGCCGGCTTCCCGGGGATCTCGGGCACGGTCACCCTGGACGCGGCGAAGATCGGCCACAGCGAGCAGGCCGGCAAGGAGGTCGGCACGCTGCAGGTGGGCACCGGCGACAACAAGGTGGAGGTCCCGGTGGCCCTCCAGTCGGACCTCAACCCGCCGTCCATCCAGTCCCGCCTGCTGCGCATGCTGTGAGGCACTGACGTCGCCGAGCGGCCGAGCGGCCGAGCGGCCGAGCGGCTGAGCGGCTGGGCCACTGAGCCGCCGCGACGCCGAGCCGACGAGCCGGCGGAGAAACGCCGAAGGGGAGCCGGTCCGTACCGGCTCCCCTTCGGCGTTCGTGGCCGTGGCCCGTGGCCGTGGCCCGCGCCCTCCCGCCCGCGCCTACGTGTCGCGGTCGAGCAGCGCGAGCGTGAACCCGCCGAGCGGCGTGACCTGGTCCGGGTCGCCGTACTGCGTGCGGAGCAACTGCGCCTGGTCCGTCGGCATGGCGCCCAGCGGGTCCGCGGTGTCACCGAGGACCAGCAGCCAGATCCGGGACACCGAGCCCAGACAGTCCTCCGGCTTCGTGCAGGCGACCGGCGACAGGTCCTCCGCGTCGTCGGCGCTCTGCGCGACGAACACCGGGTACGGGTGGACGTCCGACGGCAGGTAGTGGCTGACGCCCGGCCAGACCATCGCCCAGGACTGGTTGCCCAACGGGGCCGCCATCCCGTCCCCGGAGTGGTAGCCGACGGCGATCGTCCGGGCGGCCACCCGGAACGGCTCCTCCGAGCCGGTGTGCGAGCCCACGTACCGGATCGCGGGCTGCCTGGGCAGCGCCGCCACGGCCGGTACGGCGAGCATGCCCGCCGCCACCACCCCGGCCACCGCCACGGCCCTGCGGGGCGCCGGACCGCGTCGGACCAGGGCCGCCACCGCACCGTAGGCCGCACCGACCCCGCCCCCGGCCAGCACCGCCCACGCGGGCACCGTGAACAGCAGGTACCGGTCGATGAAGTACGAGGTCTCCCCGAGGCGGGACACCAGCCAGACGCTCACCACCGGCAGCTCGGCGAGCAGCAGCGCCTGCCAGGCCTGCAGCCGCCGACCCGGCAGGGCCAGCGCCGGGACGGCCAGCAGCACGAAGGCGTAGAACACCAGGTGCGAGCCGAACAGGGACTCGCCGAAGCGGGCCAGGCCGCGCAGCGACGGCGTGGCGATCCAGCCCAGCTGCCGGTCCGACTGGCGGCTGCCCAGCAGCACCACCGGCAGCACCGGCAGCGCGGCCACCACGACCGCCAGCGGGTACTGCCACAGCAGCCGCCGGTCCGTCGCCTCCCGGGTGCGCCACAGGTGCAGTCCGACCAGGGCGGCCTGCCCGGCCACCGTGCTGAACGACACCAGGTGCCCCGCGCCCGCCAGCGCCATGGCCGCGCAGTACGGCGCCCAGCGCCGCCAGGTCGGCCGCTCCAGGGCCCGCAGCAGGAAGTAGGTCGCGGCCGCGATCGCACAGGTCACCAGCGCGTACGAGCGCGCCTCCTGGGCGTAGCGGGAGACCAGCGGCGGCACCGCGAACAGCAGGCCGGCCCCGATCGCCGCGACCCGCCCGCCGAACAGCCGCCGGGCGGTGAGCGCCACGAACGCCGCGGCGCCCGCCATGGCCAGCACGGACGGAATCCGCAGAGCCACCGCCGAGTCGCCGAAGACCGCGGTCCAGCCGTGCATCAGCAGGTAGTAGGCGCCGTTGCTGGCGTCGATGTGCTGGAGCAGCCGCAGCATGTCGCCCAGCGAGCGGGTGGCCACCGTCGAGGTCGCGATCTCGTCCCGCCACAGGTCCGGGGTGCCCAACCGGTACGCCCCCACGGCCAGCATCACCAGCGCGGGCCACAACCACACCTGCCCCAGCAGTCGGCCGACCGGGCGCACAGCAGGTCTCATCGGGTCCTTCGTCTCCTTCGCGCGGGGTGCCCCGGCGGATCAGGCACTTCCCGGCAGGCTACTTGACCCGGGCTGACGCCTCGTCGGCACCCGCACCCCACCCGTGACCCGTCCGCCACCCCGCTCCCCACCCCCGATCCGGTACGCTGTGAACGGCCTCGCCACAACCGGGCCACGCCTCAGTAGCTCAGGGGATAGAGCACGGCTCTCCTAAAGCCGGTGTCGCAGGTTCGATTCCTGTCTGGGGCACAGCACGGAACGCAGTCGCAGGCCCCCGCCCACTCCGGGCGGGGGCCTGCGCCGTTTCCGGCCCGGCGCTTCGCCGGCGGACCGGTCCCAGGGGCGCCGTACCTCTCGGGGACGAGCCGCCGGGGCCGGTGGTCCGTCCGCGGAGTGATCATGGAGCAGACCCCCAGGCGGTCCTGCTCGCCCTGGCCCTGACCGTCCTGACCGGCCTCGCCGCGGCCGTCCTCCCCGTCCGCCGGGTCGGCCGGATGGCGGTGGCGGCGGCGTGGGCCGGGGGCGGGTCCCGTCGGGCGGGCCGACCGATCGGGCCGGGGTGAACTCCGGGGCCGGGACGTTGACTTCCCGGCCCGCGGACCGCCCGAGCGGGCTCCCCCGGGCCGCCGCCCGGCCCGGCCCCGGTGGGTCAGGGCCGGGCCGGACGTCGGTCGGGCCCCGCTCGCCGGGTCAGGCCAGGGTGACGTGGGTGCGCGGCGCGGCCGGCTGTCCGGCGGCGAGGGCGAGGTCGGCGAGCAGGGTCTCGTTCTCGCGGGTGGTGCGCAGGACGGCGGGGTCCAGGTCGACGACGACGACCTCGCGCCGGTCCTCGCTCGCCTCGGCGATCAGGCGGCCGTCCGGGCCCCACACCGCGCTGCCGCCGCAGGTGTGCCAGGGGCCGGTCCGGCCGATGTGGTTGGCGAGCACCGTGTAGAGGGTGTTGTCGAGTGCGCGGGCGGGGAACCACGTGCGGGACTCGTGGTGGCCGTGGCCCCTGCTGAACAGCGCGCCGACCAGGTAGGCGTGGCAGCCGTCGAGCGCGGCGGCACGGGCGTGCTCGGGGAAGCCGGAGTCGTAGCAGATGCCGAGCCCGAGTCGCCAGCCGTCCAGCTCCAGGGTGCAGCCGGCCGTCCCGGGGCGGTACAGGTCGCGTTCGCTCTTGAACAGGTACTGCTTGTCGTAGCGGGTGACGAAGCCGCCGTCCGAGCCGAGGACGAGGGCGGAGATCCGCAGGTCGGCACCGTCCTGCACGGCGGCGCCGACCACGGCGACGGTCCCCGTCTCGCGGCACGCCTCGGCGATCGGTGCGAGGCGCGGGTCGCCGTTCTGGACGGTGTACTTGAGCGGGTCGGCGCGGATCAGCTCGGGCTCGTACCCGGAGAGGAACTTCTCGGTGAACAGCACCAGGCGGGCGCCGGCACCGGCCGCCTCGCGGATCAGCGCGGCGGCCTGCTCGGCGTTGGCGGATATGTCGCCGGCCACGGCCTGGGTCTGGACGGTGGCGATCCGCAGCGGCCGCTCGGGGTGTCCGGCGGGCTGGGTGGGGGCGGGAGCAGGGGTGGTGGACATGGCGGTCACGCTAGTCGACGGGTCCGCGCCGGTGACGCGGACTCAACTGACGGTCTCGTCGGGGCGGTCGGCCGCGTCCTTCCGGGCCGCGCCGCCCCGTCCGCGTCCGCTCGGCGTGCCCTCGGCAGGCGAGCCGTCCGCCCGTCGACCTTCGCCCGGTACGCCGTTGCCCGGTACGCCGTCGGCCGGCGGGTCCGGCTCGGGCCTGCCCTCGGCCCGCGGGGCGTCGTCCGGGTGGTCCTCGTCCAGTGGGTCGACGGTCCGGGCCGGTCGGCCGGACGACACGATGACCCGCTGAACCCTGGGCCTGGTGCGCCAGTTGACCCGCCGTACGTCGCGGGCCAGCGCGCCGGGCCGCCAGAGCTCGATCACGGTGGTCACGGCACCCAGCACGATCCCGGCAGCCAGCCAGCCGCCCAGCACGTCGCTGGGCCAGTGCACGCCGAGCGCGATCCGGGTCCAGCCGATGGTCAGCACGGTCGCCGCCGCCACGGCGGAGGCGGCGGTCCGGCCCCGGCGGCGGACCCGGTACCAGAGCAGGCTGACCAGGACGGCGCAGGTGATCGTCGAGGCCATGGCGTGGCCGGAGGGGAAGGCCGGGCCGCCGGCGTGCGAGACCGGGTCGGAGAAGCCGGGCCGCGCGCGGTCGAAGGCCAGCTTCAGGGCCCACTGGGCGCCCCAGCCGACCAGTGTCTGGGCGGCCACCCAGCCGGCCAGCACCCGCGCGCCGATCAACCAGAGCCAGGCGGCGGCGATTCCGAGGAGTGTACGCATCGTGACGGTGCCGCCGATGTCCGAGAGCGTCTGCACCGAGGCGGTCCAGATCCGGTGTTCCCGGGCGTAGATGTGCAGTTCGTCGGTCCACTCCTGGTCGAAGCGTTCCAGCGGGCGCCAGTGGCCCGTCATCAGCGCCGCCAGGAGGCTGAACAGTGCGGCACAGACCAACATGACCGCGGCGTCCCGCAGGAGACTGCGATTACGCGCAGTGGCGGAGGTCGTGCTGTTGGTCAGGTGCATGGCTGACACCTTCCCAGTGTCCTGTGCCGATCGGGAGCTGGAGCGATAGCGATTCGGCATCATTTGTGCGGAGGTCCTGCGTGCGCCGGGGCGTGGGCGCGGGCGTGCGGGCGGAGGTGCGCGGGAACGCCGGCGGCCGTTCGCGGGTTCAACCAGTAGGCGACCGGCGCGTGAGGGTCGGGTGAAGAAATCGCTCCGTGAACGGTCGCCGGAATGCACGGGTCGTGCCCGAGTGGTCACCGAGCGTCCAAAGTCGGAGTGAAAACCGGCAGGATACTGCATCACCGGGAAGAATCGGAGTGACTTGGGAATGTTGTCCGGAATCTGTTCGTTGGATCGTTACGTGTGAGCCCCGCGGGGCCCGCACTTCTTGCCCTCGGGGCAGGCAGGCAGACCTCGGCAACACCAGCAAAGGGAGCAAGCATGGCCACCCGTGCCGTCGTTCGCGACAGGGCCGACCGGACTCGCGCGGCCCGCCCGACCAACCTTGAGGCCGACCGTGACCTGGTCGGCATGTACCTCGACGAGATCGCCAGGACGCCCCTGCTCGATGCCGCCGAGGAGGTCGAGCTCTCGCTGCGGATCGAGGCCGGGGTGTACGCCCAGCATTTGCTGGACGAGGACGAACTCCCCGACGGCATCGCGCGCGAGGAGCTGGAGACGATAGCCGCCGACGCGGAGCGCGCCAAGGACGTCTTCATCCGTTCCAACCTCCGGCTCGTGGTCGCGGTCGCCCGCAGGTACCCGCGCAGCGGCCTCCCCCTGCTCGACCTCATCCAGGAGGGCAACGCGGGCCTGGTGCGCGCCGTCGAGAAGTTCGACTACGCCAAGGGCTTCAAGTTCTCCACGTACGCGACGTGGTGGATCCGGCAGGCGATCACCCGGTCCATCGCCGACCAGTCCCGTACCATCCGGCTGCCCGTGCACCTGGTGGAGGAGCTGGGGCGGATCCGCCGGGTGCAGCGCGAGAAGTCCAAGGAACTGGGGCGCGAGGCCGAGCCGGCCGAGATCGCGGCCGAGTTGGACACCACCGAGGCCCGGATCAAGGACGTGCTGGACTGGGCGCGTGACCCGGTCAGCCTGAACATGTCGGTGGACGACGAGGGCGAGACCCAGTTCGGCGACCTCGTCGAGGACACCGGGGCGACGTCCCCCGAGGACGCCGTGATGGTGATGCTCCGCCGTGAGGAACTGGACGACCTGATCGGGCGGTTGGACGACCGCACGGCCTCGATCATCCGCTCCCGCTACGGGATGGAGGACGGCCGCGAGCGCACCCTCACCGAGGTGGGCAAGCAGCACGGCCTCACCCGTGAGCGGATCCGGCAGATCGAGAAGCACGCGCTGGCCGAGCTGAAGAAGATCGCGGACCACGCGGGCTTCGAAGCCGCCTGACCGGCCCGAGCCCGGCCCGAACCCGGCCGGTCGCCCGCGCCCGGTCGTCGGGCCCGCCTGACCAGTCCGTCCGCCGGCCTGCCGGACGGATCTGCCGCCGCCCGCCCGGGCCCCGGTACGGAGCGCTCCGCACCGGGGCCCGAGTCGTGCCACGGGGCTCTTAGGCTGGAGGGACAGGACGGGCGGCCAGGACGACGCGAACGACGGAGTGGACAGGGTGAGCGAGCACGGGCAGAAACAGCCGGCGGAGCAGGGCACGGGCGAGGACCAGAGCCGGAACCAGGGCGAGGTCCGGGACCAGAGCCGGAACCAGGACCCGACCCGGGACGGCGAGCCGCAGCAGAAGCCCGCGGCCAAGGCCCGGCTGGTCTTCCGGGACCCGCTGGACCAGCAGTCCCGGGACGATACCGACACCGGCTGGGGCGAGCGCTCCGGGGCGGGGGAGAGCGGTAGGCGGGGGCTGGACTGGTACCTGAGCCAGCGCCCGCCGCACCACGGGGGCTGAGGGGCGGACGGGGAAGGTCTGCGCGTCAGCGCAGGGGCGCGACCAGCGCGTCGCGGATCTCGGTCAGTAGCTGGACCTCCTTGGCTTCGGCCTCCGCCGCGACCTCCCCGGGGGTCTTGCGGCGGGCCGCCATCCGGTTCATGGGCACGATCAGGACGAAGTAGACGACGGCCGCGGTGATCAGGAACTGCAGGGCGGCGCTGAGCACCGATCCCCACAGGATCTGGACCCCGGAGGTGACCTCACCGGTCGGGCTCACCACACAGGGCCCCTTGAGGCAGGAACTGTAGGAACCCAGGTCCTTCGTTCCGAAGACGCCGATGATCGGGTTGATCACGCCCTTCACGAAGGCGTTGATGATGTTGGTGAAAGCCGCGCCGATGACCACGGCGACGGCGAGTTCGACGACATTTCCGCGCAGCAGGAATTCCTTGAAGCCCTTCATGCCGCCTCGAACGACGAAGCCGTCGCCGGGTTACGGGTGATCTTCCGCAGCCCCGGATTGACAACCCGTCCGGCCCAGCGCGCCCCCGCCGGACGGCGGCAGGCCGGCCCGCGCGGGCCCGAGTGCGAGCGCGGCGGCCACCGCGAGCAGCACCAGCGCGGGCACCCCGGCCCGTCGCCGGACCGCGCTGCGCAGACGGTGCCACCCGCCGCACCCGCGCCGGATCGGCGGGAAGCTGGGCACCTCCTGCCGGGGTGGAACGGCGGGGGCGGGCAGCGGGACGGAGAAGCCCACGGTCGTCATCGACGCACCTCCGGAGGGTCCGGCAGCCGACCCCCGGTGGGCCGGCTGACCACCCACACGATGCGCGCTCGGGCCGGGCCCGGAAAGCCGTTTCCCCAGCCTGTGGACAAACCCGCCCCTGTGGACGACTTCGTACACCCACACCGGTCGGCCGGGTCCTCGGGAGTTGACGAAAGCGGGCCGAAAATATGCGGAAAGGCCCGCCGCCCCCGCGTGGAAGCGGGGTCGACGGGCCTTTCCGAGGACTGCTGTGCGCCGGGATTCCCCCGGGCGCCCGGGTCAGCTCGCGGCCGGAGCCGGGCTGGAGGGGGCCGAGGAGCCCGTGCCCGACGCGGGGGCCGTGGAGGTCGTCGTCGACGAGGTCGAGGACGACCCGGAACCGACCGAGCTGCTGGAGGAGGAGCGGCTGTCGGTCCGGTAGAAGCCGGACCCCTTGAACACGACACCCACGGCCGAGAAGACCTTGCGAAGCCGTCCCTGGCAGTCGGGGCACGTGGTCAGTGCCTCGTCGGTGAACTTCTGCACCGCCTCCAGGCCGTTGCCGCACTCGGTGCACTGGTACTGGTACGTGGGCACTTGTCTTCCTCCTGGCACTCTCGCCTGATGAGTGCTAACGATGGTCAATGATGCGGCATTCCGCGGGATCAGTCCAGCGACTCCGGTGTGAGATCGGCCCCGCCCCGGCCCGGGATCGGCCGCGAACCACCGCCGCGCTCAGCCCTTGGCCGCGCCCACCAGCTGCGCAGCACCGGCGGACTCCACGGAGCCCGCCGCGGAGCCGGCGACGATCCGGTTCGAAGTCCGCGGCGCCACCAGCAGGTGTCGCAGCGAGAACAGCGCGAGCAGCCCCAGGCCGGCGCCGACCAGCGGCACCAGGAACCCGGTGGACGGCCCGTGCCCGTCGATCAGCCGGCCCGCCACCATCGAGCCGACCGCGAGCCCCAGCCCGATGGCGCCGGTCAGCCAGGTGAAGGCCTCCGTCTTGGCGCCGTCCGCGACCAGCGTCTCGACCAGGGTGTAGCCGCTGATCAGGGTCGGCGCGATGGCCAGGCCGCAGACCAGCCCGGCGACGGTGAGCGCGACCAGGTTCGGCATCGCCCACAGCGTGGAGCAGCCCAGCACCAGCAGCGCGTAGCTGATCAGCATCCGCTTGTGGACGGGCCGCCGCCAGGCGATCACGCCGTAGAGCACGCCGGCCAGCATCGAGCCGCCCGCGAAGATCCCGTACACGGTGCCGCCCGCGTCGTGCTGCCCGACCGAGTCGGCGAAGGCGTTCACCGAGACCTGCATGCCGCCGAACACCGCGCCGACCCCGAGGATGGAGCCGGCGAGCAGCCGGACGCCGGGGGAGGCGATCGCCGAGACGCGCTCGGCGCCGGGCTGCGGCACGATCCGGGCCGGGGCGGTGCGCCGCTGGGCGGCGAAGGCCAGGCCGCCGACGACGGTCAGCGCGGCCTCGGCGACCAGGGCGGTCGCCGGGCTCGCCATGGCGGCGATGCCGGAGGCCAGGATCGGGCCGATCACGAAGGTGAACTCGTCGGTCACCGACTCGAAGGCGAACGCGGTGCTGACCCGGGCCGCCGAGGCGTCGGACGGGCCGTCGGCGGTGAACCGGGCGACCCAGCGGGCCCGGACCATCGCACCGATCTGCGGGACGCTCGCACCGGCCGGGACGGCGGCCAGGAACAGGCTCCAGGCCGGCGCGTGGCCGAGCGCCAGCGCGATCAGCACGCCGACCGAGGCGCCGTGCACCAGGACGGTCGGGACGAGCACCGAGGCCTGGCCGTACCGGTCGGCCAGCCGCCCGGTCTGCGGCCCGACCAGGGCCTGGGCGACGGCGGCGACGGCGGTGACCGTACCGGCGGTGCCGTACGAGCCGTGGGTCTTGGAGACGAGCAGCAGGATGCCCATGCTGAGCATCGCGTACGGCAGTCGCGCGACGAGGGCCGGGGCCAGGAAGGTCCAGGCTCCGGGGGTGCGCAGCAGCTCGCCGTACCCGACGCGGGCGGGGGCCTGGGCTGCGCTGGTGTCCGCGGTGCTGTCCGCGGAGGTATCGACCGTTCGGCGGGCCGTCACGGTCGGTCCTTCCTGCTGCCTGGTAGCGCGGCAGGGCATGGTGTGGCCCCGACGGCGCCGAGAGTCGTCCTCTCGCGCGTCGACCGGGGTAGATACCGGGTCGGCCCGGTGTGGTTGCCGGGGGCCGGACCGCGGCCGCCGAGCGGTCGCGCCAACTCTGCGTCAGGCAGATGCTGGGGGTGGTCTAGCGGTGGTTATACGGCGTGGTCGAACCAGCATACAGTTACGCGCGTAGATCCCGCCAGCCCGCCCCGCCCCAAGCACCCCGGAGGGCCCGGAGCGCCCAAGCACCCCAGGCGCCCCGAGCGCCCCGGGCTCACCGCCCGTTGAGCCACCCCGCGAGCTTGCCGCCCCGGTCGACGGCCCGCAGCCGCCGCTCCGCGGCCTCGCTGACGTCGTCCGTGGTGACCACCAGCAGCTCGTCCCCGCCGCGCAGCACCGTCGTCTTGTCCGGCACGAAGGAGTTGCCCTCGCGCACGACCAGGGTGACCGCGGCGCCCTTGGGCAGCCGCAGCTCGCCGATCTCCACACCGGACATCCGGGAGGTGGGGGAGAGCGCGACCGACAGCAGGTGCCCGTGCAGCTTCTCCAGCGGGGCGGACTCGATGCCGAGGTCCTGGCCCATCGCGCCCTCGCCGATCCGCAGGCGCTTGGCCACCCACGGCAGGGTCGGCCCCTGGAGCAGGGTGAAGACGACGACGAGGATGAAGACGATGTTGAACACGTCCTCGGCCTGGTGCGCGCCGGACACCACCGGGATGGTGGCCAGCACGATGGGCACCGCCCCGCGCAGCCCGGCCCAGCTGAGCAGCGCCTGCTCGCGGGCCGGCACCTTGAAGGGGGTCAGCGAGACCACCACCGACAGCGGCCGGGCCAGGAAGACCAGCACGCCGCCTATGACGAGCGCGGGCACCACCGCGGACCCCATGGTCGCGGGCGTGCAGAGCAGGCCGAGCAGGACGAACATGCCGATCTGCCCGATCCACGCCAGCCCGTCGGCGAAGCCGCGGACGGCCGGGCCGTGCGGCAGCTTGGAGTTCCCGAGGATCACCGCGCAGATGTAGACGGCGAGGAAGCCGGAGCCGTGCAGCAGCGCGCCGCCCGCGTAGGCGAGCACGGTGAGCGCCATCACGGCGATCGGGTAGAGGCCCGAGGAGGGCAGCGCGACGTGCTTGATGCCGAAGGCGCCGATCTTGCCGACGGCGAGGCCGATCGCCGCGCCGATCGCGAGTTCGGCGAGGATCGTGCCGATCAGGACGTACCAGGGGTCCAGCTCGCCGGTGGTGGCGAAGGCGACGACCAGGATGACCACGGGCGCGTCGTTGAAGCCGGACTCGGCCTCCAGCAGACCGGTGAGCCGGTGCGGCAGCGGGACCATCCGCAGGACCGAGAAGACGGCCGCCGCGTCGGTCGAGGAGACTATGGCGCCGAGCAGCAGCGAGGTCCGCCAGTCCAGGCCGACCAGCCAGTGCGCGCCGGCCGCGGTGGCGAACACGCTGATCCCGACGCCGACGGTGGCCAGCACGGTGGCCGCCGGCATCACCGGCTTGATCTCCCGCCAGCTGGTCTTGAGACCGCCCTCGGCCAGGATCACCACGAGTGCCGCGTAGCCGATCACCTGGGTGAGCTCGGCGTTGTTGAAGGTGAAGCCGACCCCGTTCTGGCCCAGCGCCACGCCGATCCCCAGATAGATCAGCAGGCTGGGCAGCCCTGATCGGGTGGAGATCCGTACGGCGACCACCGCGAAGAGCAGGATCACGGAGGCTTCGAGGAGGAGCTGGTTCAGGTGGGAGACGTTCACGCAGTGGCACCTCGGGCAGGCAGGGGCGGACGGGGTGTCAGGGTGGTGCTGAGGGGTCGACCCGTTAAGAAGGCGTCAATGCTCCCCTTGCGGATCGTTACGCAGTCTAACATTTTGCCATATCTTTAGCTTGGTCCCCCGTTCACAGTGCTCGGCAGACTCGGCCTAATGTGGTTCCCTGCCACGGCCGCTGGCCCTGGACACGCCCGCCCGCCCCGAAGTCAGGACCGCAAGGACCCAGATGCCCCGCTCGAAGAAGTTCCGGCGCGCCCGTCTGTTCGTGATCGTGCTGGTCGTGCTGCTGGTGGCCGGCGTCGGCTACGGCGGCTACCGCGGGGTCTCCGCGGTCCGCGCGTCCTTCCCGGAGGTGGACGGCAGCGTCAAGGTCGCGGGCCTGACCGCGCCGGTCGACGTGAAGCGGGACGCCAACGGCATCCCGCAGCTGTACGCCGACACTCCCGAGGACCTGTTCCGCGCCCAGGGCTACGTCCAGGCGCAGGACCGCTTCTGGGAGATGGACGTCCGACGCCACATCACCGCCGGCCGGCTCTCCGAGATGTTCGGTGACGGCCAGGTCGACACCGACGCCTTCATCCGCACCATGGGCTGGCGGCAGGTGGCGCAGAAGGAGTTCGACACCAAGCTGTCGCCGGAGACCAAGAAGTACCTGCAGTCCTACTCGGACGGCGTGAACGCCTGGCTCGCCGAGCACCCCGGCGGTGCGAAGGCCTCGCTGGAGTACACCCTGCTCGGCGTCGTCAACAGCGGCTACGAGCCCGAGCAGTGGACGCCGGTCGACTCGGTGGCCTGGCTCAAGGCGATGGCCTGGAACCTCTCCGGGAACCTCCAGGAGGAGGTCGACCGCTCGCTGCTGGCCCAGGACTTCACCCCGGACAAGATCGCCGAGCTGTACCCGGACTACCCGTACACCCGCAACGGCACCATCGTGAAGACCGGCACCGTGGCCGGCGACGCCTACCGCCCGGCCGACGGCTCCGCCCAGCCGGGCACCGGCAACGGCACCGCCACCGCCCAGGGCGAGGCCACCACCAAGGCGATGCTGCAGAGCCTCACCGACCGGATCGACGGGATGCCGCAGCTGCTCGGCCGCCCCGGCCAGGGCATCGGCTCCAACTCCTGGGTGGTCGCCGGCTCCCACACCACCACCGGCAAGCCGCTGCTGGCCAACGACCCGCACCTCGGCCCCGGCCTGCCCTCGGTCTGGTACCAGATGGGCCTGCACTGTCGGACGGCCTCCCCGGCCTGCCAGTTCGACGTCTCCGGCTTCACCTTCGCGGGCATGCCCGGCGTGATAATCGGCCACAACAAGGACGTCGCCTGGGGCTTCACCAACCTCGGCGCCGACGTCACCGACCTCTTCCTGGAGAAGGTCACCGGCCCGGACACCTACCAGGTCGACGGCAAGGACGTGAAGTTCGACCTCCGCAAGGAGACCATCAAGGTCGCCGGCGGCGAGGACCGCACCATCACCGTCCGCACCACCCAGACCGGCGCCCCGCTGATCTCCGACCAGAGCAACGAGCAGCAGAACGTCGGCAAGTACGCCCCCAACGGCACCTCCGCGCCCGACCGCGGCACCGGCGGCTACGGCGTCGCCCTGCAGTGGACGGCGCTCAGCCCAGGCAAGACCATGGACGCCGTCTTCGAGCTGGACAAGGCGAAGAACTGGGACGACTTCCGGGCCGCCGCCAAGGACTTCACCGTCCCCGCGCAGAACCTGATCTACGCCGACGCCAAGAACATCGGCTACCAGGCCCCGGGCACCATCCCGGTCCGCGGCAAGGGCGACGGCACCTACCCCGCGCTGGGCTGGGACTCCGCGTACCAGTGGAAGGACCCGATCCCGTTCAACGCGCTGCCGTGGAGCCTCAACCCCTCCTCCGGCTACATCGTCACCGCCAACCAGGCCGTGGTGGACCCGAGCTACAAGTACAGCCTCACCAAGGACTGGGAGTACGGCACCCGCGCCAAGGAGATCACCGACCAGATCGAGGGCCTGCTCAAGAACAACGGCAAGATCTCGCCGGACGACATGCAGACCCTGCAGCTGGACAACACCAACGTGATGGCCAAGACGCTGGTCCCGCTGCTGCTCAAGCAGCAGATCGACGACCCGTACGTCCGCGAGGCGCAGGACCTGCTGAAGGACTGGAACTACCACCAGGACGCCGACTCGGCCGCCGCCGCCTACTACAACGGCGTCTGGCGCCAGCTGCTCACCCTCGCCTTCGGCCAGAAGTTCCCGGCCGACCTCCGGGCCAAGGACAACTGCCTGCTGGTCCGCCAGCAGGACGACCCCACCAAGCCGGACAGCACCACCAGGATCGTCACCGAGTGCGGCACCCGTGACCCGGCCAAGGCCCAGCCGGACGGCGGCGACCGCTGGACCGAGGTGGTGCGCGACCAGCTGGAGAAGCCCGACAGCTCGTGGTGGACGTACATCGACTCCCAGCACGACGTCCAGAAGGGCCTGGACAACCTGCTCAAGGAAGCGATGAAGAACGCCCGCCAGGAGCTGACCTCGCTGCTCAGCAAGGACGTCTCCACCTGGAGCTGGGGCCGGCTGCACAAGCTGGAGCTCAAGGAGCAGACGCTGGGCACCGACGACTCCTCGATCGCCTCCGGCGTGCTCCACAAGCTGCTCAACCGCGGCCCGTACCGCCTCTCCGGCGGCTCGGCGGCGGTCGACGCGGCCGGCTGGAACGCGGCGGCCGGCTACCAGGTGGACTGGATCCCGTCGATGCGGATGGTGGTCGACCTGAACGACCTCGACGCCTCGCGCTGGATCAACGTCGGCGGCGCCTCCGGCCACGCCTTCCACGAGAACTACAACGACCAGACCGACCTCTGGCTCAAGGGCAAGCTGCTCACCTGGGCCTCCAGCCCGGACGCGGTCGAGAAGGCCACCAAGCACAAGCTGGTGCTCACCACCGGCTGACGCCCGGACGGACACCCGGCGGCCCCGCTCCCACCCCGGAGCGGGGCCGCCGCCGTTTCCCGGGCCCGGGCTGGCACCCTCAGGGGTGCCGGCCCGCCGTCAGCCCAGCCGCCGCACCCCCGACGGCGTGACCGCCAGGTCCACCGGCCGGTCGTGCGGCTCGGCGGGTACCCGCTCCAGCAGCTCGTGCTCGTACAGCAGTACCGCCAGCACCGGCCGTACGCCCGCCCGCCCCAGCCGGGCCAGCACCCGGTCGTAGCTGCCGCCGCCCCGGCCCAGCCGCAGCCCGCCGCGGTCCACCGCCAGGCCCGGCAGCAGCACCACCGAGGCCCGGGTGACCGCCTCCGGCCCGAGCCGGGGACCGACCGGCTCCAGCAGCCCGCGACCCGCCGGGGCCAGCTCCCCGGGCCCCGCGTACTCGGCCCAGTCCAGGTCGTTGTCGGCCAGCAGCACGGGAAGCAGCACCCGCACCCCGCGCGCCCGCAGCTCGTCCAGCAGCGGCCTGGTACCCGGCTCGGCGCCGACCGAGACGTACGCGGCCACCGTGGCGCCCGGCCCGGCCAGCTCCCCGGCGTGCCCGGCCAGCGCGAGCGCCGTCGCGGTGCGCTCCTCGGCGGAGAGCCCGCGGCGCCGCGTCAGCAGCCGTGTCCTCAGGTCGCTCTTCTCGTTGTGCACCGGATCCTCCACGTCTCCAGACCGTCGACGCGCAGAGCCTGCCACGCGAAAGGGCGCCCCGATTGTCCACCCCGCTGCTGGTCCAGGCCCTGGCCGCGCTCAGCGTCCCCGCACTGGCCGGCGCCACCGCCCTCGGAGTGCGGGTCCGGCGGGTCCGGGCCGGGGCCGCGGCCGGGACGGAGCGGCTGCGGGAGCGGATCGCCGAGCTGGAGGCCCACTGCGCCGAACTGGAACGCACCGCGTCCTGCGACCCGCTCACCGGCGTGTGGAACTACCGCCACCTGCAGCTCACCCTGGACCGGGAGATCGAACGGTCCCGGCGCGCCGAGCACACCGACCCGGGCGACGGCCCCCGGCCGCTCGCCGTGCTGATGCTGGCGATCACCGGCTTCGACGCGGTCGTCGCCGAGCACGGCCGCGGCCGGGCCGGCGCGATACTGCGCGACCTCGCCCAGCGCCTCGCGATGGAGATCCGCCGGGCCGACACCCTCGGCCGGTACGGCGGCGAGGAGTTCCTGGTGGTGCTGCCCGACACCGGGGCCGAGGGCGCCGTGCAGGTCGCCGAACGGCTGGTCTGGTCGGTCCGCCGCCACCTGCTGCTCGACTGGTCCTCGGGGACGCGCGAGTCCCGCCCGGTGCGCGGCAACGGCCTCACCGCCGCCGCGGGCATCGCCGTGCTGCCCGAGGACGGGGCCCACGCCGCCGTCCTGCTGCGCGCGGCCGACACGGCGCTGGCCGAGGCCCGGGCGGCCGGCGGCGACTGCTGGCGGATCTCGCCGCGCCACGGCGACCTGCCCGCCACCGGGCTTCCCCGGCCGGTCGATTCCGGTGCGGAGCACGGTCCGACTGCCGAACGTGACCGTTCGGGAAAGCCGGGTAGTCTGTCGGCCTGTGCCGGAGGGGACCCCCTCGCCCAGCCGGTCCCATCCCATACGCCAGCCTCTGTGGCCGTGCCCCGCGACGTGCTGTCCTAGCCGTCCGACCGCGCTCGGCCGGGCGAAAACGTGCCTGAGTAAGGTAAACGCATGACGACGACCAACTCCCGAGTTCCGGTAACCAAGGCCGTGGTACCCGCGGCCGGACTGGGCACCCGCTTCCTCCCGGCGACCAAGGCCACCCCGAAGGAGATGCTGCCGGTCGTCGACAAGCCGGCGATCCAGTACGTCGTCGAGGAGGCCTCCGCCGCAGGCCTGTCCGACATACTGATGGTCACCGGCCGCAACAAGCGCGCGCTGGAGGACCACTTCGACCGCGCCTACGAGCTGGAGGAGCTCCTCGCGCGCAAGGGCGACCAGCAGCGCCTGGCCCGGGTGCGGGAGTCCGTCGAGCTGGCCAACATGCACTACGTCCGCCAGGGGGACCCGAAGGGCCTCGGCCACGCCGTCTCGGTCGCCGAGCAGCACGTCGCCGGCCAGCCCTTCGCCGTCCTGCTCGGCGACGACCTGATCGACCCGCGCGACCCGCTGCTCTCCCGGATGATCGAGGTCCAGCAGGAGCTCGGCGGCTCGGTCGTCGCCCTCATGGAGGTCGACCCCTCCCAGATCCACCTCTACGGCTGCGCCGCCGTCAAGGCCAACGGCTTCGGCGAGGACGTCTTCCAGGTGACCGACCTGGTCGAGAAGCCCGAGCCGGGCGAGGCCCCCTCGAACTACGCCGTCATCGGCCGGTACGTCCTCGACCCGCTGGTCTTCGACGTGCTGCGCGAGACCCCGCCCGGCCGCGGCGGCGAGATCCAGCTCACCGACGCCCTGCGCGAGCTCACCACCCGCGAGCCCGCCGACGGCGGCCAGGTGCACGGCGTGCTCTTCAAGGGCCGCCGCTACGACACCGGCGACCGCGCCGACTACCTGCGCGCTATCGTCCGTCTGGCCGCCGAGCGCGAGGACCTGGGCCCGGAGTTCCGCTCCTGGCTGCGGGAGTTCGTCGGCTCCGAGATGCAGGACTGACACGACAGAGAGCGAGCCGCCGATGACCGGGTCCACCGAGCACAGCACCACGCCCGCAGCCTGCTGCGACGCCGGAACGGACCCGGCACCGGCGGCCCCCCGCCTCTGGACGGTGGACGAGCACCTCGCCGACGTGCTCGCCGCCGTCGGCCCGCTGCCCGCGATCGAGCTCCGGCTGCTCGACGCCCAGGGCTGCCGGCTCGACGAGGACGTGGTCGCCGACGGCGACCTGCCGCCCTTCGACAACAGCTCGATGGACGGCTACGCCGTCCGCACCGCCGACACCGAGGGCGCGACCGACGCCTACCCCTCGGTGCTCTCGGTGGTCGGCGACATCGCCGCCGGCGCGGACGAGCTGCCCAGGGTCGGCCCCGGCCAGGCCGCCCGGATCATGACCGGCGCCCCCGTGCCGCCCGGTGCCCGCGCCGTCGCCCCGGTCGAGTGGACCGACGGCGGCACCGGCACCGGCGTGGCCGCCGCCGCGATGACCGCGCCCGTCCCGGACGAGGAGGTCCGCGTCCTGCGCCCGGTCGCCGAGGGCGCGCACATCCGCCGCCGCGGCAGCGACGTCGCCGCGGGATCGAAGGTCCTGGAGGCCGGCACCCGGCTCGGCCCCACCCAGCTCGGCCTGCTCGCCGCGATCGGCCGGGCCAGCGTGAAGGTCCGCCCGCGCCCGCGGGTCGTGGTGCTGTCCACCGGCAGCGAGCTGGTCCAGCCCGGCGAGCCGGTCGGCCCCGGGCAGATCGCCGACTCCAACAGCTTCACCCTCACCGCGGCCGCCCAGGAGGCCGGCGCCATCGCCTTCCGGGTCGGCGCCGTCCCGGACGACGCCGACCGGCTGCGCGCCGTCCTGGAGGACCAGCTCGGCCGGGCCGACCTGATCGTCACCAGCGGCGGGGTCAGCGTCGGCGCGTACGACGTGGTCAAGGAGGTCTTCGAGACCTACGGCGGCGTCGACTTCCGGAAGCTGCGGATGCAGCCCGGCAAGCCGCAGGGCTTCGGCCGGATCGGCGACGCGCCCGGGGTGCCGTTGCTCGCCCTGCCCGGCAACCCGGTGAGCGCCTACATCTCCTTCGAGCTGTTCGTCCGTCCGGTCATCCGCACCATGCTCGGCGCCGCCGACGTGCACCGTCCGGTGGTCCGCGCGCTCTGCCCGGCCGCGCTGCGCTCCCCGGCCGGCCGTCGGCAGTTCCTGCGCGGCCGCTACTCGGCGGCGGACGGCACGGTCGAGCCGGTCGGCGGCGCCGAGTCGCACCTGGTCGGCGCGCTGGCCCGGGCCGACTGCCTGATCACCGTCCCCGAGGACGTCACCGACCTGCCCGCCGGCAGCGAGGTCGACGTGGTGCTGCTGGACTCCTGAGCGCCCGGGGAGTCACGGAGTTGTACGGTAGCGCGGTACTTCGACCTGCGCGCCCCTGGAGCCACCCGTGACGACACCTCCCCCCGGCGACCGCCTCACCCACGTCGACGACCAGGGCGCGGCCCGCATGGTCGACGTCTCCGAGAAGGCCACCACCGCGCGCACCGCCGTCGCGGCCGGACGGGTGAGGGTCTCCCCGAAGGTGGTCGAGCTGCTGCGCGGCGAGGGCGTGCCCAAGGGCGACGCCCTCGCGGTGGCCCGGATCGCCGGGATCATGGGCGCCAAGAAGACCCCGGACCTCGTCCCGCTCTGCCACCCGATCGCCGTCTCCGGCGTCAAGGTCGACCTCGCCGTCGCGGACGACGCGGTGGAGATCACCGCCACCGTGAGGACCGCCGACCGCACCGGCGTCGAGATGGAGGCGCTGACCGCCGTCGCGGTGGCCGGGCTGACCGTCATCGACATGGTCAAGGCCGTGGACAAGGGCGCCACCATCGAGTCCGTCCGGGTGCTGAGCAAGACCGGCGGCAAGAGCGGCGACTGGTTCGCGCCGGAGGTGGACGCATGACCGCGTCGGCCGGGAGGGCGCTGGCCGTGACCGTCTCCAACCGGGCCTCGGCCGGTGTCTACGCGGACAAGGGCGGCCCGCTGCTGGTGGCCGGCCTGACCGCGATGGGCTTCACCGCCGACGGCCCCCGGGTCGTCCCGGACGGGGAGCCGGTGGAGGCCGTGCTGCGCGAGGCCGTCGCGGCCGGCTACGACGTCGTCCTGACCACCGGCGGCACCGGCATCTCGCCGATGGACCTCACCCCGGAGATGACCGCCCGGGTGATCGACCGGCAGATCCCCGGCATCGCCGAGGCCATCCGTGCGTACGGCCGGGAGAAGGTGCCCACCTCGGCGCTCTCCCGGGGGCTCGCCGGGCTCGCCGGACGTACCCTGATCGTCAACCTGCCGGGATCGACCGGCGGCGTCAAGGACGGTCTGGCCGTCCTGGAGCCGCTGCTCGCCCACGCCGTCGACCAGCTCGGCGGTGGGGACCACCCCCGGCCCGACGCCCCGGCCCCCGGGGCTCCAGAATCCAGGAGAGGGCACTGAACGCCGGCTGGCCGGTAGAACTCCACGAGGGGGAGGTCGCGCTGCGCCCGATCCGGGCCCGCGACCAGCGCGACTGGCAGGAGGTGAGCCGCCGCAACCGGGACTGGCTGCGGCGGTGGGAGGCCACCGTGCCGCCCGGCCCGGCCGGCCAGACCGCCGGGCCCCGTCCGACCTACCGGCAGATGGTCCGCTTCCTGCGCGGCGAGGCCTCGGCGGGCCGGATGCTGCCCTTCGTGGTGCTCTACAAGGGCGAGCTGGTCGGTCAGTTGACCGTCGGCGGGATCACCTGGGGCTCGATGTGCTCGGCGAACATCGGCTACTGGGTCGACGAGGCGGTGGCCGGCCGGGGCATCATCCCGGCCGCCGTGGCGCTTTCGGTGAACTATTGCTTCCGCACCCTCGGACTGCACCGGATCGAGGTCTGCATCCGTCCGGAGAACGCCCCGAGCCGGCGCGTGGTGGAAAAGCTCGGCTTCCGCTCGGAGGGAATCCGCCCGCGCTATCTCCACATCGACGGCGATTGGCGCGACCACCTGGTCTACGCGCTGACCGACGAGGAGGTTCCGGAGGGGATGCTGGAGCGCTGGCGCGCGCTCAGTTCCGGACACCGGCCAGGTAATTGAATATATGTTCGAATGAAATATCGATCTGGCATCGGCCCGGTGGCGGACCGTCACAAATACCGGCAAAATAGTCGGAGAATCAGCTTGATCACACGACACGCCGGGCCAAATTGCTGCCAGGCCTTCCCGGCGCCCGTACGGTGTGAATCGTGAGCAGTAGCGGCCTTATCTACGCCGTCATCGTAGGGGCCTGGGCCGCCTATCTGGTGCCGATGTGGCTCCGCAGGCAGGACGAACTCAACGAGGCGCGCCCGACGGAACGCTTCAGCACCGCCATCCGCCTGCTGGCCGGGCGTTCGGCGCTGGAGCGGCGGGCAGCCCGGGCCCTGGGCGACGAACCGCGTGACGACGAGCACAGCAACGACGGCCCTCCCGGACGGGACGAGGCCGCCTCCGGCGACCCCGCGGCGCGGGAACCCGAACCACCGGCGGAGCGGGCGGCCGAACGGCCGGCCCCGGCGCCGCGGGTCGGGGTCGAGCGCCGGGCGCGGCTGCTGGCCCGCCGGCGCCGGATGGTCACCGGTCTCTTCCTCTGCTTCGCGCTCGGCGCGGTGGTCGCGGCGGTGGCCGGACTGGCCTTCCTCTGGGTCCCGGCCGTTCCCGCGGCCCTCCTCACCCTGTACATCGGCCACCTGCGCAAGCTGGAGCGCCAGCGGTACGAGGTGAAGCTCGACCGCGTCCGGGCCGCCCAGGCGGCCGAACGGCTGCGCAAGCGCGAGCAGCAGCGCGTCCCGGCCCCGTCGGCCGACGCTGCCCCGGCCGAGGCGCCGGCGGGGGCGGAGCCGGCCCCGGCCGCGCCCGCCGGGGAGCGCGCCGCGCGCCGACCGCACCTGCGGCTGGCCGCCGACCCGGAGGAGGCCACCGTCTCGGTGCCCTCCGCCTCCGCGGTGGCCGAGGCGACCGAGCACGAGGAGTGGGTCGACGGCATGCGCGAGCGCGGCGCGGCCGGCCCGGACTCCTGGGAGCCGGTGCCCGTCCCGCTGCCGACCTACGTCACCGCGCCGGTCGCTCCCCGGGTCTCCCGGGGCCTCGACCTGTCGGCCCCCGGCACCTGGACGGCGGGCCGCCCCGCCGAGTCCCGCAGCACCCCGCTCTTCGACCAGTACGCCGAGCCGCAGGTCACCGAGTCCCGCCCCCGCGCGGCCAACGAATGACCCCGGCCACCCCCCGGTCGGCGCCGCCACCGGGGGGTGGTCACGGACCACCTCCGAAAGGTGCTAGAGTTTCTTCTCGTTGGGGCTGTGGCGCAGTCCGGTAGCGCACCTCGTTCGCATCGAGGGGGTCAGGGGTTCGAATCCCCTCAGCTCCACCCAACGGATCGGCTCCGGCCGGTCCACCGAATCCCGCCGGGAGGCAACTCCCGGCGGGATTTCGCGTTTTGTGGCGCGGGGGTCGTCACGGGTCGGTCCGACGACCGTTGTGGTCGAGATCACAGCACCTTCCGGGGGCGGTTTCTGACGCGGTTTGGGCCTCAGAGGGGTCGGTTATGGTGGGTTGGCCCAGACGCTGACGACGGAACGATCTGGTCTATCTCAACGGGGTGCCATCGCGGTGCGCGAGTTCGGTCTGACACGGTGGGCGCGGCAGTCCGGCCCGGACGAATCCGGCGGCACCCCGGAAACCGGAAGATCGAATTCCTGGACCCTCGCGGCGGCCTGCGCGGCCGCCGTGTCACTGGCGGTGTTCGCCTGCTTCCGGCACGCCCACGGGGCCACCATGGTCGACATGCTGGTCTACCGGGCCGAGGGCCAGGCCGTCGTCCGCGGCCAGGACCTGTACGCGATGCGGCTGCCCGGCTGGGACCTGCCGGCCACCTACCCGCCGTTCGCCGCGATGCTCTTCGTGCCGAGCACCTGGTTCGACGTGAGCACCCTGCGCGTGCTGGTGATGCTCCTCAACTACGGGCTGCTCGCCCTGGCGGTGCACCTGTCGCTCAAGCTGGCCGGGTGGGCCAGGCACAACCGGCCCGCCGTGGTGATCCTGGCGACCGGCCTGGGCATCTGGCTGGAGCCGGTGTTCACCACCTTCCAGTACGGCCAGGTCAACCTCGGCATCCTCTGCCTGGTGCTGTGGGACCTGACCCGCTCGGACCGCAACCGGTTCAAGGGCGTGGGCATCGGCCTGGCCACCGCCATCAAGATCACCCCGGGCCTGTTCGCGGTCTACCTCTTCCTGACCGGCCGGGTCCGGGCCGCACTGGTCTCGGCCGGCACGTTCGTGGCGGCGGGTCTGATCGGCTGGGTCCTGCTGCCCGACGCCTCGTACGGGTTCTGGACCACGTACCTCTGGGACCCGAGTCGGGTCGGCGTGACCGTCCTGGTGGACAACCAGTCGCTGCGCGGCGCCGTCTGCCGGCTGCTCGACGTCAACGACCCGGGCCTGGTCGGCCTGGCCGCCTCCGCGCTGGTCGGCGCCTTCGGACTCGGGGTGGCCGTGCTGGCCGGGCGCTCGGCGCGGGTGCTGCGCCGGGCCGACGCCTGGGGCGGGGTCTGCACCGCGTTCACCGCCCTGCTGGTCTCGCCGATCAGCTGGACCCACCACTGGGTCTGGTGCGTCCCGCTGATCGCCCTGCTGGTGGTCGAGGCCCGGACCAGGGCACGGCAGGTCCTGCTCGGCGTGACCCTCCTCGTGTTCCTCTCCCACGTCATGTGGACGGTGCCGCACCGCTGGGGCCGCGGGGTCGCCTGGTACTGGCAGCTGCCCGGCGCGATCTACCCGCCGATCGGGATCGCCGTCCTGGTCGTCCTCGGGGTGCGGCTGTACCGCGCCCGGCGACAGGCCGTCGATGCCACCGGCGGCGGGGCCTGGGCGTTGCTGGCCGCCAAGCTGGACCGCGATCCCGCGCTGACGAACCGGACCTGACGGACCGGACCCGACCCACCGGGCCCGCCCCACCGGACCCGACGGACCCAGACCGGACGGATCAGACCTGACGTGACCACCCAGACCGCACCCCCGTCGCCGCCCGCCGCCGCGCCCACCGCCCGGAACGCGGCCGCGGCCCTGCTGCACGGCCCGGCCCGGCGCACCGCGCTGCTCACCGCGCTCTGCTTCGCGGTGATGTGCGCCGTCGGCCTGCAGGGCTGGACCTCGGTGTCGCTCGGCGGCTTCGACCTCGGCATATTCGACCAGGGCGTGCGCGGCTACGCCCACTTCGGGCTGCCCGTCTCCACGCTGAAGAGCTACCACCACGAGTTCCCGCCCGGCTTCTCGCTGCTGGGCGACCACTTCTCGCCGGTCCTGGCGCTGCTCGCCCCGCTGTACTGGATCTGGGACGACCCGCGCTCGCTGATCATCGGGCAGTCGCTGCTGTTCGCGGCCGGGGTGCCGCTGATCCGGCGGATCGCCGCGCACGGCTTCGCCGCCGCCCCTCCGCGCACCGCCCGGCGGGCCGCCGACCTGGCCGGCCTGGTCCACGCCCTCGGCTGGCCGCTGCTGGTCGCCGCCCGGGTCGGCTTCCACGAGGTCGCCTTCGCGGTGCCGCTGACCCTGCTGATGCTGGAGCGCGGCCTGGCCCGCCGGTACGGCACGGTGGTGCTCGCCGCCGTCCTGCTGTGCTGCACCAAGGAGGACCTCGGCCTGATGGTCGGGGCGTACGGGCTGGTGCTGCTGCTGCGCACCCGCCGCACCGGGGACCGGGCGGGCCGCTTCACCGGCCTCGGGCTGCTGCTGGGCGGCCCGGTCGCCTCGGCGGTCACGATCACGTGGCTGATCCCGGCGATGGGCGGGGAGCCGGGCTACTACTGGAACTACGCGGCGCTCGGCACGGACGGCGGGGACGCCCTGCGCCACCTGCTGCACAACCCGTTCCTGCTGGTGCAGACGGCCTTCGACCAGCCGCTCAAGCCGCTGCTGCTGCTCTGGCTGTTCGGGACGACACTCCTGCTGCCGCTGCGCTCGGCCACCGTGCTGTGCGCGGTGCCGCTGCTGGCCGAGCGGATCCTGTCCAGCAACCCCAACCACTGGTCGATCGCCCGGCACTACGACTCGATGCTCTGGCCGATCCTGCTCACGGCCGCCGTCGAAGTGCTGGGCCGGCTGAGCAGCACCGAGCGGCCCGAGCGGACCGTCCGGCGGGCGCGACGGCTGGGCCTCGGCGCGGCCTGCATCGCCCTGGTGGCCGCCGTGCCGATCGGGCTGGTGCAGCTGGCGGTGCCGTCCTCCTGGGAGGCCAAGCCGAGCGAGGCCGCGCTGGTGCGGGCGGCGGCGCTGATCCCGGACGGCGCCTCGGTGGAGGCCGACAACCAGATCGCGCCGCGGCTGACCGCCCGTACCGACGTGGTGCTGGTGGACGGCACGCCGCGCGGGCGCGAGTACGTGCTCACCCGGTCGAACAAGCGCTCCTTCCCGTTCGCCACGGACACCGAGCAGGCCGCGCGGATCCGGCTGCTGCTGGACCACGGGTACCGGCAGCTCTGGGCCGAGGACGGCGTGGTGCTGCTGCACCGGGAGAGCGGCGAGCCCGTGCCCGGCGAGCACGTGCCGGGGCCGGACAGCAAGCCGGTCCAGGACGTCGTCCCGTCCGACGTGGGGCACGACCTCTTCCGCGGCTGACGCCCGCCCCGGGGCCGGACGTGGCCGAGGGCCGGTCGGAGGAGTCCTCCGGCCGGCCCTCGGGCTGTGCTGGGGCGCGGGTCAGGGGCGGTCGGAGTAGGAACCGCTCTGGTACGAGCCCTGGTGCGGCACGGTGCCGTGGTGGCCCGGCCGCCGGCCGCGGGGGTGCCGGGTCAGGTTGTAGCCGAGGACGCCCGCCAGCGCGGCCAGGAAGCCGCCGCCGATCGTCCAGTACCAGCGGCTGTTCCAGCCGGAGAACCAGCCGGTGTACCAGTGCTCCTCCTCCGCCACCGGGGCGGCCGCCTTGGCGGTGCTCGCACCGCCGCCGACCGGCGGGACCAGCGGGGCCTTCAGCTCCCCGCCCTCCGGCTGGGCGTTGTCGGAGCCGCCCTTGGCGGCGACGTGCAGCCGGACGGAGGTGGCCAGGCCGAGGTCCGGCTGCGGGACGTCGGTCACCGACAGCCGCACGTAGTAGGTGCCGGGAAGCGGGTCGCCGGACCACGGCTCGGCCCAGGTGCGGACCTCGCGCAGGGTGCAGTCGAGCGCCACCGAGGTGGCGTTCTGGTCGCCGGTGGCGTTCTGGGTGCCGGCGGTGCAGGCCTGGCGGCGGCGCAGCCCGTCGAAGACCTCGACGGACCAGGTCTGCGGGCCGTGCCGGTCGGTCGCCGGGGCCAGGTTGACGGTCAGCTTGACCGTCGGGGTCTGCCCCTCGGAGGCGCCGAACGCCCAGTACAGGTAGTCGCCGGTGGAGGCGGCGACCTCGGCGTCCTGGCCGGGGGAGAGGTTGACCGCGGTCAGGAAGGAGGTGCCGGCCTTGGTGGCCGGGGCCGGGGTGCCGCTCGCGCTGGCCGAGGGGGACGGCGCGGCCGAGGCCGCCGGGGCGCCCAGGGCGAGGGCGGGCAGCAGGGCGAGGGCGGCGAGGGCGCCGCGAATCGTCGTACGCATGGTCAGTTCTCCCGCCAGACGGCGATCCGCCAACGTGCGATCCAGCCGAACAGCAGGCCGAAGACCAGGCCGGCCAGGGTGAGGGTGAGCAGCAGGATCCAGCCGCGGCCGAGGCCCATCGCGGCGCCCTCGGGGGCGGGCGAGGAGGAGGTCAGGTCCACGGTCAGCTCCAGCGGCATGCCGGGGTCGGCCTGCACGCCGGCCTGCGGGGCCAGCGAGTTGCTGACGACCAGGCAGACGGTGGTGGTCGGCTTCTCCTTCGAGGAGCCGGAGGAGGAGGTCGGGCTCGCCGTGACGTAGCCCTTGGAGTCGTCGGTGGACCAGCGCAGGCCGGTGGAGATCACGTCGGTGCGGCTGCTGCCGGCGTCGGTGCCGCGGACCAGCTCCTGGCCGGTCGCGCTGGTGGCCTGCAGCAGGACGCCGTAGTCCCGGGCCGTCGGGCGGTCGAGTGCGACGCTGACGGAGGCGCGCAGCTCCTGGCCGGCCTTGACCGGGACCTTGTAGACGCGGTGCTCGGAGAACTTCTCGCGGTCGGTGTAGACGCCCGGGGCGAGCACCGGGGCGCTCTCGCACTTGTCGGTGCCGGCGGTCTTGACCGGGGTCACCGTGTAGGTGTCGTTGGAGCGGTCGACGAGCTGCTTCACCTTGTCGGTGAGCTGCTCCTGGGTGCGGACGTCGGTGTAGGTGCCGCCGGTCGCGTTGGCGATGCAGAGCAGCTGCTGGCGGGTCTTGTCGTCGTGGGCCAGACCGAGGGTGTCGACGACCAGGTGGATGCCCTGGGAGGCGAGTTCGCGGGCGACGTCACAGGGGTCGGGCGGGGTGCAGGTGTCCTCGCCGTCGGTGATCAGCACCACCCGGCGGGTGGTCTCGCCCTTGCCGAGGTCCTGGGCGGCGCCGCGCAGGGCCAGGCCGATCGGGGTCCAGCCGGTGGGCCGCAGGGTGGCGACCGCGGTCTTGGCCTCGACCTTGTTGGTCTTCCCGACCGGGAAGAGCTGCTTAGTGTCCTGGCAGCCGAGGTTCTTGTCGTTGCCGGGGTAGGTCGCGCCCAGCGTGCGGATGCCGAACTCGGTCTCCGCGGGCAGCGCGTCGATCACCTCGTTCAGCGACTGCTGGGCCACCGAGATGCGGCTCTTGCCCTGGATGTCGGTGGCGGTCATGGAGCCGCTGACGTCCAGGACGAGGTCGACCCGGGGGGCCTCCTTGGGGGCTGGGGCGGCGCCGGCTGATGGTTCGTCGGCGTGGGCGGGCAGGCCGAGGAGCAGCGAGGCGCCCGTTATCGCCAGGGCGGCCAGCAGGCTGCCGAGCCTGGTCTGTGGTCGTCGTCCGGTAGTCACCCGGCCGATCCTAGGGATCATCAGTTCGCCGTGGCGAAACGAGTCCGGACCGTGCGTCGGACCGCTCCGGCGTGAACTCCGGCGCGGGGGCGGCGAATCGGCGCCGCCCGGGCTTCGTGCGCGCGCGGTCGACCGGGCCGTCGGGCCGGGCCGTGCGGGAGGGCCGCGGCTGTGCAGCGCCCGCCTCGGCGGTCCGGGCGGTGCTCGGCGGATGATCCCGGCCCCCGGAACGGCTCTGAGCTGCTGCTTTAGCTGCTCACCGGCAGATGCGCCGTTTGCGAAGTGTCCGGTTTGTACATCGATATGTGCCGATTTGGACAATGCGCGTACCCGGACTGTTCGTTTGCGACACTGGTGCTTTCGCCGGGTACTGTCCCATCTTTGTTCGGTTGGTCCGCAATGACTCCCATCGGTGGTGTCGGGTGGCCAGCCGCCACCACACCCTCCCCCGTCTAGAAGGACCGCAGTTTTGGCCAGCAACACCCTTGGTGCGCGTCTGCTGCGACGCAAGCCCGTCTCGACACTGATCGCGGAGAGCGAGGGGCGCGACGCCCTTCCGGCCGGCGCGCCCGAGGAGGGCGGACGCTCCGGCATCCACCTGCGCCGCTCGATCGGCCTCTGGCAGCTCTCCTCGATCGGCATCGGCGCCACCATCGGCACCGGTATCTTCTTCGTGCTGAACACCGCGGTGCCCTCGGCCGGCCCGGCCGTCATCCTGTCCTTCGTGATCGCCGCGGTCACCGCCGGACTCACCGCGCTCTGCTACGCCGAGATGGCCTCCGCGATCCCGGTCTCCGGCTCCTCGTACTCCTACGCCTACGCCACCCTCGGCGAGGGCGTGGCCTTCGGCGTCGGCATCTGCCTGCTGATGGAGTACGGCGTCTCCGCCTCCGCGATCGCCGTCAGCTGGGCCGAGTACCTGAACAAGTTCCTCGACCTGGCCTTCGGGTTCAAGATCCCCGAGCAGCTCGCCGGCGCGCCGGACAGCACCCACTGGTTCAACCTTCCGGCGCTGCTGCTGGTCGCGATGGTCTGCGTCCTGCTGATCCGCGGCGTCAGCGAGTCGGTGAAGGTCAACGCGGCCATGGTCGCGATCAAGATCGTCATCCTGCTGCTGTTCATCGGCGTGGCCCTGACCGGCTTCCACTCCGGCAACCTGACCCCGTTCATGCCGCTCGGCATCGGCGGCGTGCAGGTCGCCGCATCCAGCATCTTCTTCTCCTTCATCGGCCTGGACGCCGTGTCCACCGCCGGTGAGGAGGTCAAGAACCCGCGCCGCACCCTGCCGCTGGCGATCATCATCTCGCTGGTCGTGGTGACCCTGCTCTACATCCTGGTCGCGCTGGCCGGCATCGGCGCCCAGCCCTGGAACAAGTTCGACGGCCAGGAGGCGGGCCTCGCGCAGATCCTCCAGGACATCACCGGCCAGAGCTGGCCAGCGATGGTCTTCGCGATCGGCGCGATCCTCTCGATCTTCAGCATCACCCTCGTGGTGATCTACGGCCAGACCCGCATCCTGTACTCGATGGGCCGCGACGGCATGCTGCCCAAGCGCTTCGCCCAGCTCTCCCCGCGCACCGGCACGCCGGTCTGGAACACCATCGTGGTCGGCCTCGGCGTGGGCGCGCTGGCCGCGTTCATCCCGCTGAACGTCCTGGCCGACATCACCAGCCTCGGGACGCTCATCGCCTTCTCGGTCGTCTCGATCGGCGTGATCGTGCTGCGCCGCACCCAGCCCGACCTGCCGCGCGGCTTCAAGGTGCCCGGCTACCCGGTCGTCCCGCTGGTCAGCGTCGCCTTCTGCATCTACCTGATCACCGGCCTGCACGCCGACACCTTCCGGGCCGGCGCGATCGCCCTCGCCGTCGCCGTGGTCGTGTACTTCGGCTACAGCATCAAGCACTCGCGCCTGGAGCAGACCGAGGAACCGGCCGTCGCGGCCGACCAGACCGCCGGCTGACCCGCAGGCGAATCCGACGTGAAGGGCCGCCGACCGACTGGACACCCGGCGGCCCTTTTCGTGCCATCACCCGCCCAGTGCCCCACGCCATGGCGACAGGGCCGGGCCCACACCCATAACCTTCCACCATGGTGAGCACCCGCACGCCCGGCTACTCCCGCCCAGGCGGCCGCTTCACCGGCCGCCGCAGAACGCCGGCGCAGACCTTCGTGACCGAGACGTCGTCCAGACCCGGACGGCCGCCGAGAGGCTTCTCGGTCCGCCCCTTCCCCCGCCAGCGTGGCGAAAGCACCTTTCCGCCCACGCCCGAACGACTGAATCCCGCCGGACTCGCCTCGCTGCGGTCCGTCCAACTCCTCGGCTGCCTGATCGCCGCCGGCTGGGCCGCCGCCTTCCCACTGGTCTCCGACCTGGCCAACCAGCGGCTGTGGGGCCTGATCGCGGCCCCCGCCTACGCCCTGGCCGGGCTGCTCTGCCTGACCCTGCCGCGGCGATTCGCGGCCCACGCGGCCGCCGCGGTCGCCCTCGTCGGCGCCGTCCTCGTACCGCTCGGACTGCTCGCCCTGCACGGCCGCCACCAGTCCGAGGTCATGGTGGTCGAACGCTCGGCCCACCTGCTGCTCACCACCGGCGACGCCTACCTGCCCCACCCGGTGGTGGTCACCGACTACAACCCGTACCTGCCTGCGATGGCCCTGTTCGGGCTGCCGCGCCAAGTGCTCGGCGACTCCACCGCCTTCGCCAGGGTCGCCGGGGACGCCCGGATCTGGTTCGCACTGACCTTCTTCGCCTGCCTGCTGGCCGCCTGGCGCCTGCTGCGGCCCTCCAGGGACCGCGCGCCGCTGCTGCCGCTGGCCGTCCTCACCGCCTCGCCGCTGATAGCGCTCGCCCTGGTGGTCGGCGGGGTGGACCTGCCGCTGATCGGCGTCTGCTGCCTGGCCATGGCGCTCGCCGAGCGGGACCGCACCGTCGGCGCCGGGCTGGTGCTCGCCCTCGCCTGCACCCTGAAGTGGACGGCCTGGCCCGCGCTGCCGGTCGCCGTCCTGCTGCTCTGGCGGCTGTACGGCCGCCGGCCCGCCGCCCGGACCGCACTGATCGGGGTCGGGGTGAGCACGGCGGTGATCCTGCCGTCCGTCCTGACCCAGGCGGACGCGCTGCGCGAACAGGTGGTGCGCTTCCCGCTCGGGATGACCGCGATCCGCACCCCGGCGGGCAGTCCGCTGCCCGGCAAGGTGCTGGCCGGCTTCGGGCCGACCGGGCACACCATCTCGCTGGCCCTGATGACCGTGGCCCTGATCGGGGTGGCGATCTGGCTGCTGGCCCGGCCGCCGGTCTCCGCGATCGCCGCGGCCGACCTGCTGGCCGCCGGGCTGGCGATCGCCTTCATGCTCGCCCCGGCCGGGCGGTTCGGGTACCTCGCGCTGCCGGTGGTGCTGATGATCTGGCCCCGGCTGGCGGCCCGGCGCTGGAGCAGCCGGCGCCCCGCCCCGCCCGGCCGGGTGCCGGAGACGCCGGAGCCCGCCCTGCCGCGGAGCTGAGGCGGGGCGGGCTCGGGACGGAGGCCGCTAGCGGCCGGCGGCGGCCTTCAGGAGGGAGGCCACCGCCGGGCCGGCCGCGTCGACGCCGTGGCCGCCGCCCTGGACCTCGGCGGCCACCGCGATGTTGCCGCGGAAGGCGGTGAACCAGCTGTTGGTGGTGGACGCGCCCTGGACCTCGGCGGAGCCGGTCTTGGCACCCGCGTTGTCGGTGATCCCGGCCATCACCTGGCTGGCCGTACCGCCGACCGCGGTGGCGTTCATCATCGCGCGCAACTTGCCGGCGACGTCCGGCGAGATCTGGCGGGCCGCCGCCTGCTGCGGCAGACCGGCCACCAGGATCGGCTGCTTGAACGCCCCGCTCTGGACGGTGGCGGTGATCGAGGCGATGGCCAGCGGGTTCATCTGGACCTTGCCCTGGCCGATGTAGTTCATGGCCTGCTCGTCCTTGCTGCCCGGCGTCGGCGGAACCTTGCCGTCGGCGTTCGGCAGGCCGGTCTTCCACTCCAGGCCGATGCCGAACACGTCCTTGGCGGTGGCGGACAGCGTCTCCGGCTTGAGGCTGGTCAGACCCTGGTTGATGAAGGCGGTGTTGCAGGACACCATGAAGTCCTGCTGGAGCGTGTTGTTCGGGAAGGCACCCGGGAAGTCGTTGGGGATCGGGACCGAGTTGCTGCTCTTCTCGGGGCAGGCCACCACGCTGTCCGGGTTGAGCCCGGCCTCCAGCAGCGCCGCCGAGGTGACGATCTTCATCGTCGAACCCGGCGCGAGCAGCCCGGTGAAGGCCCGGTTCTGACCGTTGGCGGGCGAGTTGGCGAAGGCCAGCACCTGGCCGGTGCTCGGCTCGATGGCCACGATGGAGCCGGGCTTGCTGCCGAGGTCGGTCATCGCCTTCTCGGCGGCGGCCTGGACGGTGCTGTCGATGGTCACCTTGAACGGCTTGCCGGGCTTCGGCTCGACGATGGTGAAAAGCTTGTCCGCGGCGGCCTTGCCGGCCGGATCGTTGATCACCACGGCCTTGCCGGAGTCCTGGTCCCGGGTCGGGTCCGGCGGGAGCAGCTTCTGGGCGTTGTCCTGCACGGTGGCCATCAGTGCCGGGGTGAGCGAGGCCGCCTGCAGCGGCTTGCCGTTGCGGTCCACCACGGTGGACGGCGGGGCGAAGACCTGCTGGACGGCGATCGTCTCGTTGCCGGACAGGTGGGGGTGGATCACCGTCGGCGCCCAGTGCACGGCCGGGGTGTTGTCGCTCATCTTCACGACGCCCAGGAAGCCCTGGTAGTCCCAGGCCCGGTTGGTGCCCTCGAACTCGGCGCGGGCCTTGAAGCTCATCAGCGTGCCGGTGGGCCCGGGGGCGGCGGTGGCGGACGGCGAGTCGGTGGCGCCCGGGGTGCTGCCGGCCGACGGCGTCGCGGAGGCCCCGGCGGCGGGCTTGGCCGGGGCCGGGCTGCCGGTGGCCGCGGTGAAGACCTGCTGGGTGGTCGGACCGGTCGGGGTGAGGGTCAGCGCGCTCGGCTTCACCTGGTCCCGGAAGGCGGTCAGCGCGGTGGTGGCCGCGGCCGGGTCGTCGGTCAGCGAGGCCGCCTTGGCGATGTCGCCGGACGCCCAGGCCGCCAGGAAGTCCTTCGCGCCGGCCGCCGCCTGATCGGCCGAGGGCGGTTCGGCGACCACCGTGCGGGGCTTGGCGCCGCCGGAGTCCGAGCCGCCCATCAGGCTGTACGCGGCATAACCGCCGCCCGCGAGGACGACGATGGACACGCCGGTGATGATGCCGATCTTCGCGCCACTGCGCATGGTGCAGTTCCCCCAGGGGTCTCGCGGCCGGGCGCAACCGGCCGGAGCCGGAAACGCGTTACGCCCCCACCCTAGGCAGGCGGAATCGGTGCGCCGACGAAACGCCCGGGACTTGTGACGGATCTGGTACGTGTCGTGCACCGCATACGGACGATTCGGGGGGACACGGTGTCGGCCGGAGCGCGCGGCCGGCCGTCCGGGGGGGGGGGGGGGGGGGCCGGCCCGGTGCT
>NZ_JBITTM010000048.1:57054-72384 GCF_044541955.1 Kitasatospora sp. NPDC085464
GCGCCCGCCCGCCGGCCCCCCCCGCCCCCCCCCGGCCCGGCGCCGGCGGGGGGCGGCGGGGGGGGCGGGCCCAGGCCCGGTGCTCAGATCCAGCTGTTGAACCACATCCGGCGGCGCCAGTCGTCCAGCGGGATGGTCTGGCCGGTGAAGAGCGGGTAGAAGAACAGGAAGTTCCAGACGATCAGCAGCACCAGCAGGCCGGCCGTCGCGGAGCCGACGATCCGGCGGTCCCGGGAGGCGCCGGGCGGGCCGATCAGGGCGCCGACCAGCATCGTCACCGCGAGCACCAGGAACGGGACGAAGACCACCGCGTAGAAGAGGAAGATCGTCCGCTGCTGGTAGGCGAACCACGGCAGGTAGCCCGCGGCCAGGCCGCACAGCAGCGCGCCGGCCCGCCAGTCCCGCCGGAACGCCCAGCGCCACAGGCAGTAGACCAGGGCCACCAGGGCCGTCCACCACAGCAGCGGGGTGCCGATTCCCAGCACCTCGCGGGCGCAGTCGGCGACGGTGCAGCCGGCCTGGCCCTGCTTGGCGGACTCGTAGTAGAAGGAGACCGGCCGGCCCAGCACCAGCCAGGACCAGGGGTTGGACTGGTAGGTGTGCGGGTCGCTCAGGTGGGTGTGGAACTCGTAGACCGTCGAGTGGTAGTGCCACAGGGCGCGCAGGCCCTCGGGTATCCACGGGAAGTCCGTGGAGCGACCGACCGCCCAGTCCCGGCCCCAGCCGCCCTTCCCCGGGGCGTTGCTGCTGGCGAACCAGCCCCACCAGGACGCGACGTAGACCGACAGCGAGACCACGACGACCGAGAAGAAGGCCGGCACCACGTCCCGGGCGAGCACCGCCCGGAACGGGTGCGGGGCGCCGGCCAGGCGGCGGGCGCCGACGTCCCAGAGCACGCTCATCAGGCCGAAGGCCGCCATCACGTACAGGCCGCTCCACTTGGTGGCGCAGGTCAGGCCGATGCAGACGCCGGCCGCGATCCGGTACGGGCGCCAGCCCAGGTTCACCCGCTGGGCGAGCCCGGCGTTCTCGACCCCGCCCAGCTTCCCGGCCAGCACGCCCCTGGTCCGGTCGCGGTCCAGCAGCAGGAAGCCGAAGGCGGCGACGATCCAGAACATCACCACCAGGTCGAGCAGGGCGGCCCGGCTGAGGACCAGGTGCAGGCCGTCCACCGAGAGCAGCAGGCCGGCCACGCAGCCCAGCAGGGTCGAGCGGAACATCCGGCGGGCGATCCGGGCCAGCATCAGCACCGACAGGGTGCCGAGCAGGGCCACCGCGAAGCGCCAGCCGAAGGGGTTCATGCCGAACAGCTGCTCGCCGAAGCCGATGATCCACTTGCCCACCGGCGGGTGCACCACGTACGAGGCCGTCTCCCGGTACGGGACGGCCGCGCCCGGCGTCATGATCGTCGTGTTGGCGTCCTCGGGCCAGCTGATCTCGTAGCCGCCCTGCCAGAGCGCGTACGCGTCCTTGGCGTAGTACGTCTCGTCGAAGATGATCGCGTTCGGCCGGCCCAGGTCGGTGAACCGCAGGAGCCCGGCGAACACCGCCACCGCGATCGGGCCCAGCCAGCCGGACCAGCGGCACAGGAAGTACCAGAGGCCCTGCGGCAGCGAGATGCCGAGCCGCAGCAGCAGCGGTGACTGCGGCACGTCGCGCGGGGTCACACCGGGGCCGTCCGGCATCGGCGGCACCAGGCGCTCGGCCAGTGGCACCGTCGGGCGGGCGCGGTAGCCGTGGCCGGCCAGCCGCTCGCGCCAGGTCGGCGCCGCGGGGGCGGCGACGGACTCCGCCGGGCGCGGGGACGGCAGGCCGACGCCGCCCCACGCGGAGTGGTCCGTACCGGTGGACGTCTGGGCCGCCGTGTCGCCGTTCATCCGCCACATCGTAGGCGCGCTCTTCGCACGGGCGTCCGCTCCCTCGGAAGCTGCCCGAATCATCACCAAAAGCCCCGCGCGGCGGCAGCTGGAAGGATGGGGGACGTGACAGGAGTTTTGGTTCTCGCAGGCACCCCCATCGGCGACGTCTCGGACGCCCCGCCCCGACTGGTCCACGAACTGGCCACGGCGGACGTCATCGCGGCCGAGGACACCCGCCGGCTGCGCCGGCTCACCCAGGCGCTCGGGGTGACCCCGGCCGGCCGGGTCGTCTCCTACTTCGAGGGCAACGAGGTCGGTCGCACCCCCGAACTCGTCGAGGCGCTGACGGGCGGTGCCCGGGTGCTGCTGGTCACCGACGCCGGCATGCCCTCGGTCTCCGACCCCGGCTACCGGCTGGTCGCCGCGGCCGTCGAGGCGGACGTGAAGGTCACCGCGGTGCCCGGACCGTCCGCGGTGCTCACCGCGCTCGCGCTGTCCGGCCTGCCGGTCGACCGCTTCACCTTCGAGGGCTTCCTCCCGCGCAAGACCGGCGACCGGGCCCGGCAGCTCGCCTCGATCGCCGCCGAGCCGCGCACCATGGTCTTCTTCGAGGCGCCGCACCGCATCGCCGAGGCGCTGGCCGCGATGGCCGAGGCTTTCGGGCCGGAACGCCCGGCCGCCGTCTGCCGGGAGCTCACCAAGACCTACGAGGAGGTCAAGCGCGGGCCGATCGGCGAGCTGGCGGCCTGGGCGGCCGACGGCGTCAAGGGCGAGATCACCGTCGTCGTCGCCGGCGCCCCGCCGGCCGCGCCGCAGGAGCTGACCCCGGCCGAGCTGGCCCGGCTGGTGGCCGTGCGCGAGGAGGCGGGGGAGCGGCGCAAGGAGGCCATCGCGGCGGTCGCGGTCGAGCTCTCGCTGCCCAAGCGCGAGGTGTTCGACGCCGTCGTGGCGGCCAAGAAGGAGGGGCTGGACCCGGGCCTGAAAAAGGGGTGAAATCCGGGGGTTGCGTTGCGCACGGGTAGTCGTACCTTGGAGGGAAGGCCCCGGTAAACGCCCGTGGAGCTGAAGTTTCGGTCGCGGTTTTCGGTCCCGGGGAGGCCCTTCGTATAGGGCTCCCCAACCCGCATCCAAGTCTTCACAAGTGGGGCGTCGGCCGAGGTGGTCCGGGCATTTCCTGGGAAGGAAAGACCCAGCCGGGCGAGCGCCCGGCGGGCGCTGGGAGACGGCTATGAGCGAGACGATCGGTAGCCCCCTGAGCACCGCGGGCCTGGCCGGCCGCGGGCACACTCCCGTCGAGACCGTACGGGAGGCCTACTCCTTCGCGTGCCTGCGCTGCGGGTACGGATGGGAGCAGGCGTACGACATCGAGCACCACGCGGCCAAGGACGGGCACGTCGTGTTCGAGTACCACGCCAACGGTGTCCGGGTGCCGTCCCCGCTCCTCAAGCCGACCTGCCCCGGGTGCGGTGGCCACACCGTCCGGATCATGCGCGAGGGCCGGGTGGCCTCCGCCGACCAGCTCTGGCACCACTCCCCGGGCTACCCGGCGCACGCCGAGCCGGCCGGGCCGCCCCCGGCGCCCGAGCCCGCCAAGCCGCGCGGACGCTGGGCCCGGTTCTGGGCACGGCTCCTGGGCTGACGCCGCAGGGCAGGGACGGACCGCCCCCGACCGGGACGGAACTCGGTCGAGGGCGGTCCGCCCGCCCGACTAAGCTTTCCGACCATGGCGGCCACTGCAGACCACAGCACCACCGGGACGAGCGCCCCGGCGTACTACGTTTCCACCCCGATCTACTACGTCAACGATCGCCCGCACCTGGGCCACGCGTACACCACCGTGGCGGGCGACGTCCTCACCCGCTGGCACCGCCAGCGCGGCGAGAAGGTGTGGTACCTGACCGGCACCGACGAGCACGGTCAGAAGATCATGCGGACCGCCGAGGCGAACGGCGTCAGCCCGCAGGAGTGGTGCGACAAGCTGGTCGAGGAGGCCTGGAAGCCGCTCTGGGAGCACCTGGAGATCGCCAACGACGACTTCATCCGCACCACCCAGCAGCGCCACACCGACCGCGTGCAGGAGTTCGTCCAGGACCTGTACGACAAGGGCGAGATCTACAAGGGCGGCTACTCCGGCCCGTACTGCGTCGGCTGCGAGGAGTACAAGCTCCCCAACGAGCTGCTCGACGGGGCCACCGCGGACGAGAAGCTCTGCCCGATCCACAAGAAGCCGGTGGAGTGGCTGGAGGAGGAGAACTACTTCTTCCGGCTGTCGGCCTACGGCGAGAAGCTGCTGGAGTTCTACGCCGCGAACCCCGGCTTCATCGCCCCCGAGTCCGCCCGCAACGAGGTGCTGCGGTTCGTCGAGCAGGGCCTGCAGGACCTCTCGATCTCCCGCTCCACCTTCAACTGGGGCGTGCCGCTGCCCTGGGACGAGAAGCACGTCCTCTACGTGTGGGTCGACGCGCTGCAGAACTACATCACCGCGGCCGGCTACGGCAGCGACCCGGAGCGCTTCGCCGAGCTGTGGCCGGCCTCCGTCCACCTGGTCGGCAAGGACATCCTCCGCTTCCACGCCGTCATCTGGCCCGCCATGCTGATGGCGGCCGGCCTGCCGCTGCCCAAGCGCGTCGTGGCCAACGGCTGGCTGATGGTCGGCGGCGAGAAGATGTCGAAGTCCAACCTGACCGGCATCGCGCCCACCGACCTGACCTCGCACTTCGGCGTGGACGCGTACCGCTACTACTTCCTGCGGGCGATCCCGTTCGGCACGGACGGCTCGTTCTCCTGGGAGGACTTCACAGCCCGCTACACCTCCGAGCTCGCCAACGACTTCGGCAACCTGGCCTCCCGGGTCGCCGCGATGGTCGGCAAGTACTTCGACGGGGCGCTGCCCGCCGCCACCGCGCCCGGTGACGCCGAGCAGGCCGTCGCGGACGGGCTGGCCAAGGCCGTCGAGACAGCCGACCGGAAGATCGGCGAGGAGCTGGACTTCGCCGGCGGCCTGGCGGCGATCTTCGAGTTCGTCAAGCAGGTCAACGGCTACATCACCGAGCAGGAGCCCTGGAAGGTCGCCAAGGACGACTCGGAGGAGGGCCGGGCGCGCCTCGCGACCATCCTCTACACCGCCGCCGAGTCGCTGCGCGCCACCGCCGTCCTGCTCAACCCGGTGATGCCGTCCACCGCCGAGAAGCTGTGGGCCTCGCTCGGCGCCGACGCCGCCGGGCTGGGCGCGCTGTCCGCGCAGACCATCGCCACCGTGGCCGACTGGGGCCGGCTGCCCGCCGGCGCCACCGTCACCAAGGGCGAGATCCTCTTCCCGCGCCTCGAAGAGAAGCCGGCCGCCTGACATGGCCGCCAAGGACGACGACCGGTCGACCCCGCCGCCGCTGCCGGAACCCCTGGCAGTGGCGGTGGCCGACTCGCACACCCACCTCGACATGCAGTCCGGCACCCCGGCCGAAGGCCTGGCCCGCGCCGCCTCCGTCGGGGTCACCACAGTGGTCCAGGTGGGCTGCGACGTGCCCGGTTCGCGCTGGGCCGCCGAGCTGGCGGCCCAGTACGAGCAGGTACACGCGGCCGTCGCCCTGCACCCGAACGAGGCGCCGCGGATCTTCCTCGGCGACGCGGACGGCTGGTCCGGCCAGCAGCGCAAGGCCGGCGGCGCCGCCGCCCTGGACGAGGCGCTCGCCGAGATCGACCGGCTCGCCGCCCTGCCGCAGGTGCTGGCGGTCGGCGAGACCGGGCTCGACTACTTCCGCACCGGGCCGGAGGGCGTGGAGATCCAGAAGGAGTCGTTCCGCCGCCACATCGAGATGGCCAAGCGGCACGGCAAGGCCCTGGTCATCCACGACCGGGACGCCCACGAGGACGTCATCGCCGTCCTGCTGGCCGAAGGCGCCCCGGAGCGGACCGTCTTCCACTGCTACTCCGGCGACGCCGAGATGGCCAAGACCTGCGCCGAGCACGGCTGGTACCTGTCCTTCGCGGGGCCGGTCACCTTCAAGGCCAACCAGCCGCTGCGGGACGCGCTGCTCGCCACCCCGCTCGACCGGATCCTGGTCGAGACCGACGCCCCCTTCCTCACCCCGCACCCCTACCGCGGCCGGCCCAACGCCCCGTACCTGATACCGGTCACGGTGCGCTCGATGGCCGCCACCCTGGGGCTGCACGAGGACGAGCTGTCGGCGGCCGTCGCGGAGAACACGGCGCGGGCCTTCGGGTACTGACACGCGGCACGGGGCCCCGGGTGCCCGGAACCCGGGCCCCGCCCGCCCCCGTATCCTTGGCGCGTGAGCACCACCGACCCCACCCCTGACAGCCACCTGCTGGGCGCCGCCGACATCCGGGAGCTGGCGGCCGCGTTCGGCGTGAAGCCGACCAAGCAGCGCGGACAGAACTTCGTCATCGACGGCAACACCGTGCGGCGCATCGTCCGGGCCGCCGAAGTGACCGAGCAGGACGCGGTGGTGGAGGTCGGGCCGGGGCTCGGCTCGCTGACGCTCGCGCTGCTCGACGTGGCGCGGCACGTGACCGCGGTCGAGATCGATCCCGTGCTGGCGCAGCACCTCCCGGACACCGTCGCGGCCCGGATGCCCGCCAAGGCGGACGCCTTCGACCTGGTGTTCAGCGACGCCATGGAGGTCACCGAGCTGCCCGGGCCCGCGCCCACCGCGCTCGTCGCCAACCTCCCGTACAACGTGGCCGTGCCCGTCCTGCTGCACATGCTCGCCACCTTCCCGAGCATCGAGCGGACCCTGGTGATGGTGCAGAGCGAGGTCGCCGACCGGCTCGCCGCCAAGCCGGGCAACAAGGTGTACGGCGTCCCGTCGGTCAAGGCCAACTGGTACGCCGACGTGAAGCGGGCCGGCGCCATCGGGCGGAACGTCTTCTGGCCCGCCCCCAACGTCGACTCCGGGCTGGTCTCGCTGATCCGCCGCGAGCCGCCGAAGACCAGCGCCAGCCGCGCGGAGGTCTTCGCCGTCGTCGACGCCGCGTTCGCCCAGCGACGCAAGACCCTGCGCGCCGCCCTGGCCGGCTGGGCCGGCTCCGCCGCCGGGGCCGAGCAGGCGCTCGCCGCCGCCGGGATCGACCACAAGCTGCGCGGCGAGATGCTGACCGTGGAGCAGTTCGCCGCCATCGCCGAGCACAAGCCCCAGAAGGACAAGGACAGCGAGTGATCACCGTACGGGTGCCGGCCAAGGTCAACGTCCAGCTGGGGGTCGGCGGCCTGCGCGCCGACGGCTTCCACGACCTGACCAACGTCTTCTTCGCCGTCGCCCTCGGCGACGAGGTCACCGCCACCCCGGGTGAGGGCGTCACCCTGACCTGCTCCGGGCCGGACGCCGCCGTCGTCCCGCTCGACGACAGCAACCTCGCCGCCCGCGCCGCCCGGCTGCTCGCCGCCCACCACGGCATCGCCGACCCGGGCGTGCACCTGCACATCGCCAAGGCCATCCCGGTGGCCGGCGGCATGGCCGGCGGCAGCGCCGACGGTGCGGCCGCGCTGGTCGCCTGCGACGCACTGTGGCAGCTGGACACCCCGTTCGAGACGCTGCTGGAACTGGCCGCGGAGCTGGGGTCGGACGTGCCGTTCGCCCTGCTCGGAGGGGTCGCGCTGGGCCGCGGCCGGGGCGAGATCCTGGAACCGCTCGCCGTCGAGGGCACCTACCACTGGGTCTTCGCCGTCGCCGACGGCGGCCTGTCCACCCCCGCCGTCTTCCGCGAGTGCGACCGGCTCCGCGAAGACGCCGGCACCGGCTCCAGCGACACCGACGTCCCCACCCCCGCCGCCGACCCGGCCCTGCTCGCCGCACTCGCCGGAGGCGACGCCGTCGCCCTGGCCGGCGTGCTCGTCAACGACCTCCAGCCCGCCGCGCTCTCGCTGCGCCCCTCGCTCGCGGACACCCTGCGGGCCGGCACCGAAGCGGGCGCCCTCGGGGCACTGGTCTCCGGCTCCGGACCGACCTGCGCCTTCCTCGCCAAGGACGCCGACGCGGCCGCCGCCGTCGCCGCGGCGCTGCGGGCCTCCGGCACCTGCCGGACGGCGCACGCGACCTACGGGCCGGTGCCGGGGGCCGCGCTGCTCGCGGAGTAACGGGGCGGTGCCGGGGGCCGCGCTGCTCGCGGAGTAACGGGGCGGGCGGCGCGGGGAGGCGTCGGCGCTGCAGCAGCGCGGTGAGGCCGTCGCTGCGGGCCCATTAGGCTGGGGAGATCGGGGTGTCCCCGATTCAGGGGCGGCGGGCCGCCCCGCGACCGCCGAACCCAGGAGCGCAGCACACGTGGCCGTCAACCTCGCCACCATCGAGTCCGTCACGAAGGTCTACGGCACCCGCACCCTGCTGGACGCGGTCAGCCTGGGCGTCAGCGACGGCGACCGGATCGGCGTCGTCGGCCGCAATGGCGACGGCAAGACCACCCTGATCCGGATGCTCGCCAAGCTGGAGGAGCCCGACAGCGGTCGGATCACCCACTCCGGCGGGCTGCAGATGGCCGTCCTCACCCAGCACGACTCGCTCGACCCCGAGGCCACCATCCGCCACGAGGTGATCGCCGACCGGGCCGACCACGAGTGGCTCGGCGACGCCCGGATCCGCGACATCATCGAAGGCCTCTTCGGCGGCCTCGACCTGCCCGGCTTCGCCGACGGCCTGGACACCGTCATCGGCCCGCTCTCCGGTGGCGAGCGCCGCCGGATCGCCCTCGCCAAGCTGCTGCTCGGCTCGCCCGACCTGATCGTCCTCGACGAGCCCACCAACCACCTCGACGTCGAGGGCATCAACTGGCTCGCCGAGCACCTGCAGAAGCGCCGCTCCGCGCTGGTCTGCGTCACCCACGACCGCTGGTTCCTCGACCAGGTCTGCACCCGGATGTGGGACGTCCAGCACGGCGAGGTCCACGAGTACGAGGGCGGCTACTCCGACTACGTCTTCGCCCGCGCCGAGCGCTCCCGGATCGAGGCCGTCGAGGAGCAGAAGCGCCAGAACCTGGCCCGCAAGGAACTCGCCTGGCTGCGCCGCGGCGCCCCCGCCCGCACCTCCAAGCCGCGCTACCGCATCGAGGCGGCCAACGCGCTGATCGCCGACGTGCCGGACCCGCGCGACAAGTCCGAGCTGATGAAGTTCGCCAACGCGCGGCTCGGCAAGACCGTCTTCGACCTGGAGGGCGTGACCGTCAAGGCCGGCCCGAAGCTGCTCCTGGAGAACCTCACCTGGCAGCTCGGCCCCGGCGACCGGATCGGCCTGCTCGGCGTCAACGGCGCCGGCAAGACCTCGCTGCTGCGCGCCCTGCGCGACGCATACGCGAGCGAGGGCGACGTGCAGCCCGCGTCCGGCGTCATCAAGGTCGGCAAGACCGTGCGGCTGGCCTACCTGTCGCAGGAGGTCGCCGAGCTGGACCCGACGATCCGGGTGCTGCAGGCCGTCGAGCAGGTCCGCTCGCGGGTCGACCTCGGCAAGGGCCGGGAGATGAGCGCCGGCCAGCTGTGCGAGCAGTTCGGCTTCGGCAAGGACAAGCAGTGGACGCCCCTCGGCGACCTGTCCGGTGGCGAGCGCCGCCGCCTCCAGCTGCTGCGGCTGCTGATGGACGAGCCCAACGTGCTGTTCCTCGACGAGCCGACCAACGACCTGGACATCGAGACGCTCAACCAGCTGGAGGACCTCCTCGACGGCTGGCCCGGCTCGATGGTCGTCATCAGCCACGACCGCTTCTTCATCGAGCGGACGACGGACGTCGTCCACGCCCTGCTCGGCGACAAGAAGATGCGGATGCTGCCGAACGGCGTGGACGAGTACCTGGAGCGGCGGGCCCGGATGGCCGCCCAGGCCGCCCCCGCCCCCGCCGCCGCTGCCCCGGTGGCCGAGACCGCTGCTTCCGGGCTGTCCGGCGGGGACCTGCGGGCGGCCAAGAAGGAGATGCAGAAGCTGGAGCGGCAGATCGCCAAGCTGGACGAGAAGGAGTCCAAGCTGCACGCCCAACTCGCCGAGCACGCCGCCGACTTCTCCAAGGTCGCGGAGCTGGACGCGCAGCTGCGCGCGGTCCGGGACGAGAAGGAGGAGCTGGAGATGAGCTGGCTGGAGCTGGCCGAGCAGGTCTGAGTCGTTCCGAGTCGTGTGAGCCGGCGGTCGCGCTAGCCCCCGGCCAGCAGCATTTCGAGCTCGTCCGCCGCACGGCCCAGCGCGCTGAGCGTGGGGTCGTGCGGCGTGTCGTGCGGTGTGTCGTGCGGCGTGCTCGGACCGGCTGCGTGTCCCGGTGCGGTCGTACGGTCGGTCGGTGTGGTCGGCGGACGGTGCGCGCGGGCGGCGGCGGTCAGCTCGTCCAGCGCCCGGCGCACCCGGTCGACCTCGGCCGGGTCCGGCACCCGGCCGCCGTACCGGACCTGCGCCGCGAACGCCGCCACCGCGCCGCCCAGCCGCTCCAGCGCCGCCGTCGTCGGCAGCCACCGCTCCGCCAGCCGGCCGGTCGGCGGCGGTTCGACCAGCCCCTGCTGCACCTCCTGGCGGGCATCCGCCAGTGACCGGTAGGCGGTACGCCGCAGCCACACCTCCGCCCGCTCGGCGCGTCCGGCGGTGACCGCGTCGAGGTAGGCCCGCAGCGCCGTCGTCGCCGTCACCAACCGGGGCTCGATCCGGTGGCGCGGCCGCTCGGGCCACAGCAGGTACCCGAAGAGCAGGACGACCGCACTGGCCAGGACCGAGTCCAGGACCCGCGGCCGGAACTCCGCCGCGCCGCTCTGACCGCCGAGTTGGATCAGGACCAGCGCCATCGGCGTCATCACCACGGTGTTCAGCCCGTAGTGCGCCGCCGTGGCGTACGGCAACAGGGCCACGCAGAGCGCGGCGACCACCGCCAGCGCCCACTCCTCGGTGGTCAGCACGAGCAGCGCCGCGGTGACGGCCACCCCGAGCACCGTGCCGACCGACCGGCTCACCGCCCGCAGGAACACCGACCCCAGGTCCGGCTTCAGCACGAAGGCGATCGTCATCGGCACCCAGTAGCTCTTGCCGAGCGGGTAGTTGGCGGTGACCGCCGAGCCGACCGCGATGCACAGCGCCACTCGCAGCCCGTACCGCACCGACGGCCCGGACAGCAGGCGCACCCGCAGCCGCCAGGGATCGGGCGCAGGCGCGGGCGCCGTACCGAGCTGCGCGTCGCGGCCCGCCACCGTGTCGGCGGCGGCCCGCAGGGCCACGTCCAGGGCCTGCCGGGCCGGCGTGTCCGGCCGCCACCCGGGGACCGCGACCTCGCCGCCACCGCGCCGCACCGCCGCCGCGAGACGGTTCGGCACCTCCGCCACCTCCGGCGGCACCGGGCGCCGGGCCCACAACAGGCCCGTCGCCGCCTCGGTGGCGGCGAGGGCGGCCTCGTACATGCGGCTCGTCGGGTCCGTCGGGCCGTTCGGGCCGGTAAGGCCGGTCGGGAGGTTCGGGCCCTTGGTGTGCCTCCTGGCCCTTCCGGGCAGGAGATCCTGGAACTGGTTCAGGCGGGCCGTCAGCACCCGGCGCGAAGCCACCGCCCGCGGCGTGCCCAGGTCGGCCAGCGTCCGGCCGAGCGCGTCGTACGCGGCGGCGAGCGCCCGGTTGCGCGGATCCGACGCAGGCCGACCCGGCGCCCCCGCCGGCAACCCGAGCAGCACCACGAACCCGGCCCCGGCCAGCATCATCGGCGCCGCCGCCCACCACGGCCCCGGCAACGGCATCCCGCTCCCCAGCGCGGCGGACACCAGCAGCAGCATCCCGGCCGCCGACCCCCGCGGACCCGTCGCGCTCAGGGCGCCGGAAGCGAAAGCCGTCAACGTCAGTGCGACGCCCAGGGTGAGACCGTCGGCGTCGGCGCGCTGGAGAGCGGTGCCGAGCAGCATGCCCAGCGCGGAGGCGAGGACGGCCGTCCCGATCCGGGCCGCCCGCAGCCGCGACGGCTCGGCACGGTCGTTCATCGTCGCGTGCATCGCCCCGAGCCCGGCGAACACCCCCAGATCCAGCCGGTGCACCAGCAGACCCACCGCCAACGGCACCGCCATGCCCGCCGCCGCCCGAGCCATCAGCGCCAGCGGCAACGGCGGCCGCGCGGGCCGCACGGCGCGGGCCCACCAGGACACGGCGTTCGGGGAGCTCATGCGGACACGTCCGTTCTGCGGCCTGGAGTCGCTGCTGTGCGACATTGCGCGGCAGATGGGGCGTACCGGATCAGTCTACCCAGCAGCCCGGAAGGCGGGTTGTACGTGTCAAGTTCGTACCGATCGCGTACGCGCGGGCCAAGGGCCCTGCCGATGCGACAGAGGTGATGGCTACGATGACGGAGGCGAAAACCGCCCACAGGGCGGGCGGTTCGCCGACCAGGACGGTACGGCGACTGCACGAACCAGAAGTTGACGGTGTGTTGCGTTGCGGCACGGAAGCCCCCGGGTGCCGGGGAGCGACCGGCCGTACGGGGGAGAGGTGAACTGCTGTGGCAGGCAATGGTGCATCAAGTTCGGGGACGCCGACTCCGTCGGCGAGCCCTTCGGCGAGTCCGTCCCCGAGCCCGTCGGGGACCCCTGCGCCGAGTTCCACGCCGAGCCCCTCGCCGAGCCCGGCTCCGAGCCCGACTCCGACCTCCTCGGCGAGTCCGTCGCCGAATCCTTCGCCCAGTCCTTCGCCGACTCCCGACCCGAGCACCCCGGGCACCGACCCGAACACCCCGGCGGGCCCGGACGACACGCCGTTCATGCTGAGCGACCCGTTCGGCCCCTTCGGCTTCGGCATCAACCGCGTCGTCAGCACCGTGCAGACGAACTTCAGTGCCAACGACCTGGTGTCGGCGTTCGGCAAGCAGGACGTCAAGGTGGAGCTGCAGACGCTCTCCAACTTCGCGGCGAAGGTCGAGGCACTGCTCGCCGCGATGGAGGGCTCGGCGGCCGCGCCGTACAAGCTCGAAGAGCAGAAGTTGAGCCAGGCGAGCTTCGTCAGCGGGGGAAGCCCCGGATCGTTCACCGAGGCGGTGGCCCTGACCACCGCGTACGGCAAGGTCCACTCGCAGCTCGTGAGGTTCCACAAGGAAATCAAGGCCCAGATCGAGGCGATGCAGACCGCGGTCACGAAGACCGGCGGCGCCTACTCGACCAACGAGGACCACACCACGGCGGCTCAGAACGCGGTCGCGCAGGGCGCGGGTGTCAACTCGCCAGCAACGACGGACAACACGAAGCTCTGACGGCGTTGCGGGGAGAGACTTACGGGGAGACGGGGAGCAGGTAATGGCAGGAGAATCGAAGTACCACGGGATGGAGCACGCCGAACTCAGGGAGTTCGTCGTGTCGACGCAGCCGGACATGGTGTTGAAGCGGGCCGCCCAGCTTCAGGACGCCGGTCGTGTTCTGACGGAGCTCAGCACGGCTCTCCAGGGACACCTCGGCCAGGTCCACTGGGAAGGACCGGCAGCTGAGAACTTCAAGACCTGGGTCGGAAATCTGTACAAGTCCGCGGCGATCATCGGGCAGCACTCGGCGACCGCCGGTGGTGCGATGACCCAGGCCGGTGAGGCACTCAGCACCGCCAAGGTCGCGATGCCTCCGGTGCCCACGAGTGCGGTGGACTTGGTTGCCAGGTACGAGCGGCAGCAGACTCCCGCTGGTGTGGCGGCAAAGCTCGCGGTCGGTCAGACGATCGACCAGTACATGAAGAGCAGCAACACACCGGCGGGTGACGCCTGGATCACCGAGGCCGCATACAAGGAAGCCAAGGCGACGGTCGAGAAGGAGCACCAAGAGGCCAGCCGCCAGGTGGTGAACCTGGCCCAGGCCTACAGCGCGGCGACGACGACGCTGAACGGGATTCCCGAGGATGTGACGCTTCCGGGGACGCCCGGGGGTGATGCCAGCAAGGGTGGCCTCCCTGAATACTCGGGAGGCGGTGGCTACAGCGGTGGTTACGGCAGCTCCCTCCGTAGCCCTCGTACGAGTGGCGGTAGCGTCGGCGGTGGCTCCAAGTCGTCCGGCGGGGGCAACTACGGCGGCGGTTCGGTGACGCCGTACCACCCCGGGTCGGGTTCCACCGGGCCCTCCGGTGGGGGCAACACGACCCCGACTCCTCCGTACAGCGGCGGCCAGTTGCCTTCCAACCCGCAGGACCCGGGTACCTCGACCCCGCCGTCCCACCCGTCGGACCCGGTCAACCGTCCGGGCACCGGGCTGGACAGCATTCCGACCGCGCCGCCGACCCAGACCGGTCCGGGCGGCGGCCCCGTGCCGACGGGCGGACCGACCACCGTTCCGACTTACCCGACCGGTCCCACCGGACCGGGCGGAGGGCCCAACACCCCCGGTGGGGGCCCCGTGCCCGGCTTCCCGGTCGTGCCCGGCGGCGGTTCGGTCCAGACCAAGGGCGGGGGCAGCGACTACCTGCCCGGCAAGGGTGGCAGCGTCAACCCCCGCACTCCCTTCGGCGGCCAGACGCCCGGGAAGGGCGGCACCCCGGGCATTCCCTCCGGGACGGTCTTCGGTTCGCGTGAAGCGGGACCGGGTGGCGGCCGGGTCGGCGGGCAGAACGGCATGAACGGCATGGGCATGCACCCGGGCATGGGTGGCGGTCACGGTGCCGTCGGCGGGGGCGGCGGCTCGCGTGGCCGGGGCCTGGCCTCGACCACCGGTGGCACGGTCGGCGGCCGCAAGGGGCCGACCGCCGGCGGTGAGTTCACGCCCGGCGGTACCGGCCTGCGCAACCGCGCGGCCGCAGCGGGAGCCGCCGAGGCCGGCGCCGCCCGATCCGGGCAGAACGGCATGATGGCACCGGGGATGGCAGGTCACGGCAACCGGAAGGAACGTGACCGCCGCAACCGCGCGGACTACCTGCACGAGGACGAGGAGACCTGGACCAGCGGTACGCCGGACAGCAACCCGGACGTGGTTGAGTAGGACGGCAACGACTGCCCGGCCACTGGGCTTTCCCAGTGGCCGGGCAGGCTTGTTCGGGGCGCTGGTCTTACTGGCGGGGACTGACGAGGAGCTGTGATGGGGCGGACAAAGTCGCGAGTACGTGGTCAGGGGCTTGCTGCGGCGCTCCTGGTTGCGGGGGTACTGACAGGCTCAGCCGCACTCCCAGCATCCGCCGCCGACTCGATTCGCGCGGATCAGTGGCATCTGGACGCCATGCATGCCGCAGAGATGTGGAAGGTGTCCCAAGGGCAGGGCATCACGGTTGCCGTCATCGATGATGGATTCAAGCTCGACCATCCGGATCTCGTGGGGCAGTTCCTGCCGGGTAAAGATTTCAGCGGTGGCCCGGGTGGGGTTGGCTCCTACGCCGATGGGCACGGTACCCAGATGGTGGGGCTCATTGCGGGAACGGGGAAGGCCAATGGGGGCAAGGGAGCTTACGGATTGGCGCCTGGGGTCAAGATCCTCCCCCTGAAGATCAACAACGGCTCCGCCGGCGCTCTCGTATCGACTGATTTCCTGGATCAAATCGGGCAGGCTGTGACATATGCAGTAGACCAGGGA
>NZ_JBITTM010000049.1:0-66890 GCF_044541955.1 Kitasatospora sp. NPDC085464
CGTGCGATGAGGGGCCGTTGACGTTGTGGCGCATATTGCCGATGAAAGGCGCTCCCCTGACGGGTAGGCGGGTATCCGCCGTGAGGCCCGTTGACGATATGGCGTGAATTCCCTTGAACAGCACCAACCCCCGGGCCGAGGGCGCCCCTGGCGGGGCGTCGGGGCTGCGCCCCGGCAACGTCGCAGCGCCAGTGCCGGCGCGGCGCGGGGTACCCCGGTCGCCGGGGCGCAGCACGGCACCGGGGCCGGACAGGGCCCGGGAGCACCCCCGGACGGCGGCGCCGGACGGGGCGGTCACCGCCGCCCCGGCGGGCCCGGGAGGGGGCGCAGCGCGGGCCCTGGAAACGCGCCGGGATGTCACCGGGAGAACCGCACCGGACTGTCACTGGCACGGCCCTTACCGGGCATGCGGGACCGCCTCCGGGATATGCCTTGCGAGTGCTTCGAATACTGGCACAGCTCCCGGTTGATTGCGGGTCGGCGAACCTCGCACTGTGAACTGTCGGAGCAGGCCCAAGTACCCGCCCCCAAAACACCCTGATACGACACCAGAACCGGTCCTTCCACCGGTCCATAATTCCTCACCTCGAACACCACCAATCCCCCCAATAACCGGCCACGCGTCGGTGAACCTCTCTCAGCCACCACACCACCAGAAACACGATCACAACACCACACAGAACAGGGCGCAGCGCGGGACACAGCACCGTCCGGGAATCCCGGAAAAGAGGCGGGCCTTCGGCGAGGGGTCGGGGCCTGGCGGCCCCCTTGGCGGGTGGTCAGGGGGTGGCGCCTGCGGCGACACCGCGGGCGGGGACGGAGCCGGGGCGGCGGGATCGGGTGGTCGCCTACGGCTCCCCCTGGGGGCGGAGGTAGGAACGGGCGCCGGGGGGCCTGGCGGCCCTGTGGGAGCGGGGGCGGGGGTGGTGGGCGGGTGAGGCGGGCCCCCGCTGATCCGTGACAGCGAAGCTGGGACGGTTGTCACCGAAGTTGGGACAACGTCATTCTGTGACAGCGAAGTTGGGAAACGCCCTGGTCAACGCGCTCGTAGCGCTAGAGCACGGCGACGCATGAGCTCAGATCGGCGGCCAGGAAGACCAAGCGCGAGTCTCCGGCGATATCTACTCGCCCCAAGGCGACCGGGGCGTCACCCGCACGCCGAAGGTCGGGCAATCCCCGTTCGAAGTCCTTGTAGGTGACGACGCCGTCCTCCGCCATGCACTGGGCCCGCCATGCCCAGATGCCGAGAAGCTGACTGGCCGGCACCGTCGATTCGGCCCACACCCGGAACGAAGCTCCAGCCCGCAGGGCCACGGCAGCATGGCCGGCGGCATCAGTCTCATGCCGTTCGAGGGCACCAATCAGGTCTTCGCGATCCACGACGTGCAGTATGACGCTCTGCGAGCGCCAGCAGCCTGCCCCGTCCTTCCCGACTTCGCTGTCACAAACTGCGCTGCTTCCTGGATTCGCTGACACAAGCAGCCGTTGTCCCGACTTCGATGACAACCGTCCCGGCTTCGCTGTCACAGGTCAGCTGCGCCGGGCCAGGGGCAGGGCGCGGGGCGGGGGGTGGTGTCGTGCTGTCGCGATCCGGGGTCGGGAGGGGGATCCGGGGCATCCGGGCTGGGAACGACGCGACAGCACCCCCGGGGGGCCCGAGCGCGACAGGGGGGCGCGACAGCACCGCCTGGCCGGGGGCCGGGGCCTGCGGCCCCCGGAGGGGCAGGACGGGGAGTCGGTACGGGCGGCTCGGGGCCAGGACGGCAGCGCGGGCGCCGAGCAGGCGGTGCAGTGCGCCGGGCCGGAGACGCGCACCGCGGGGGTGTCCCAACGTCCCAGGCCCCGGGTGAGGCACTGCCACCTGGGAAACCAGGGTGGGACTGTCCCAGCCCACCCCCGGGGACAAGGACACCACCAGCAAGCGCAGCAAGGCCGGCCGGGCCTGGACCACGGCGAGCGGGACGGGCAGGGGGGCAGGGGCGCCGCGGTGCCGAGGCGCGGGGGCGGGAAGGGCGGCCAGGACGTCGAGCGGGAACAGCGCGGGCCCCGGCTGCGCCGGGCCAAAGCGGCGCGCCGGGCCGGGCGGCGCGAGCGCCGAAGAGGGACCCGGGAGGGCGGCGGGCGGGCACGACGAGAACGGACGGCGCGGGCCCCGGCTACGCCGGGCCGGGGAGGGCGGGACGGGCGGCGCGAGCGCCGAGGAGGAACCCGGGAGGCCCGGGAAATACCACCGGAATAGCGGGCGAAAAAACACCCCGAAAACACCCCTGAATTCCCGTGACCATTCCCCGGGCCCGGAACCCACCCCGCACGGGGTCCGCGCGGGGTGCGACGAACACGCAACGTGAACAGAACCAGGCAGCGGCCACCATCCCCACACCGGCCCCGAACACCACCCCGGCCCGACCACCGGACCACCCAACCGACCAAAACACCCCCGAAACACCACCAGGTCACACCCGGGCGCCGGACAGCGACCCGAGCGACCCAGACGGCAGGCAGGCGCCCCGGACGCACTCCGGCCGATTCCGGCCGCAGGGTGGGGTAGTGGGCATCCTCGTCGTCATCGAGCACCCGGACAGCCGGACCAGCTGGTCGCGCACGCGGCCGGCACCCACCCCGACGCACCCGGCGACCCGCTGCCGACGACGGCCTGCGGCCTTGACACCACCGGCATGATCGCGAACCCGTACCAGCCGCCCGGACCCGGCTCACGCTGGTACCCGCCCTACCTCCTCCCGCACGTGTGCCCCCACTGCGACCAGGCCGTACGACGGACACGATGAGCCCGGCGGGGCACCCTCACGGCTCGGCGGCGCCCCACCCCCGCCGGACACCCGCGGCCCGCCCCTGTCCGCCTTGTCGTCCCCGGGCCGCCGGAACCCGAGCGACGGCAACCCCACACCCCGCCCAGGACCGACCCCCGGACCACCTCACCAACACGAGCGGCCGGCACCAGCCGGACGCGAGGAAGCAAGGCCCAGCGCAGCGCCCGACCACACCGACCAACGCCCCAACCCACCCACCACAACCACCACCAGGCAGGGGCCCAGGAAGGTAAGTCGGCACGGTGAGTTTCCCTCCATCCCCCGGCTGGCCTGCGGAAACAGCCCTCGGCCGGCCGGGGCGGCCGGAGACCGAACCGAACCGCGGACCGAACCCGCCCCGGACCCCCGTACCGAACCACGAGCCGAACCCCCGACCGAACAGCCCGAGCCCCTGAAGCGCGGGCAACCACTCGCCGGCACAGCCGAGAGGACCGGCACTCGCCGGGGACCACGAAGGCCGCGAGGCAGCCGGGCAGGGCCCGCCAGCCAGCGCCGCAGGCCACCCGACCCGACAGCGCACCACCACCCCACCCCCACCACCAGGAGGACAGGGGCGCGCAGAAGACATCTCAGGGAGCTAAGGAGTCAAGCAGCAGACGTGATCGATGACGTGAGAGGGGAGGCGAAGGCGTGGTTCTCGTCGAACAGCAGACGGTTCTGAAGGCAGTGGAAGAGCTGGCCCAGCAGGCGGTTCAGGAGGTTGCGCTGAGCGCCGGCGTGCCAGTCCCCGTGCTCGCGTCGGCGACGGTAGTGGGCGTTGGCCCCCGGAGATGCCTGGAGAGAGGAGAAGGCCCAGAGGAACCCGGCGTGCATGAGCCGGTTGTTTTTCACCATGCGGCGGCCGACGTAGCTCTTCTTGCCGGATGCCCGGGTGATCGGGGCAGAGCCGGCGTAGGCCTTCAGGCCGCGGGCATCGGCGAACCGGGTCCGGTCGTCGCCGATCTCCGCCAGGATCCGGGCGCCAAGCTGGACGCCGAGGCCAGGGAAGCTGAGGTATATCTCGGCGTCCGGGTGCTCCAGGAAGGCGGCCTCGACCGCCTCAGCAAGGTCGTCACCGGCCTGGCAGGCCGCGTCGAACTGCTTCAGCAGGGCGAGCAGTTGATGGCCGAAGGCGGCCTCGACCGCCTCGGGATGGCGGGCGTGGTCGGCCCGGAAGATGTCGCGGAGCCGTTCGGCCTCGGCGTCGATGCCGCGCTGGCGGCCGGCGCGCTTGAGCGCGGCCCGCAGCTGGGCCAGGGAGAGCCTCGCCGCCCGGGCCGGGGTCGGGGCCACGGCGAGCACAGCGCGGGCTTCCGGCCGGGCCAGGCCGCCCGGCTTGCTCTGGAAGGCCTCCAGGGCGGCCGGGTAGTACTCGCGCAGGAGCGAGCGGATCTGGTTGCCGAGCTGCTGGCGATTCCAGACGGCATCCTGTTGGGCGCGGGCCAATACGGTGACGGCCCGGCCCTGGTCGGAGTCGGTCGGCAGCGGCCGGTGCATGGGCATGTCGGTGCGCAGGATGTTCGCCAGGACCAGGGCGTCGCCGGGGTCGGACTTCTTGCGGGAGACGCCGTGCCGGTCGCGGTAGCGGGAGGCGGCGAGCGGGTTGATCGCGAACACCTGCCGGTGGCCGGTGCGCAAGGCGACGACCAGCAGGCCGCGATTGGTCTCGATCGCCACTGGAATGGGCGTCTCGGGATTGTCGCCGTACTCGGAGAGCAGGTCGAGCAGCAGGCGGTAGCCAGCCGCGTCGTCGGTGATCCGGCGCTTGGCCAGCAGTTCGCCGGTGTCGTCGACCAGGGCGACGTCGTGGTGCGACTCGGCCCAGTCAATACCGCAGAAGATCTTCAACCGACTCTCCCAACGTTGCCTATTTATGCAGGTCACGAGCACGTGCGGGTCACGCGGCGCCCTAATCCCAGGACTCTTTGGTCCGCCATCTCAGTAGCCGTTCATGACACCAGCGCGCCCCAGGGGCCCCCGTCTGTACCAGAGCTCGAAGGCTCGCGGAGATCAACAAGGGGTCAGCCCTGGAACGGGCTCGCGCCACGACCACGGAAACACGATCACCGGTGGGTTTCGCGGCGGTCCGAAGGTGCCGGACCGCGCCGCTCTTCTTTACGGACCTTGCAGGTCAAGGGTTGTCCAGGCATCAGCCCGGCACCCACGCGACCACCGCGAAACCCACCACCGTGACCGCACCGCTCTCTCTGAAGGCCTCATAGGGCCGCCAGATGATCAGGTGTCCGTCACACCAGACAGCCCGGAGCCCCACTCGGGATCCGGCCGCCTTCACATCGGATTAGAGGGTTAGGGCCATGTAGAAGATGAAGCTATAGAGGCCCATGATCCATGGGGTTGGCGGCACGCCACTACCGTAATTATTTACGAAGCGCACCTGGTAGGGATACTCAAAGATCATGATCCCTACGAGGATCAGCAGGGGAATGATCCGTAGGTACTCGCGGGCGAAGCGTTTGATCTTGTCTTCGTGTCGTAGCGCAATCTCGGCCATCCCCTCATAGAGAGGGTTGGCGACGTCTGTCGACCTGGGCTCATATTTGCCGAGTCGGGCTTGGGCGGCTCCTGCGAATGTCTCCTCTTTCGTGGCCCCGCGAATTCTCATCCCTTCACTATCGATGTACATTTCAATTTCTGCGACGAATCCTCGGATGCTTTCCGTGGCCAGTTCGGAATCGGCGGGGATCTGGACCCATTTTGGGGCTTCTCCGGGAAGGTTAAGTCGGCGTGTAAGGTTCACCCAGAAGAGGCGGCCAGATTCCATGTCGTGTACCACTCCGAGGACCGGGATTCGACTTTCTTTCCAGTCGTGATAGTGATCCTCTACGGGAATGGCATACCCATTGGCCCGCTTGTACTTCTTGCCGCTCTTGACCTGGATCGCGACTACGTGTCCTGTCCTACGGCCGTTGCGAGTCAGGAGCACATGCATGTCTTCGCCGTGATCGTTGCCACCGTCGATCTCCTGGACGATGTGCTCGTGGTCTTCAAGGAGGGTGCGTAGCGCGTTCACGCCTGCCCGCTCGACTCGCCGACTTGGTCGGACAGATGCCATGTGACCCCCTCCCTGGTCACCGACACCTTACTTAGCGCCACTGACGAGCGGGATGAGTTTGTGGAGTACCGGCTCGCCAACCTGAGCTTGATGACCACCAGGTGGGGAGACAGCGGGTCGTGCTCAGCTAGCCAATGAATAGGTAGGCGAAGAGGGCTTGACCCAGCCGACCTTCCAGCCGGTGAAGGAGAAGGTCTTGCCGGCGGAGGAGATGGTGACGGTGCGGTCGCGCATGCCGGGCAGGGCGGCCATCGGGTGGTGGGTGGCGCCGAAGACCAGGTGCTCGTAGACCTCGTCGGTGACCACCAGCAGGTCGTGCTCGACGGCCAGTTCGGCGATGGCCGTCAGCTCGTCGGAGGTCAGGACGGTGCCGGTGGGGTTGTGCGGGGTGTTGATCAGCAGCAGCCGGGTGCGCGGGGTGATCAGGGCGCGCAGCTCGTCGAGGTCGGGGCGGAAGTCCGGGGCCCGCAGGGTGAGCGGGCGGCGGGTGGCGCCGGCCATGGCGATGCAGGCGGCGTAGGAGTCGTAGAAGGGTTCGAGGGCGATCACTTCGTCGCCGGGCTCCAGCAGGGCCAGCAGGGTGGCGGCGATGGCCTCGGTGGCACCTGCGGTGACCAGCACCTCGGTGTCGGGGTCGTACCCGAGGCCGTGGAAGCGCTGCTGGTGCTCGGCGATCGCGGTGCGCAGCTCGGGGATGCCGGGGCCGGGCGGATACTGGTTGCCGCGGCCCTCGCGCAGGGCCCGGACGGCTGCCTCGCGGACCTCCTCGGGCCCGTCCGTGTCCGGGAAGCCCTGGCCGAGGTTGATCGAGCCGGTGGCCGTGGCCAGGGCGGACATCTCCGCGAAGATCGTCGTTCCCATGCCCGCCAGTCGGCGGTTCAACAGCGGCCTCGCACTCATGCCCGGCTCCTCGTGGCTCGTCGGTGGGGTCCATCCTCCGGGGCGGGCGGACGCGCGAACAAGACCGTCGGCCCGTGTCGTTCGACCCGGTCGAGCGCTACGTCACGGCGCCGACGAACCGCGGACGGCCAGGGCCTGGTTACGGTAGCGGTCCTGTCCGGTGATCTCCTCCCCGAACCAGGCCGGGGGCTCGAACGCCTCCGCCTCGGCGGGCGAGTCGAACTCCACCTCGACGGTGCGCAGGCCCTGCAGCGGGCCGGCGTACACGTCCAGGTAGGCGGTGGTCGGACCGAGCGGCACGGGCGTCCTGGTCTTCTCCAGCCGGGCGCCGTCCGTGGCGGGCCACAGTTCGCTGAACTGCTCCGCGGAGAGCTCGACCTCCAGCTCCGTGCGGACGAGGCCCGAGCCCTCCTTCACGGTGAGGAAGCAGCGCTCGCCGTGGCGCCGCAACCGGACCTCCTTCGGGCCGAGCGCCACGTACCCCTGGAGGATGCGCTCGCCGGCGGGCGCCGCGGGCTCCAGCTCCGGCCGGTCCGCCAGGTACTTCCGCTCGATCTCCACGCCCATGACCGTGACCCTCCTCGTCCACGTGCCGTCGTCCGCGTACCTGCGCCGGAAGGCCCGGACCGGGCCCAGGGACGGGGGTCGGGGGCCGGGAACGGGCACGGCCCGCCACCGGCGCGAGCGCCGGGCGGGCCGTACCGGACGGTGCCGGGGAGGGATCAGGCCTCGTCGGTGCCCTCGGGGGCCTCGCCGTCCTCGCCCTCGATCTCGTTCTGCAGGCCCAGGCGCTCGACGATCCACTGCTCGAAGCCGACCGCGGCCTGGGTCCAGTTGGCGGTGGTGGTCACGAAGTAGTCCAGGTTGACGCCGTGGCCGACGATCATCTGGGCCTCGCCGATCAGGCGGACGACGCCGTCCTCGTGGGTGTGGGTGTAGACCTTGGGCCAGAGGGTCTCGCGGTTCCACTCGTCGATCAGGTCGAGGACCTCGCCCTTCTTCTCCAGCGGGTACGCGCGGTCGTAGAAGGCACGGACCGCGAAGAGCTCCTTCTGGTCGCCGCGGAACATGTAGTAGACGCGGAAGCCCTCCCAGGGGGCGGTGAGGTCGCCCTCCTCGTCCACGACGTGCTTGAGCTGCATCTGGTCGAGCAGCTGGGCGACCAGGCTCTGGTCCGGCACGATGATCGGCGGGGGGCCGGCCGGCTGCCCGCCCTGGCCGCCGGGCTGTCCGCCCTGGGGCGCGCCGAAGGACGGGATGGACGACGGGTCGATGCTCATGGGGGTCCTCTTCCTCAGTGCACGTGGTGGCCGGCAATGAGAGGCCGCCCTTTCCACCTCCCATCCTGCCTCATTCGGGGCTCCGCTCACAGGGGCACCCGGGGGCGCGTCGATCTTCGCCGCGGCGCTGTTCGGGGGTCTGCCGCGGGGCTCGGGGAGGCTCCCGGCGGGTCTCCTGACACGGCTCGCGACGGGGCTCGCGACGGGGCTCGCGGAGGGGTCACGGCGGGCGCCGGTCACGGAGGGTGTCCGGTCGGTGCGACGGGCCGCGCGGCGGCGCTTGAGTGAGCCACGTCACGCGCCCGGCGCACGGGTTCGCCTGCCGGGCGGGCCGGATGCGGTTAGCGTGCGATGGAACTCGCTTCACACAAAGCCCGTTCTGCAAGGGCAAGTTGAGCTGTTCCGAGTCGAGGGGGGAACACATGGACGGAACGGTGACGGGGGAGGGGGCATCGCTCGGGGCACTGCTGCGGACCATCCGGCTGGACCGGGGGATGACGCAGGAGCAACTGGGTGACGCCACGGGGTTGAGCGTGCGGTCGATCCGGGACCTGGAGCGGGGCGTGTCCTGCCCGCGGGTCTCGACCCTGCGGCTGCTGACCCAGACCTGGAACCTGCCGGAGGCGCAGGGGGCCGAGCTGCACCGGCTGGCGCGCAGCTGGCGGGACCGGTCGAGGCGGCGGCAGCGGCGGGGCGCCGCCGACTGACGGCGGGCGCCGCGGCCGGCCGTACGTACGGGGCCCGGCCGGCCGGACACGGCTGCGCGGGCCGCCCCCGTCCGGGTGGACGGGAGCGGCCCGCGCGCGGCACTACTTCTCCAGCGGCCCCCGGCCGCGGACGGTGAGGCGGTCGCCCTCCTCGTCGAGCTCGACCAGGACGGTGTCCCCGTCGTGCACCGCGCCGGACAGGATCGCCCGGGCCAGCTGATCGCCGATCGCGGACTGCACCAGCCGGCGCAGCGGGCGGGCGCCGTACGCCGGGTCGTAGCCCGTCAGCGCCAGCCAGTCGCGGGCGGCCGCGGAGACCTCCAGGGTGAGCCGCCGCTCGTTCAGCCGCTCGCCGAGGCGGGCCACCTGCAGGTCGACGATCCGGCTCAGCTCGCCGGTGCCCAGCGGGTCGAAGACCACGATGTCGTCCAGCCGGTTGAGGAACTCCGGCTTGAACGCGGCCCGGACGGCGCCCAGCACCAGCTCCCGCTTCTCGGCCTCCGGGGTGCTCGGGTCGACCAGGTACTGGCTGCCCAGGTTGGAGGTGAGGATCAGGATGGCGTTGCGGAAGTCCACCGTGCGGCCCTGGCCGTCGGTGAGCCGCCCGTCGTCCAGCACCTGGAGCAGGACGTCGAAGACCTCCGGGTGCGCCTTCTCCACCTCGTCCAGCAGCACGACGCTGTACGGGCGGCGGCGGACCGCCTCGGTGAGCTGGCCGCCCTCCTCGTAGCCGACGTACCCGGGCGGGGCGCCGACCAGGCGGGAGACCGAGTGCTTCTCGCCGTACTCGCTCATGTCGATCCGGACCATCGCCCGCTCGTCGTCGAACAGGAAGTCGGCGAGGGCCTTGGCGAGTTCGGTCTTGCCGACACCCGTCGGGCCGAGGAAGAGGAAGGAACCGGTCGGGCGGTCCGGGTCGGCGATGCCGGAGCGGGTGCGCCGCACCGCGTCCGAGACGGCCTGCACGGCCTCCGCCTGGCCGATCAGGCGCTTGCCCAACTCCTCCTCCATACGCAGGAGTTTGGCGCTCTCGCCCTCCAGCAGGCGGCCGGCCGGGATGCCCGTCCAGGAGGCGACCACGTCGGCCACGTCGTCCGGGCCGACCTCCTCCTTGACCATGGAGGCGGACGCGTCCTGGTCGGCGGCGCGCTCCTGGGCGTCGGTGAGCTCCGTCTCGGCGGCCGGGATCTCGGCGTACATCAGCTTGGAGGCCCGCTCGAAGTCCCCGTCGCGCTGGGCGCGTTCGAGCGCGCCGTGCAGGTCGTCCAGCCGCTCCTTGAGCTCGCCGACCCGGTTGAGGCTCTTCTTCTCCTGCTCCCAGCGCGCCGTGAGCACGCTCAACTGCTCGTTCTTGTCGGCGAGATCGCGCCGCAGCCGGGCGAGCCGGTCGACCGAGGCCGGGTCCGACTCCTTCTCCAGGGCCAGCTCCTCCATCCGCAACCGGTCGACGGCGCGCTGGAGTTCGTCGATCTCGACCGGGGAGGAGTCGATCTCCATCCGCAGCCGGGAGGCCGCCTCGTCGACCAGGTCGATCGCCTTGTCGGGCAGGAAGCGGGAGGTGATGTAGCGGTTGGACAGGGTGGCCGCGGCGACCAGGGCGGCGTCCGAGATCTGCACCTTGTGGTGCGCCTCGTACCGGCCCTTGAGGCCGCGCAGGATGGCGATCGAGTCCTCCACGCTGGGCTCGCCGACCAGCACCTGCTGGAAGCGGCGCTCCAGGGCGGGGTCCTTCTCGATCCGCTCGCGGTACTCGTCCAGCGTGGTGGCGCCGACCATCCGCAGCTCGCCGCGGGCCAGCATCGGCTTGAGCATGTTGCCCGCGTCCATCGCGGAGTCGCCGCCCGCGCCCGCGCCGACCATGGTGTGCAGCTCGTCGATGAAGGTGACGACCCGGCCGTCGGAGGCCTTGATGTCGTTCAGGACGGCCTTCAGCCGCTCCTCGAACTCGCCGCGGTACTTGGCGCCCGCGACCATCGCGCCGAGGTCCAGCGCGACCAGCCGCTTGCCGCGCAGCGACTCGGGCACGTCGCCGGCCACGATGCGCTGCGCCAGGCCCTCGACCACGGCGGTCTTGCCGACGCCCGGCTCACCGATCAGCACCGGATTGTTCTTGGTCCGGCGGGAGAGCACCTGGACCACCCGGCGGATCTCGTGGTCGCGGCCGATGACCGGGTCGAGCTTGCCGTCCCGGGCGGCCTGGGTGAGGTCGGTGCCGTACTTCTCCAGGGCCTTGTAGGTGCCCTCGGGGTCCGGCGAGGTGACCTTGCCGCTGCCGCGGACGTCCTTGAACGCGGCGAGCAGGGCCTTCGGCGTCGCGCCCTGCTGCACCAGCAGCTCGGCGACCGGACCGCCCTCGGCGGCCAGGCCGACCATCAGGTGCTCGGTGGAGACGTACTGGTCGTCCAGGTCGTCCGCGCGCTTGCCGGCCTCGGTGAGCACCGCGAGGGTGTCCCGGGCGAGCTGGGGGGCGGCGACCGTCGAGCCCATCGCGCTGGGCAGCGCGGCCGACTGGCGGCGGGCCTCGGAGCCGACCCGGGCGACGTCCGCCCCGACCGCCTCCAGCAGGGGCCGGGCGATGCCCTCGGGCTGCTCCAGCAGGGCGATCAGGATGTGCACCGGCTTGACGTCCGGGTTGCCGGCCGCGCCCGCCTGCCGGATCGCGGCGGACAGGGCGTCCTGCGTCTTGGTGGTGAACTTGCTGGCGTCCACTGCTGGGGGGTCCTCCCTCGTCGTCCTGCACTTCTGATACCTACAGCATGCACTAAGTTGAGTCTATTCCGCTCAACCTTCCGTGAAGCCGTCCCGGGGGCGACTTCCGGCCGAACGCTCGGGGATGCTCCGGCGGGTCAGCACCAGCAGCTCCCGGGCCGGGCCGCCCGGCCGCTGCCCGGCCGGCCACACCGCGCGCAGCGGCCGCCGCAGGTCCAGTCCCGCCTCCAGCGGCACCTCGACCAGCCGACGGGTCGCCAGCTCCTCCACCACCGCCAGCTCGCTCAGGCAGACCGGCCCCGCCCCGGTCATCGCCGCCGACTTCAGCGCGGTGGACGAGGCCAGTTCGAGCCGGGGCTGTGCGGCGCCCCCGAACGGCCGCAGGGCCGTCTCCAGCACCTCCCGGGTGCCCGAGCCGGGCTCGCGCAGCACCAGTGGGGTGGCCGCCAGCTCGGGCCCGGTCAGCGGGGTGCGGCGGCGCGCCCACGGGTGGCCGGGCGCCACCACGACCACCAGCCGGTCGGCCGCCACCACCGCGCCGGCCAGCCCGGGCGGGGTGGCCGGGCCCTCGACGAAGCCGAGGTCGGCGTCCCCGGCCAGGACGTGCCCGGCGACCTCGGCCGAGTTCGCCGTCCGCAGCGTCACCGCGGTGCCCGGACTGGCCTCGGCGAGCCCCATCAGCCAGCCCGGCATCAGGTACTCGGCGACGGTCAGGCTGGCCACCACCCGCAGCTTGGCGTCCCGCCGCTCGCGCAGCGCGTCGATCCCGGCGTCCAGCGCCTGCGCCGCCTCCACCACCTGCCGGGCCCACTCGACCACCAGCCGGCCCGCCTGGGTCGGCTTGCTCCCCCGGGGCGAGCGGTCCAGCAGCGGGACGCCGATCTGCCGTTCCATGCCCTTGATCCGGGCGCTGGCGGTGGGCTGGCTGACGCCCAGCTCGGCCGCCGCCCGTCCGACGCTGCCCAGCCGGGCCACCGCGAGCAGCAGTTCCAGGGCGCCGAGTTCGGGGACGCGCGGGGAGAGTGCCATAGGTCCAGGCTATGCCCCCATAGGATCCTCGGCGCTACCGCCGGCCGGCCTTCGGACCGATGGTGGGGAACATGTCCACCTTGGCCGAACCCCGCCTCCTCACCCGCCCTTCCGCCCGCCGTTCCCGGTACGACCTGGCCCAGCTCGGCCCCAACTGGTACGCCGCCGTGATGGGCACTGCGATCCTCGGCAACGGCGCCGCCGTCCTGCCGGTGCGACTGCCCGGGCTGATCGGCTTCGGCGAGGTGATGTGGGCGCTCGGCCTGGCCGCCCTGCTGGTGCTGGCCTCGGCCCGGCTGGTCCACCTCACCCGGCACCGCGGGGCCGCCCGCGCCCAGCTGCTGGACACCCCGGCCACCGCCGTCTTCTACGGCTGTCCGCCGATGGCCGTGCTCGCGGTCGGCCTCGGGACGGTGCTGCTCGGCTCCCGGGTCATCGGCACCGGCCCGGCGGTCGCCGTCGACGCCGTGCTGTGGGGCGTCGGCACCCTGTACGCGCTGGCCGTCGCCGGCGGCATCCCGTACCTGATGATCACCCGGCACCGGCTCTCCGCCCTGGAGGCCAACCCGACCTGGCTGCTGCCGGTGGTCGCCCCGCTGGTCGCCTCCGCCTGCGGACCGGTGCTGGTCCCGCACCTGCCCTCCGGAGCGCCGCAGCAGGCCATGCTGTACGCGTGCTGCGCGCTGTTCGGGATCGGGCTGCCGGCCACCCTGGTGCTGCTGCCGGTGGTGTTCACCGGCCTGCTCCACAGCAAGCTGCCGACCCTGGTGCTCACCCCCTCCCTCTTCCTGGTGCTCGGCCCGCTCGGCCAGTCCGTCACCGCCGTCCACCAGCTCGCCGACGCCGCCCGCCCGGTGCTGCCCGCACTGGCGCCCGTCATGCTGGACCTCGCCGAGCTGTACGGCGTCGCGGTGATCGGGGTCGCCGTGCTCTGGCTGGCCGTCGCGCTCGCCGCCAACCTGCGGGCCCGCCGGGCCGGGATGCCCTTCGCGATGACCTGGTGGGCGTACACCTTCCCGATCGGCACCTGCGTCACCGGCGCCTCCGCGCTCGCCCGGCACACCGGGTTCGGGGGCTTCACCGCGCTGGCCGCCGGGCTGTACCTGCTGCTGGCGCTCGCCTGGGCGCTCGCGGCGGGCGGTACCGCGGCCGGGCTGGCGCGCGGGCGGCTGCTGGCGCGCTGAGGCCACCGGACCGGGCGGGGCGGGCGGACGGGGTGGTCGTGGGCGGCCGAACGGCGCGGCCGGGCGGGGTCTGATGGTCACCGCGCGTAGACATGCAGCTCAGGACCATGAGGCCGCTGCAGGAATGCGCACCCGCACTCTGACCGTGCACAGCCAACCGGCGGTACCGCCGGGCGCCACCCGTACCCCCCGCTGGCCTCGGCCTTTACCGGAACCCGCCCCGCCGCCCGCCTCCCCGTGCCCGCCCCGCGGTGCAGATAGCTGCAATTGCGCGAACATGCACTCGGGCGGCACTTGTTCACCGGCCGTCACGCTGTGATGGTGGAGACACGCCAAGTCGTCCGGGCAACCGCAGCCCGATGGTGGCGACTTGCTCTTCGGAACTGACCGCAGGCGCACCAATCCCGCGCCAGTGGAACGGGGGGGAAGAGCGCCGGCCGGGGACCATGTGTGGTGATGGCCCCCGGAACCGGAGCCGTCGAGGCGTTGCTGCTCCGCCTCGACGGAAGCGCCGTGGCATTGGCGTGCGGACGGCGGCCCCCGGACAACCCGGTGTGCGACGGCACCCGGACCCGGGGGCCCGCCGTCACGACGGATACCGTGACCGCCGGACCGCATGATCACGCCGTACCGGCACCCGGTACCGTGAGCGCCCGGCAACCGGCAACCGGCCGACGACCGGTACCCGCGAAGCTCGGGCGGCTCGCGCGGCGGGCCGGCGGGGTGGCGCGGGCAACACCAGGCACACGCGTCCGGCAGGGAGAGTGCGACGTGACGGCTGAACCGGCGGTCGCGCCGCACCAGGCGGCGCCCGTGATCGAGGAGCCCGACGAAGCCGCCCGCCGGCTGTACCTGGCGATCATCGCCGAAGGCGGCCGCATCCCCTGCGCAGGGGTCACGGACACCGACCGGGCCGCCCTCCAACAGCTCATCGACATCGGCCTGCTGATGGTCAACCCGATGGACCGCTGCTACACCGCCGTCAGCCCCCGCTCGGTCAGCGACCGGCTCGGCGCCGAACTCCGCAGCGAGGCCACCCGGCTCCTGGTCCGCGCCGAGAGCCTCCCCGGCGCCCTGGACGGCCTCACCCGCGCCTACGACGCCATGCCCCGCCCCTCCGGCCGGTCCGGCGGAGCCGTCCACGTCGAAGGGCACGTCCACATCCGCCAGCGGATCTCCCAACTGGTCTCCGACTGCCGCTTCGAGGTCCTCACCGCCCAGCCGGGCCACCGCCCCGCCGACACCCTGCAGGTCGCCGTCCGCCAGGACGTCCAGCTCCTCCAGCGCGGCTGCTCGCTGCGCACCATCTACCAGCCGGTCGCCCTCGCCGAGCCGCCCGCCCTCGCCTACGCCGAGGAGGTCACCCGGCACGGCTCCCTCATCCGCGTCCTCGACGAACCCTTCCAGCGGCTCATCGTCTTCGACCGGACCGTCGCCGTGATCTCCGCCAGCGACGACAACAGCACCGCCGCCTTCATCAGCGACCCGGCCACCATCACCTTCCTGGTCGGCACCTTCGAACGCGACTGGGCGCGCGCCGACACCACCGAAGCCGCCGCCGCCCTCGGCCAGGGCCCCGCCCGCACCATCCCCGACCGGGTCGGCCGCCTGCTCGCCCGCGGCCTCACCCAGCGCGCCGTCGCCACCCGCCTCGGCCTCAGCGAACGCACCGTCGCCGCCCACATCTCCCGCCTCCGCGACCGCTACGGCGCCCAGACCCTCTTCCAGCTCGGCTGGCTGATGAGAGGCGCCCGCGATGACCGATGAGCCCGGCCCGGCCGAGCGGGCCCTCTACCTCACCGCCGTCCGGGCCGGCGGCCGGCTGCACCCCGAACACCTCGCCCCCGCCGACCGTCCCGCCTTCGCCGCCCTCGTCGCCCGCGGCCTCCTCACCGCCTCCGCCACCGGCTGGACCGCCGCCAACCCGCGAGCCCTCGGCGACCGCATCGGCACCGAACTGCGCACCCGCGCCACCCGGCTGCTCCAGTACGCCGAACAGCTCCCGGGCGCCCTCGCCCCGCTCGCCCTCGCCTACGACGCCGTCCGCCGACCGGACGGACCGCGCGGCGACGCCGTCCGCATCGACGGCCACGTCGACATCCGCCAGCGCATCTCCGAACTCATCTCGGAATGCCGGGAAGAAGTCCTGGCCGCGCAACCCGGCCCCCGCCCGGTCGACGGCCTGCGGATGGCCCTCGCCCAGGACCTCTCCCTGCTCCGCCGCGGCTGCTCACTGCGCACCGTCTACCAGCCGGCCGCCCTCGCCGACCACGACGTCCGCCGCCAGATTGCCCTCCGCACCCGCCAGGGCGCCCGGGTCCGGCTCCTCGCCGAACCGTACGACCGGCTGCTCGTCTTCGACCGCAGGACGGCCGTCGTCCCCGCCTCCGACGACCGCAGCCGCGCCACCTTCCTCACCGACCCCGCCGTCGTGGCCCACCTGGTCGCCCACTTCGAACGCGACTGGGCCCGCGCCGCCCCCGCCGACCGCCACCTCGACCCCCCGCACCCCACCACCGTCCGCATCGGCCGCCTGCTCGCCCGCGGCCTCACCCAGCGCGCCGTCGCCACCCGCCTCGGCCTCAGCGAACGCACCGTCGCCGCCCACATCTCCCGCCTCCGCGACCGCTACGGCGCCGACACCCTCTTCCACCTCGGCTGGCGCCTGCGCGGGGAGCACCATGACTGACGCCCCCTCCACCCACCTCGCCGCCGCCCTCCCGGACCCGGCCGCCCGCGAGCTCTACCTCGCGATCCTGCGCGAGGGCGGCCGCGTCCCGATCGCCGACATCGGGGCGGAGGACGAGTCCGCCCTCCGGCGGTTGGTGGAACTCGGCCTGTTGGTACCGCAGTTGCAGGACGCCGCCTACAGCGCGGTCGACCCGCGGGTCGCCACCGAGCGGATCGGCACCGGGATCCGCCTGGAGAGCGCCCGCCTGCTCACGGAGGCCGAACAACTCCCCGAGCTGATGGGCGAACTCACCCGCGCCTACGACGCGACCCCCAAGCGGCGGAGCGCGCGCACCGGCGTGCGCTACCTCACCGCCAAGGAGGACATCCGCCACGAACTGGAGCAGCTGGCGCAGGAGTTCCCCGACGAGATCATGACCGCCCAGCCCGGCGGCCCCCGCCCGGCGGAGCTGCTGCCCGACTCCCTCGACCGCGCCCGGCGCATCCACGAACGCGGCGGCACCGTCAGGACGTTGTACGAGCCATCGGCCAAACTCGACCCGCTGACCGTCCGGTTCGCAGCCGAAGTCACCGGGCTCGGCTGCACCACCCGGGTCGTCTCCGTCCCCTTCAAACGCTTCCTGGTCTTCGGCCGGACGGTGGCCGTCATCCCCGCCGCCGACGACTGCAACAGCGCCGCCGTGGTCGACGACCCGGCGACGGTCGGCTTCGTCGTCGACACCTTCGAACAGCTCTGGCAACAGGCCGAAGGCGTCAACTGGGCGGCCCTCGCGAACGGTTCCGCCACGCCGACGGTCCACGAGCAGGTGGCCCGCCTGCTCGCCCAAGGCCACACCCAACGGGCCATCGCCACCCGCCTCGGCCTGAGCGAGCGAACGGTCGCCGCCCACATCGCCCGCCTGCGCGAGCTGCACGACGCCGAGACCCTGTTCCAGCTGGGCTGGCAGATGAGGGGAGCTCGCAATGTCTGACGCCGTACCCGATCTACCCGCCGCCGCCAGGGAGCTCTACCGGGAGATCCTCAAGGAGGGCGGGCGCCTCCGTGTCAGCGAGGTCCGCCCCGAGGACGAACCGACGGTCAAGCAGCTCGCGGACCTCGGCTTGCTCTTCCTGCACATCGCCGACGGGGCCTACACCGTAGTGAACCCCCGAGCCGTTGGTGAACGTATCGGCGCGGAGCTCATGGCAGAGGGAGCCCGGCTGATCACTCAGGCAGCGCTTGTCCCCAAACAGCTGGACGACCTGACCCAGGCCTATGACACGGCGCCTCGTCGTCACCGCGACCGTTCGTCCGGTGTGCAGTACGTCACGGGGAGGGAACAGATCCGGCACCGCGTGGCCCAGATTCTTGCCGATCATCCCAATGAGACCCTCTCCATGCAGCCGGGAGCTGCTCGCCCGGCCGAGCACCTGGCGGAGGCTCTCGACTCCGACCGCCGTCACCTGGAGAAGGGCGGCACCATGCGGGTGATCTACGAGGCGGCCGTTCTGTCGGACACGCCGACCGTTGCTTTCGCGGCAGCGGTGACCGAACTCGGCGTCGCCATTCGAGTGTTGCCCGTGCCTTTCACCCGGCTGTTCATCTTCGGCCGAGCAGTTGCCGTGATTCCCGCAGCTCCTGACAACAGCAGTGCGGCCGTCATCGAGGACCCGGCCGTGGTCGACTTCCTGGTGCGGGACTTCGAACTGCACTGGCAACTGGCCGAAGGAGTGAACTGGGCTGCTCTCGTCACGGGAACAGCCGAGCCGGCTGTGCACGAGCGGGTGGGCCGCATGCTCGCCCGTGGGCTCACGCAGCGGGCGATCGCGAGCCGTCTGGGCCTGAGCGAGCGGACGGTCGCCGCCCACATCGCCCGCCTGCGCGAGCTGCACGACGCCGAGACCCTGTTCCAGCTGGGCTGGCAGATGAGGGGCGCCCGTGATGCCTGAGCTCGATCCGCCCCGGGCCCACCGCGCGGCGTCCCGCCGGAGGGGAGTCGACCGGCGGGACGCTTTCGGGGGCGGGGACCGACCGGATCCGGCCTGTGATCGCCCGGTTCGTCAGGGACTGTCCGCACAAGGCCCTGACTTCCCGGCCGAGCAGGATCCACCGGTCGGCGCCTCCTGTTGCTGCGTCGGGCCCGGGTCCTCGGTCGCACCGTCGCGCTGATCCCGGCGACCCCTGACAACGGGGTCGCCGCCGTGGTGGCGGATCCTGCGATGGTGCTGACAGTGCCGATGGGCCTGAGCGAGCGGACGGTCGAGGGTCACACCGCCCGGCTGCGTGAGCGCTGCTCAGCCGGTGGCGGCGCCGGTCGGCCAGTAGCCGGGGACCGGGGGCTGCTGCCGGGGGACGTTGAACTGCTCGCCGGGGGCGGTCCAGAAGCCCTCGCGCAGGGAGAGCGCCATGCCGGCCCAGTCGAGGGCGGTCTCGACCGTGTGGTTGAGGGCCTCCTGCGACCAGGTGTCGTCGAAGACCAGCGGCAGGACGGGGGCGACTTGCTCGATGGTGGCGATCAGCGGGTTGTGGGTGATGGCCTCGTCGACGAGGAGGACGATCGGCTTCCGCAGCGCCGACGCCCAGCCCAGCTCCAGGCTCACGCCGGCCGAGAGCGGCGCTCCCACGTAGGCGAACACCAGGTCCGCGGACTGCAGGGCGCGGAAGTCGGACGGAACGCGGGGCTCCGGGGCGCGGCCGGAGATGGTCCAGGCATCGCTGTGGTGCGCGCTGTACACGGCGGCACCGCTGCGGAGCAGCGTGGTGCGGAGCGTCGTCAGCCGCGTCCGGCTGGCGAGCGTCACCACGCTGTCCGCCGGGCCGGTGAGCCGCATCAGCGGCGCGGCCAGGAACACACGTGCACGCCGGCCCTCGGGGGCCTGGCTGTCGTGGTGACGCAGGTAGGGCTCGGTCATGTCGACTCCGGGGAAAGGCCGATCGGGAGAGTGCGCGTCGGCGATGCGTTGGATGTGGGCTGCTCTGTGCGGTGATGACAGTGGTGAACGACTGGATAATTTGACGGTACATTGGCAAGGTGTGGCGGCTTGCCGGACCATTGGGAGCGAACTGATCGTCCATCGCGGGGCAGCGCCGCGTCCAGGGTTGCCCAGTGTCATCTGGATGCCTGGCAGGGAGATGACGCACAGTCCGCAAGCTGCAGACAGTGGCCTGCCTCTCGCGTAGAACTAGGTCAGCCGTTATCCTGTTCGACGCTTCTAGTGGCGGTTCTCGACAGAGAGAGTGGGGGCGTGACTGACATGCGCCGGTTTGTCCGCAAGGTTGTGCTTTCGTTGGCTGTTGCCGCTGCCGTGGTTGGCGCCGGCTCTCTCACGGATGCTGTCGACTCGCATGGTGCGAGCGCTGTCCGGGCTGCCGTGACCGTCGCGGACGACATTTCCTGGCAGTGAGCTCGGCCATGTGAGCACTCGGTCGCCTGCCGGAGCTCTTGAATAGCCTTACCAATCCTGGCCTGAAATTGGCATGGCGGTCATTCGGCAGGTTCCTGGGACTTTCGGCCGATGACGTAACCGAGTTGGAACAGCGAGTCGACCTTGTAGTCGTCGCGCATCTCGGCAATATGCCTCGCGAGTGTCCGCTCGCTGATCCCCAGGCGTCTTGCGATGACCCGGTGGTTCGTGCCCTCAAGCATCTGGTCAATGATCGTCTGGCGCAGGCGTGACACCACCTGTTGCGGCACCGTGCGGGCGCCCTCGAACTCCAGCGCCCGGCTCCAGCATCGCTCGAACACCTCCTCGGCGAGGTAGTTGACGACTGCCGGGTCGTATATGAAGGCGGCCAGGCTCATGTCATCGACGATCGGGATGACGGCGACCCGTCGATTCATCACGATGAGCCGGTTATAGGGCTCGTCAAGGGTGCGGTACTGGCCGCCGGCTCGGGCAAGCGTGGCCACGTAATCCCTGGTCGGCTGGTGGTACCGCGTGCTGGCATGGTAGATCGTCCGCATCTCCGTGCCACTGCGCAGCGTTTCCAGGTCGTGTTCGATCATTCCGGCGAGCAGTTCCGGAAGCCGCGGCCCCCCGGGCTGGAGTGCCAAAGCCTCCTCCAGTCCGGATTCTCTGAACTGTTCCAGTCTCTGACGAATCAGGGCCTTTCCCTGCACATACTCGATCGACCCTCCGCGCTGCTTCGGGGTGTGGAATTCCCGGGCCAGCTCCTGAAGTTCGGAGGGGAGAGATACGGCGCGAGACAGGAGCTCCAGCGCCTGGCGCTGCCACGAATGACTGAGACTTGTCGAGAGCTGTGTCGGGTCGGCGGCCACGAATATGGACGGGTCATCGCTGTCGGGCACGAGAAGGCCAATCCTGACCAGTTCGTCCCGGGCAGCACCGTCCTGATCGACATTGGAGCCCAACGGCAGCCTGCCGTCTCCTCGGATGACGGCGAGATACAGCTCGCGGGCTTCTGCCGAAAGGACGGTCAAGCCGGCGGCAAGGGGCTGCTCTCGTTCACTCATCCGCGACTCCTTGCCGTCACCTGATACCTGTGTCCCATCAGCACCGACGCTGAATCGACAGCATGCCAGACCTGGTGTGTCCTCTGGAGAGGCTTTGTGACCGCACTCTCTCACCAACGCGTTGCCGCCGGCACCCCCCGAACAGGAGGGGGCCGGCGGCGGTGTCCGGGCGGGCCGTCGGTCAGCGCTTGGGGCGCCAGACGACGAGGGCGCTGGACTGGGGGGTGGGCGGCTGGTACGGGACGAGGTCGCGGCGGTAGGAGGCGTGGACGGCGGCCTCGCGCTGCTGGAGGGCGGTGGCGGCGCCTTCCAGGGAGTCGACCAGTTCTGCGACGCGGGACTGCAGGGCGGTGACCTGGTTCTCCAGCTCGATGATCCGCTTGATGCCCGCCAGGTTGATGCCTTCGTCCTGGGAGAGCCGCTGGACCTCGCGCAGCTGCTGGATGTCGCGGGCCGAGTAGCGGCGGCCGCGGCCGGCGGTGCGGTCTGGGCAGACCAGGCCGAGGCGGTCGTACTGGCGCAGGGTCTGCGGGTGCAGGCCGGACAGTTCGGCGGCCACGGAGATGACGTACACCGGGGTGTCCTCGGTGAGGACGTACGGCGGTGCGGCCGAGGGGGCCCGGCGGGTGCGGCGGGTGCCGTCCCCGGGCAGGCCTTCGCCGACGCCGGGGCCGATCGATCCACCGGGGTTGACCGGGTTGATCGGATTCATCGGGGACATCTGGTCGTCACGCTCCCTTCGCCGCCCGGAAGAGGGCTGCTCGCGGATCGTCGGAGGCGGTGGCCTCGCGGTACTGCTCCAGGGCGTCCAGCGCGTCGCCGCTGACGTGCTGGGGGACCACGACCTCGACGGTGACGAGGAGGTCGCCGCGGGTGCCGTCCTTGCGGGTGGCGCCCTTCCCGCGGGCGCGCATGGTGAGGCCGTTGGCGCTGCCCGGGGGCAGCTTGAGCTTCACGGAGGGCCCGCCGAGGGTGGGTACTTCGATGGTGGCGCCGAGGGCCGCCTCGGGGAAGGTGACCGGGACGGTCACGGTGAGGTTGTCGCCCTTGCGCCCGAAGACCGGGTGCGGGTCGACGTGCACGGTGACGTAGAGGTCGCCGGGCTGGCCGCCGCGTTCGCCCTGGGCGCCCTTGCCCTTGAGCCGGATCCGCTGGTCGGCGTGGACGCCGGCCGGGATGCGGACCTGCATGGTGCGGGCCGAGCTGGCCCGGCCGCTGCCGTGGCAGTCGGTGCACGGGTCGTCGACGATCATGCCCCGGCCGCGGCAGTCCTTGCACGGCTCGGAGAGCGCGAAGGCGCCCTGGCCGCGGCTGACGGTGCCCGCGCCGACGCAGGTGGGACAGACCCGCGGGGTGGTGCCGGACTTGGCGCCGGTGCCGTTGCAGGTGCGGCAGGGGGCCTGGCTGGTCATCCGCAGCGGGACGGTCGCGCCGTCGACCGCCTCCTCGAAGGAGAGGGTCACCTCGGTCTCGACGTCGGCGCCGCGCCGCGGCTGGGCCTGCCGGGTGCCGCCGCCGCGGTTGAACAGGCCGCCGAAGACGTCGCCGAGCCCGCCGCCGGCGGCGCCGCCGCCCTGGCTGCCGCTGAAGAGGTCGCCGAAGTCGAAGCTGTAGCTGCCGGTGCCGCCGGGGCCGCCGCCGGCCCGGAAGCCGCCGTTGGCGAAGAGGCTGCGGGCCTCGTCGTACTCCTTGCGGCGCTTCTCGTCGGAGAGGACGTCGTACGCCTCGGAGATGTCCTTGAACCGCTCCTCGGCCTTGCTGTCACCCTTGTTGGCGTCGGGGTGGAACTCGCGCGCGAGCTTGCGGTAGGTCTTCTTGATCTCGGTGGCGGTGGCGTCCTTGGGCACGCCGAGGACCTTGTAGTAGTCCTTCTCCACGTAGTCCTTACCGCTCACGGCTTGAGCCACCTCCCGAGTCCATCGTCACTGTGCTGTCAACAGCAGCAGAACGCAACGCCGTTGACAGCGCGCTGCGGAGCCGGCCGCCGTACTGGCCGGCGTACGACTCCGCAGCGCACTGGTTGTCAGCTGTCACAGGTTGTCAGCTGTCCGAGCCACCGTCGGACTTGTCCGCGTCGCCCGACTTGGCGTCGGTGTCGGCGGCCGTCTGGCTGCCCGGCTGGGGCTCCGCGACGGCGACCATCGCCGGGCGGATGATCCGCTCGCCGATGCGGTAACCGGGCTGGAGGATCTGGACGCAGGTGTCCTCGGTGACGTCCGAGGAGTAGCTGTGCATCAGCGCCTCGTGCATGGTCGGGTCGAAGGGCTCGCCCTCCTTGCCGAACTGCTGCAGGCCCAGCTTGGCGACGACCGTCTCCAGCGAGTCGGAGACGGACTTGAAGCCGCCGGTGACCTCGCCGTGCTCGCGGGCGCGGCCGATGTCGTCCAGGACCGGGATCAGGGACTCCAGGATGTTGGAGACCGCGATCTCGCGGACGGTCAGCCGGTCGCGCTCGACCCGCTTGCGGTAGTTCTGGTACTCGGCCTGCAGACGCTGCAGGTCGCCGGTGCGCTCGGCCAGTTCGCGCTTGGCGGTGGCGAGCTCCTCCGAGGCGCCCTCGGCGGCACCGGCCGCCGCGGCTTCCTCGGCGGCCTTGATCACGGCCTCCTCGGCGGCGGAGTCGTCGCCGGGCTTGCCGCCCCGCGGCTTGTCCGTCATGCCGACGCACCGCCCTTGGGCTTCTCGTCGTCCACGATCTCGGCGTCGACGACGTCGTCCTCGGCCTTGGCCTGGGCGGAGTCACCGGCACCGGCCGCACCGGCGGTGGCGTCGGCGTTGGCGTACAGCGCCTGGCCGAGCTTCTGCGCGGTGGTGGAGACCTTCTCCGAGGCCTCGCGGATCTTCGCGATGTCCTCGCCCTTCAGGGCCTCCTTGAGCTCGCCGATGGCGGTCTCGACCTCGGTCTTGACGTCGGCCGGGAGCTTGTCGGAGTTGTCCGCGATGAACTTCTCGGTCGAGTAGACGAGCTGCTCGGCGGAGTTGCGGGTCTCGACGGCCTCGCGGCGCTTGTGGTCGTCCTCCGCGTACTGCTCGGCCTCGCGGCGCATGCGGTCGACCTCGTCCTTCGGCAGCGAGGAGCCGCCGGTGACGGTCATCTTCTGCTCCTTGCCGGTGCCGAGGTCCTTCGCGCCGACGTGCATGATGCCGTTGGCGTCGATGTCGAAGGTGACCTCGATCTGCGGCAGGCCGCGCGGCGCCGGCGGCAGGCCGGTCAGCTCGAACATGCCGAGCTTCTTGTTGTACGCGGCGATCTCGCGCTCGCCCTGGTAGACCTGGATCTGCACGGACGGCTGGTTGTCCTCGGCCGTGGTGAAGATCTCGGAGCGCTTGGTCGGGATCGTGGTGTTGCGCTCGATCAGCTTGGTCATGATGCCGCCCTTGGTCTCGATGCCGAGGGACAGCGGGGTGACGTCCAGCAGGAGGACGTCCTTGACCTCGCCCTTGAGGACACCGGCCTGGAGCGCGGCGCCGATGGCGACGACCTCGTCCGGGTTGACGCCCTTGTTGGCGTCCTGGCCGCCGGTCAGCTCCTTGACGAGCTCGGCGACGGCCGGCATGCGGGTCGAGCCGCCGACGAGGACGACGTGGTCGATCTCGGAGAGCGAGATGCCGGCGTCCTTGATGACGTTGTGGAACGGGACCTTGCAGCGCTCCAGCAGGTCCGTGGTCAGCTGCTGGAACTGGGCCCGGGTGAGCTTCTCGTCCAGGTGCAGCGGGCCCTCGGCGGAGGCCGTGATGTACGGCAGGTTGATCGAGGTCTCGGAGGACGAGGACAGCTCGATCTTGGCCTTCTCGGCGGCCTCGCGCAGACGCTGCAGGGCCATCTTGTCCTTGGACAGGTCGACGCCGTGGCCGGACTGGAAGACCTTGACCAGGTGGTCGACGACGCGCTGGTCCCAGTCGTCACCACCGAGGTGGTTGTCACCGTTGGTGGCCTTCACCTCGACGACCCCGTCGCCGATCTCCAGGAGGGAGACGTCGAAGGTGCCGCCGCCGAGGTCGAAGACCAGGATCGTCTGGTCGTCCTTGTCGAGGCCGTACGCGAGGGCGGCCGCGGTCGGCTCGTTGACGATGCGCAGGACGTTGAGGCCCGCGATCTCACCGGCCTCCTTGGTGGCCTGGCGCTCGGAGTCGTTGAAGTACGCCGGGACGGTGATGACGGCGTCGGTGACGGTCTCGCCCAGGTACGCCTCGGCGTCGCGCTTCAGCTTCTGCAGCACGAAGGCCGAGATCTGCTGCGGGTTGAAGTCCTTGCCGTCGATGTTGATCTTCCACCCGGTGCCCATGTGGCGCTTGACCGAGCGGATGGTGCGGTCGACGTTGGTGACCGCCTGGCGCTTGGCCACCTCGCCGACCAGGACCTCGCCGTTCTTCGCGAAGGCGACGACGGACGGCGTGGTCCGAGCGCCCTCGGCGTTCGTGATGACGGTGGGCTCGCCACCCTCCAGAACGCTGACGACCGAGTTCGTCGTGCCGAGGTCGATGCCGACCGCGCGTGCCATCGTAGATACCTCCACGGAAGAGTTGAGCTTTACAGGCTCAAGGATGCATGACCCGGCGGGCAGCGTCAACAGCTATGAGCGGGCATCGCTCAACTTTGCTGAGCGTCACCGCGCGGCGGGGCCGTTGCGGGGCCGGCCCGGGCCGGTGGAGTGCCGGTCCGCCCGGACGGCGGGCGGGGCGCCGTCGTGGCGCGGCTGCGACCGCGTGACTGCCGCCATAGCTTGGGAATCTTCTGGAGAAGTGTTGGCGACCGGTATTGTCCGGGCCGTCGGCCCGGCAAGTTACCCACCAGTACAATCGAAGCCGACAACCGTGGAACACAGAGACCGCTCAACCGCAAAGCCGCAGGAGACGGAGAGCCGATGCAGCTAGCAGCGATCGTCATCTCGCTGGTCACGTTCGTGATCGGCACCGCGCTCGCCGCCCGTGCGGCGCTGTACATCTACAAGGTGGTGCGCACAGGTGCGCAGGACTCCACCCGCTTCGGGCAGCCCGCCCAGCGGGTGAAGACCGTCGCGACCGAATTCGTCGGTCACACCAGGATGAACCGCTGGGGGATCGTGGGCATCGCCCACTGGTTCGTCGCCGTCGGCTTCTTCAGCCTGGTGCTGACCATCGTCAACGCCTTCGGCCAGCTGTTCGACGCCGACTTCGCGCTGCCGATCATCGGCCACTGGATGATCTGGCAGCTCTTCGTCGAGCTCGTCGGCACCCTGACCACGCTGGGCATCCTGGTCCTGATCGTGATCCGGCTGATGAGCCTGCCGTCGCGCTCCGGCCGCAAGTCCCGCTTCGCCGGCTCGATCGCCTGGCAGGCCTTCTACGTCGAGTACACGATCCTCGGCATCGGCCTCTGCATCCTGATGCTGCGCGCGCTGGAGGGCGCCCTCAACGGCGTCGACTCGTACGGTCCGGAGCACCTGGTCTCGTACCCGCTCGTCACCGCCCTCAGCGGGCTGTCGCACGGCACGCTGGAGAACCTGATCTACCTGTTCGCGATGCTGAAGATCTGCATCTCGTTCGCGTGGGCGACCACCATCGGCCTCAACCCCTCGATGGGTGTCGCCTGGCACCGGTTCCTCGGCTTCTTCAACATCTACTTCAAGCGCGAGGAGGACGGCGGCACCGCGCTCGGCGAGCTCCGTCCGATGACCAGCAACGGTCAGCCGATCGACTTCGAGGACCCGGCCGACGACGCCGTCTTCGGCGTCTCCCAGGTCGAGCACTTCTCCTGGAAGGGCATCCTCGACTTCTCCACCTGCACCGAGTGCGGCCGCTGCCAGTCGCAGTGCCCCGCCTGGAACACCGGCAAGCCGCTCTCGCCGAAGCTGCTGATCATGAGCCTGCGCGAGCACGCCTACGGCAAGGCCCCGTACCTGCTGGCCGGCGGCGGCAAGGACATGGAGGGCAACGAGCAGGCCACCTCCGAGCAGCTGAAGGACGTCCCGGCGGCCGCCCTGGCCGAGGCCGAGCGCCCGCTGATCGGCACCGCCGAGGAGAACGGCGTCATCGACCCGGACGTCCTGTGGTCCTGCACCACCTGCGGCGCCTGCGTCGAGCAGTGCCCGGTGGACATCGAGCACGTCGACCACATCGTCGACATGCGCCGCTACCAGGTGATGATCGAGAGCAACTTCCCGACCGAGGCCGGGACGATGCTCAAGAACCTGGAGAACAAGGGCAACCCGTGGGGCCTGGCCACCAAGGCGCGCCTGGACTGGGTCAAGGAGCTCAAGAAGGAGACCGGCATCGAGGTGCCGGTGATCGGCGAGGACATCGACCCCGCCGAGGTCGAGTACCTCTACTGGGTCGGCTGCGCCGGCGCCCTGGAGGACCGCGCCAAGAAGACCACCAAGGCCTTCGCCGAGCTGCTGCACACCGCGGGCGTGAAGTTCGCCATCCTCGGCAAGGAGGAGACCTGCACCGGTGACTCCCCGCGCCGCCTGGGCAACGAGTTCCTCTTCCAGATGCTCGGCGCGCAGAACGTCGAGACGCTGAACGCCGCGCTGGAGGACGCCCCGACCAAGCGGATCGTGGCCACCTGCCCGCACTGCTTCAACACCATCGCCAACGAGTACCCGCAGCTCGGCGGGCACTTCGAGGTGATCCACCACACCCAGCTGCTGCAGCACCTGATCGACGAGGGCAAGCTCGTCCCGGTCAACCCGGTCGAGGGCCTGATCACCTACCACGACCCCTGCTACCTGGGCCGCCACAACAAGGTCTACAGCCCGCCGCGCGAGATCATGGACAAGGTCCCGGGTCTGCGCCAGCAGGAGATGCACCGCCACAAGGAGCGCGGCTTCTGCTGCGGCGCCGGCGGTGCCCGGATGTGGATGGAGGAGCGCATCGGCAAGCGGATCAACACCGAGCGCGTGGACGAGGCGCTGTCGCTCAACCCCGACATCGTCTCCACCGCCTGCCCGTTCTGCCTGGTGATGCTCTCCGACTCGGTGAACGGCAAGAAGAACGAGGGCGCGGCCAAGGAGAACCTGAAGGTGGTCGACGTGGCCCAGCTGCTGCTCGACTCGGTGAAGGCCACCCCGCCGGCCGAGGCCGAGGAGCGGCCCGCGACGGTGGACGCCTAGCCGTTCACCGGCCGAAAGCCCGCTGTTCGACAGTTCTGCTACAACTGCCCGGCCCGGTGGACGCCGCCAACGCGCCCACCGGGCCGGGCTTTTGGGCGGTTGCGGAGGCGCGCGGCGTCACCGGCCGCGGGCGGCGAGTGATCTCCGTCGCACAGGCGCCGGACGGGCATTCGGTTGGAAGGAAATACAGTAGGCGCCGGACCGGCTCCGTGCCGGTCGACCCGCGCCGGACACAAGGCCGGACGGGTGCCGACCCGCGCCGGCCGGACGGGTCCGGAAGACCGACTGCAGAACACCGATTCCAGAACACCGACTCCAGAACACCGACGGAGGCACCGGCCGCCGGGCCGGGCCGCAGAGACCACAAGGGGAACAGCGCAGACCATGACCGAGGCGATCATGCTGGTCGGTGGTAAGGGCACGCGACTGCGTCCGCTGACCACCCACACCCCCAAGCCCATGCTGCCGGTGGCAGGCGTCCCGTTCATCGCGCACCAGCTGGCCCGTGCGGCCGCCGCCGGCGTCACCCGCGTCGTGCTGGCCACCTCGTACCTGGCCGAGGTGTTCGAGGACCACTTCCAGGACGGCACGCCGTACGGCATCGAGCTGGTCTACCTGACCGAGCGCGAACCGTTGGGCACCGGCGGGGCCATCCGCAACGCCGCCTCCGGCCTGACCTGCGGCCCCGACGAGCCGGTCCTGGTCTTCAACGGCGACATCCTCTCCGGCCTGGACATCGCCGCCCTGCGCGACGGCCACGTGGCCGCCGGGGCCGACGTCACCCTGCACCTCACCCGGGTCGAGGACCCGCGCGCCTTCGGCCTCGTCCCGACCGACGAGAACGGCCGGGTGCTGGAGTTCCTGGAGAAGCCGGAGACCCCGGAGCAGATCGTCACCGACCAGATCAACGCCGGCTGCTACGTCTTCACCCGGTCCGTGATCGACCGCATCCCGGCCGGCCGCGAGGTGTCCGTCGAGCGCGAGACCTTCCCCGAGCTGCTGGCCACCGGCGCCCTGCTGCGCGGCGTCGTCGACACCTCGTACTGGCTGGACCTCGGCACCCCGGCCGCGTTCGTCCGCGGCTCCGCCGACCTGGTGCTCGGCAAGGTCGACTCCCCGGCCGTCCCCGGTCCGACCGGCGACGCCCTGCTGCTGCCCGGCGCCACCGTCCACCCGGGCGCGGTGCTCAGCGGCGGCAGCGTGGTCGCCGAGGACGCGGTGGTCGAGGCCGGCGCGATCGTCGAGGGCAGCGTCATCCTGCCCGGCGCGGTGATCGGCCCGGACACCCTGGTCAAGGACTCGATCGTGGGCGCCTTCGCGACCATCGGCGACCGCTCGGCGCTGGACGGCGCGGTGATCGGCGACGGCGCGATCGTGGAGTCGGACAACGAGCTGCCGAACGGCATCCGGATCGCCTGCGGCACCCTGCTGCCGGTCGGCGCCGTCCGCACCTCGGCCGGCCCGGGCGGCTGCCCGGCCGGCACCAGCGCGGCGGCGGCGGTGCACGGGCCGTCGGTCACCGCGCAGCGGTAGCACCGGCTCCGCGGGAGCCCCGCCGCCCTTCGGCCGTCCGGTTCGCCCGGTCGTCCGGCGGCCCGCCCACGGGTGGGGCGGGGGCGGCTTTCGGCCCCGTTCGTCTCAGCCTCGCTGCAAACCGGCCCCGGCTCCGTCCGGGGCCGACGCGCGTTGGGCCGGACGGGTACCTTCAGAGCGTGGCTGGTAATCGATACGACAGCGGTCAGGGCGCCGACCGTCCGCACGGCGGGTGGTCGGCCCCACCGCCGCCGGCGGGGGCGCCCGGGGGGCACGGGCGGACGGACGGGCCGGAGTACTTCACGGCTCCGCACCCGGGAACCGCAGGTGGACCGGGGGGCACGGCCGACGACGGGTACGACCCGTACGCGGCCGACCGGCCCGGGAGCACCCGCGCCTTCCCGACGGGCGCCCCGTACGCGGGCGGCGGCCCGTACGGGCAGGAACCGCAGCACCAGGGCTACTACGACCAGGGGTACCACCCGGACCAGGGGCAGTACGGGCAGTATCCGCCCGACGGCTACGCCCCCGACGGCTACGGGCAGCAGCCGCCGTACGAGCACCAGGCGTACGAACAGCAGCAGCCGCCGTACGGCCAGGACAACGTCGCCGTCTACCGGGCCGGCGGCCAGTCCGCCCCGCAGGCGACCGGCCCCCGGCCGCAGTGGCGCGAGCTGTTCGTCGGCCTCTTCCGCAGCCCGACCGCGATGTTCGACCGCACCCGCGACCACCAGGTCTGGCTGCCCGCCCTCACCGTCTCCCTGCTGTACGGGGCGCTCGCGGTGCTCGGCATCGGGCTGACCCACGACGACATCGTCAACTCCACCTTCACCGTGGCGCTGACCGGCATCCTCGCCGCCGCCATCGGCTTCACCGTGGCCGGCGCGGTCTTCGGCGGGGTCACCTACGCCCTGGCCCGCCAGCTCGGCGGCGACGGCCCGTGGAAGGCGACGGTCGGCCTGGCCGCGCTGATCGGCTGGCTGACCGACGCGCCCCGGCTGCTGCTCGCCCTGGTGCTGCCCTCCGGCAGCGCCGTCGTCCAGGTCGTCGGCTGGGCGACCTGGGCGCTCTGCGCGTTCCTGCTGACCGGCATGGTCCGTCGGCTGCACGACCTGCCCTGGGGCAAGGCGGCCGGCGCCGCGGCGCTGCAGCTGCTCGCCCTGCTGGTGCTGATCAAGCTGCCGACACTGGGCTGACGGGCGAAGGGCAGAATGGTGGACGGGCCGCGGCCGAGCGCCGGGGCCCGTCCACCCTCTTCGCCCCACGTCCACCGGAGCCAGGCATGACCCTCCCCACCACCCACGTCAGCTTCCCGGCCGGGGCGGTGACCGGCGAGTCCCCGGTGCTCGCGGTGCACCCGCTGGCCGACGGCCGGTACGCCGTCGTGACCGGCGCGACCCCGTTCCACCCGCTCGACCACACCTGGCCCGACCAGCCGGCCGACCTCGGCACCCTGACCGTGGACGGCACCGAGCTGGCCGTGGTCGACTGCCTGACCGGCGCCGTCGGCCCGGACGACGACGCGCTGCTGGTCGGCGCCGACATCCCGGTCCGGCGCGGCGACGAGGAGTGGTCCTGGCTGGTCCTGCACGTCCTCGACACCGACCCCGGCGACATCGTCGGCCGCACCGCGGCGCTCGCCGTCGACGCCGACCGCCGGGGCGCCCTCAGCGCCTCGCACAGCGGCTGCCACCTGCTCGCCCTCGCCCTCAACGCCGCGCTCGCCCCGCGCTGGCGCAAGGACCCGGGCCGCTCGGACGCCTTCGGCAACCCGGACTTCGACAGCCTCGCCATGGCGAGCTCGGTCATGGACACCCAGGCCAGCACCGACACCTACCGGCTCGGCAAGTCGCTGAAGAAGAAGGGCTTCACGGCGGACGCCACCGAGGAGTTCCCCGCCCTGGCCGACGCCCTGCCCGCCCTCACCGAGGACGTCAACGCCCGGCTCGCCGCCTGGGTCGCCGCCGACGCCCCGGTCCGCATCGAGGTCCCCGGCCCCGAGCTCACCGCCCGCCGGCAGTGGCACTGCGAGCTGCCCGAGGGCGGCGCGCAGATCTTCTGCGGCGGCACCCACCTGCACCACCTCGGCGAGCTGGCCGAGCTGCGCACCGAGCTGCGGCTGTCCGAGGACGGCACCGAGCTGGTCGCCGTCACCAGCCCCAAGCGGGCCTGAGAACGCCGCGGGCGGCCACCCCTCGCCCGAGGGGTGGCCGCCCGGCCTGCGTGCGCTCTGCTGGGTCCGGCAGGTCCGGCAGGTCCGCCGGGACCGTCGGGACTGCTGGGACCGCCAGGACCGCTGGGTCCTCGCCGTGTGCTCAGACCGCGCTGCGGTGGAAGTTCAGGTACGAGCGGGACGGCGTCGGGCCGCGCTGGCCCTGGTAGCGCGAGCCGTAGCGCTCCGAACCGTACGGGTGCTCCGACGGCGAGGAGAGGCGGAACAGGCAGAGCTGCCCGATCTTCATGCCCGGGTACAGCTTGATCGGCAGCGTCGCGACGTTCGACAGCTCCAGCGTCACGTGGCCGCTGAAGCCGGGGTCGATGAAGCCGGCCGTGGAGTGGGTGAGCAGGCCCAGCCGGCCCAGGCTCGACTTGCCCTCCAGGCGGGAGGCCACGTCCTCGGGCAGCGAGATGACCTCGTACGTCGAGGCCAGCACGAACTCGCCCGGGTGCAGGATGAACGCCTCGTCGCCCTCCGGCTCGACCAGCCGGGTCAGGTCCGGCTGCTCCTCCGAGGGGTCGATGTGCGGGTACTTGTGGTTCTCGAACACGCGGAAGAAGCGGTCGAGGCGCACGTCGATACTCGACGGCTGGATCATCGACGGGTCGAACGGGTCGATGACGACCCGGCCCAGGTCGATTTCGGTCCGGATGTCCTTGTCAGAGAGCAGCACGCTTCGAGGTTACGTGCAAGAAAGGGCCCCGGACGAATCCGCCCGGGGCCCCACTGCGTCCTCCTGGTCCTACCGCCGACCGTCAGGCCAGGAACTCCGCGGCCTCCAGCCGCATCGCCTGCGCCAGTTGCGGCTCCGACAGCTCCCGCACGTCGGCCAGCACCGAACTCCGCAGCCGTCCGCACTGCGGACAGCGGATCAACCGCCCGGGACCGAGCCGGCCCGGACCGAGGTTCTGCATCGGGAACGTGGTGGTGCTGAACAGGTGCCCCTCGGCACAACGAACGACGGCGCGCTGCTCCATCGATCCCCTTCCCATCCCTAACCCAGTACTCACCCGTACTCACGCGCCCCGGCGGCCGAGCCCCGGGACAGCGTCACATTAGGGGATGTTCCGGACATTCCTCGCCGTGGCTCGCCGCCCCCGACCCCGCCCACCGGAGCGCTCGTACGCGGCCCACACAGTACGCCTCCGGACCCGCCCCCACCCCGCTCCGCCGCGCCCCCGGATCCCTCGTGCAACCGCAGTCACGGATGGGGTACAGTGGCACTGGATCGAGCGGTCTCTGACGGCTCATCAGGCGGGCGTAGTTTAATGGTAGAACATGAGCTTCCCAAGCTTAGAGCGCGAGTTCGATTCTCGTCGCCCGCTCCAGCAGTAAAGGCCCAGGTCAACGACCTGGGCCTTTTGCATTGTCCGGACCGATCCGACCCCGCCGTGCCGGGCCCGTGCCGGATCGGGGCCGGATCCGGGCCGGAACGCGCCTGGGGCGGCGGCCGCCCCCCGGGCGGGGCCGCGGCGAGGGACGACCACGGCGGCGTTGCTGCCGTCGGAGATCCCGGCCCGCTGTCGAGGCTCCCGACGCTGCCGTCGCCGGCCGGGGTCGACGGGTACAGGAGCTGAACCATATGCACCTTTGTGGCGTCTTCTGCCCCAACACCCATCCTGATCAAGGAGCTCCCCGCCGTGGACGTCCACCCCGTCACCGCCCTGTTCCCGATGCTCGGCCCCGACGAACTCCTCGACCTCGCCGAGGACATCGAGTCCAACGGTCTGACCGAGCCCGTCGTCCTGGACGAGGACGGTGTCCTCCTGGACGGCCGCAACCGCGTCGCCGCCTGCGAACTGGCCGACGTCGAAGTCCGTTTCACCATCTATCAGGGCGACGACCCGGTCGGCCTGGTCGTGTCCGCCAACCGTCACCGCCGGAACACCAACCCCGGCCAGCGCGCCATGATCACCGCGATGGCGCGCTCACTCTCACAGCACTCCTTCCCCTCCGCCATCGCCCGCCACGGCATCAACCTCACCCGCCTGTCCATCGCCACCACCGTGCTCGAACACGCCCCCGACCTCGCCGAACAGGTCCGCGCCGGCACCCTTTCCCTGAACGCCGCCTACACCACCGCCCGTAGACGCAAGGCCGATGCCAAGGCCCTCCTCGCCCAGCACGCACGGCTGCGTCGGCAGGCCCCCGACCTCGCCGAGCAGGTCATCACCGGTCACCTCGGCCTCACCGAGGCCACCGCGGCCCTCGACGCCCGGCACGAGGAGGAGCACCTCCGCAGGCGTGTCGAGGAGATCGACGCCATCCGCCTCGCCGACGGCGACACCGAGCCCTCCTTCGCCCGGGCCGTCGAACGCGGCGACACCGACTGGCGCCACGCCCACGAGCGCGCGGAGCGGTACCTCGCCCAGCGTCACGACGCCATCCGCCAGATCCAGCAGGGCCTGGCCGGCATCGCCGAAGCCTGGAGCGCCGTCCAGGAGCTCGCTCACCACCCGCGGAGCCCGTACGCCCGGGAAGTCCTCAAGGGCCTCACCGGTCCGGCGCGTGCCCTCGCCAACCGTCTCATCGCCCTCGAAGCCGCTTGCGCCATGGGTGGTGCGTGACGCGGCATCTCGCCGTCCGCACGGCCACGGTGGGGATCCGACGTCCTACGGGCGGAACCCGCGCACCCGCGCGGTGCTGACCGCGCTTCAGCCCGCCGACGCGGGAGCGATCCTGCGTCGGCCGGCTGAAGCGCGGCCGGGGCGTCCGTCAGCCGAGGAGCACCGCATCCGGGTACGTCTGCACCGGTTCGAACGGCTCGAACGGGTGGCCTTCTGCGTCGTCCGCGTGGGGGGCCGGTTCCGGGGAAAGCCCGGTCGGGGGTGGGGTGTGCGTCCTAGGATCGGCGGATGACCGATGCGACCGCGCAGCAGCTGCGCGTTCTTCCCGAGGCCCTGTGCGTCGAGCGGCCGGCCGATGAGGCCTCGGCCCTGGCGTCGGCGTGGATCTCGCTGGTCCGGGCGCCCGAGGGGCTGACCGTGGTGCGTGTGGTGGACGAGCGGGTGGACGGTGCGTCCGTCGAGCGGTGGAGGGCGCTGTACAGCGGCGACGAGGCCCACGGGCTCGACCTGCCGGGTGTGCTGTCGCGGCTGCTCGCGCCGTTGGCGGCGGCCGGAGTGCCGGTGTTCGTGGCGTCGACGTTCAACGCGGACCTGGTGCTGGTGCCCGCGGAGCGGCTCGCCGGGGCGGTGGAGGTGCTCCGGTCGGCCGGTCACCGCGTCGAGGGCTGAGCGGGACGGGCCGGGGCGACAGCCCGGCCGCCCCCTCGGAGGCCGGGCTGTCGGGTTCGGTCGGGCCCCGGCTCAGCGGTTGGCGAGCGCTTCGAGGGTGGGGACGAGGGCGGTCGGGGTGGGGAGGGCGGCGTTCTCGGCGCGGAGCCGGTGGGCGGTGTCGCGGAGGCCCTGGTCGGTGATGAGGCGGTCGAGGATGGCGGTGTCCACGGCGTCGGAGGCCGAGCTCAGGGCGGCGCCGGTCGCGGTGAGGGCCTCGGTGTTGATGAAGTGGTCCGCGCCCTGGGGGAGGAGCAGCTGGGGCAGGCCGGCCTGGAGGGCGGTCAGCATGGTGCCCGAGCCGCCGTGGTGGATCAGTGCGTCGGCGCGGTTGAGCAGTTCGTTCAGCGGGACCCAGGGCAGGCCGCGGACGTTGTCGGGCAGGGTGCCGAGCGGGGCGAGGTCGGCTCCGCCGACGGCGAGCGAGAAGTCGGCGTCGACCTCGGCCGCGGCCTCGACCAGGCGGACGACCGCCCGGACGCCGTCGAGCTCGGCGAGGACGGTGCCCAGGGTGACGACGATCCGCGGACGGTCTGCGGGGCGGAGGAACTCGGTCGGGACGACGCCGCCGCCGTTGTAGGGGATGTAGCGCATCGGCAGGCCGTCCGGGTCGCCGCCGAGCGGGCCGACGTTGAGCGCGGTGGAGGCGGCCGGGCCGGCCAGGCCGTGCCGCTCGTAGACGTCGGTGAAGTGGGAGGCGAGCAGGTCGCTCATCGGGAGGCCCGCGCTGACCCCGAAGTTGTTGATCACCGACGGGATCTTGAGCAGGGTCGCGACCAGCGGTGCGGCGGCCTGGAAGGAGTCGTGGACGAGCAGGTCGGCGCCCCAGTCGGTGGCGGCCTCCAGCAGCCCGTCGACGCCGGGGCGGGAGGCGTGCGCGAAGATCGCGGCCGCCATGTCGAAGATCTCTTCCTGCGGCTTGTCCGGGGAGACGTACTGGATCTTGCCTTCGAGGCGCTCCTCGAACAGTTCCCGCAGGCTCCTGCCGTCGCCGATCTCGACGATCGGGAAGCCCGCGCTGCGGAGCTGGTCGAGCGGCTGCCCGCAGGCGAACAGGACCTCGTGCCCGGCGGCGCGCAACGCCTGGGCGGTCGGGACCATCGGGAAGAGGTGACCGGCCGCCGCGGGACCGGTGAAGAGTATGCGCATGGTGGACTCCTTGCCAATGAAGCTTACGAAGCAGTCTCACCTTTGAAGTTGACGTCCAGTCAATTTGATTCCAATCACCATGCGCGCTAATCAGCCGTTTTGATCAGGGGCTTGTCTCCCGGGCGGCGGTGTGCTCCCGTTCCTGCCTCCGCCGCCCGTGGTCCGTCGCCCGGTGCCCGGTGCCCGGTGCCCGTCGCCCGCTGCGCGCCGCTCATGCGGCGTCGAGGAACTCCCGGACGGTCTTGACGAACGCCTCGCCCTCCTCGGCGAACACGATGTGGCCGGTGTCGAACTCGGCGTAGACGCTGCCCGGGAGGGCGGCGTGCAGGCGCCGCGGGTTCTGCACCGGGACGGTGGCGTCCTGGGTGCAGCCGACCACCAGGGCGGGGGCCTGGACGTGGGGCAGCAGCGGGGTGAGGTCCAGGTCGAGGTCGAGGGCGACGTGCCGCAGGGTGCCGGGAGTCGGCTGCATGTAGGCGGCGTTGGCCTCGACCGCCTCGCGGCCGATCCGGTCGAGGAAGCCGCGGCTGAAGGCGGTGAGGGTGGCGTAGCCGCCGAACGCGGCCGGGTTGTCGGCGAGGGACAGCCAGGTGGCCATGGACAGGCGCATGTACTCGTCCTGTTCGGCGCTGATCCAGCCGGCGGCGGCGACCAGGCGGCGGACCTGGTCGGGGCGCTGGGCGGCGGCCGCGGTGGCGACGACGGCGCCGAGCGAGAAGCCGAAAACGTCGGCGGGGCCGCGCCCGGCGTCGTCGATCACGGCGTTGACCTGGGTGGCGAGGGTCTCCAGGGTCAGCGGGGAGCCGTCGTCCTCGGCGGCCTCGCTGCCGGAGAGGTCGGGCAGCAGCACGGTGTAGCGGTCCGTGAAGGAGTCCAGCAGGCCGTCCCACATGCCGGAGCCGGGGCCGGTGCCGTGGACCAGGACGAGGGTGTCGGGGCCGTCGCCGACGACGCGGTAGGGGATGCGGGCGGTGTCGACGGTGATGGTGGGCATGTCGGGGTCCTCTCGGAGTCGGTGGTGCCGGTGGGCGGCGGGGTGTTCCCGTCGGCGGCACGAGAAGTAAACTACACAGTGCAGGGCATTGATGCAACTGCACCGTGCAGTGCAGTTTGGGGTGTGGAAACGGTGGGGGATGGAACTGTCCGTACCCGTCCGCCGTCCAAGCAGTGACGGAATCCCAGCCCGGGTTGAACGCCGGGAGGAGTACGGAGGGCCCTGTGCAGTCAGGTGGTGCCGAACTCAACGTCGGATGCCCGGGTGGGTGCCCCGGCGGCGCGCCGGCCGTGCCCGCCTGGTGGTGGTCGGGGCCGGAGCCCGGGGTGACGGTCGATCAACTCGATGCCGCAGAACGCTGCGAGACGCTGCTCCAGGACACCGTGGACGCCATCGACCCGTCTCCCGCCTGGCAGGAGGCGCCGCCCCGGTCGGGCGCGCGGCTGCCGAAGCCGGGGCGCGAGTCGGCGGTGCTCTGGTACGTCACCCGGGGCCGGGACATCCTCACGGTCGTCTCGCTGCCCCGGCGGTCGGTGCTGGTCGGCGTGGTGGAGCGGCACTGGCGGCGGCGCGGCTGGACGATCACCTCGCTGAACACCGACCCGTACTGCCCGGGGGTGGCCGCGACCACCCGGGACGGCTATCGACTGGCGCTCTGCTTCGGGGACTTGGGCGAGGCCGGACTGACCGCGAGCTCGCCCGGGGTGGCCCGCTCGGAGCGGCTCCCGGCGCCGGCGGGGGACGGTGGCCGCGGCTCGGCGCCGGTGCCGTCCGTGTGTTGCCCGTACTGGAGCGCGCTGGCGTAGTCCGCCGCCGCAAGGGGATCGGGGGAGGCGTGGAGCGAGTCCCCCCGGACTCGCTCCACGCCGCCTCGTCGCGCGGCTTCGGCGTCGCCGCTCCCCCCGACACCCCGGCAAGCCCCGCCGGCCCCCCTGGCCCCACTCTCCGGCGAGAGCGGTCCGCACAGGCCCCGGCAGGTCCCCACCCCCGGGGACGTCGTTGGTCTCACGCTAACAAACCGCGTGGTTGGTTTGTCAATAGTGGAATCCACGAAACATCCACATTGTGGCGATCGTCCCGGACTCGGCCCGAAAGGCTCCGGAGCAGGCGGTTGTGGGCCCGTCAGGCGCATCGGCCGACGGTCGCGCGCGCCGGGCCGGGCCGCATGCCGTACACACGTCGGGACGGAATCCGACATTCCGAGCATCATGGCAGCACGCAGCGGCACCGCGCGAGCGCTCAGCGCAGCAGCCGGCGCTCCTTGGCCACCGCCACCGCACCCGCCCGGGTGTCCACGCCCAACTTGTCGTAGATCCGCCCGAGATGCGTCTTCACCGTGGCCTCGCTGATGAACAGCGCCCGCGCGATCTCCCGGTTGCCCAGCCCCTGCGCCAGCTGTTCGAGGATGTCCAGCTCACGGTCGGTCAGCTGCGGCACGGGTGCCCGCATCTGGGCCATCACCCGGGAGGCGACCGGCGGCGAGAGCACCGTCCGGCCCTGCGCGGCCGCGTGCACGGCGGCGAACAGCTCCTCCGGCCGCTCGGCCTTCAGCAGGTAGCCGGTGGCGCCGGCGGCGATCGCCCGGGTGATGTCGGCGTCGGTGTCGTACGTGGTGAGCACCAGGACGTGCGGACCGCCCGGGGTGGCGGTGATCCGCCGGGTGGCCTCCACGCCGTCGATGCCGTCGCCGAGTTGGAGGTCCATCAGCACCACCTGCGGCGTCAGCCGGGCGGCCAGCGCGACGGCCTCCTCCCCGGTGCCGGCCTCGCCGACCACCTCGATGTCGCCCGCGCTGGCGAGCAGGGCGAGCAGACCGGCCCGGACCACCGCGTGGTCGTCGCAGACCAGCAGCCGGACGGGAGCGGTACGGGCCGGCGCGCCGCTGCTCATGCGCTCACCGTGCCGCGGCGGTCGCCGAGTTCGTCGAGTTCGTCGACGTCACTGAGGTCCTTGACGTTGTCGAGGTGGTCGAGTTCGTCGACGTCGCCGAGGTGGTCGAGGACTTCGGTTCGCGCGTTCATCGGTGCTCCAGGGGGATCACGGCGGAGACGACGGTGCCCTCGCCGGGGGTGCTCTCCACGGTCAGCGTGCCACCCAACTGGCGCAGCCGGGCGCGCATCGCGGGCAGTCCGTACCCGCGGCCGCCCCCGGTGCCCGCGGCCTCCGGGTCGAAGCCCAGCCCGTCGTCCGCGATGTCCAGGACGGCCTGGTCGCCGAGGAAGGACAGCGTGATCGCCGCAGTCGAGGCCCCGGCGTGCTCGCGGACGTTGGCCAGCGCCCCCTGGGCGATCCGCAGCAGCGCGGACTGCGCGGCGGTGGGCAGCGGTACGGGCGTGCCGTCCAGGTGGAAGCGGACCGGCAGGCCGCTCTCGGCGGACTCCCGCCCGGCCAGCGCCCGCAGCGCCCCGTCGAGGGTGCGGCCCTCGGCGAGCTCGGCCGGCGCGAGGTCGTGGACGAAGCGGCGGGCCTCGGCGAGGTTCCGGGCGGTCACCTCGGCGGCGGTCCGGACGTGGGTGCGGGCGGTCGCCGGGTCGGTGTCCCAGGTGCGGTCGGCGGCCTGCAGCAGCATCTGCTGGCTGGACAGGCCCTGCGCCAGGGTGTCGTGGATCTCCACGGCCAGCCGCTCGCGCTCGGCCAGGGTGCCCTCGCGCCGTTCGGTGGCGGCGAGTTCGCGCCGGGTGCGGACCAGGTCGGTGATCAGCGCGCGCTGCCGGTCGGCCTGCCGGGCCATGAAGAGGAAGACGCCGGTGCCGAGCGCGGCGACCGTGGGCGGCAGCAGGACGAGGGTGGCGTCCACCCCGCCGGGGAGCCGGATCTCGGCGATCACCACCAGCAGGGTCAGTGCGCCGACCAGCGGGATCGCCGCCCTTGCGGGCAGCGCCCGCAGGGCGGTGTAGATCAGCGGGACGGCGCACCAGGCGAAGCTCGGGGCGAGCAGCACCAGCACCACCCAGAGCGTGACCACCAGCCCCAGCGGCCACCTGCGGCGCCGGCCCGACGCGGTCGGACGGTGGTGGTCGAGCCAGGAGCCGGCCGGCTGGGCGACGGCCAGGGCGACGCTCAGCCCGATCACCCAGGGCGCCTGGGGGCTGCCGGAGTGGTGGCTGAGGTAGCGGTTGAGCGAGGCGGCGAGCAGGACCACGAAGGCGGAGTCCAGCAGCACCGCCAGTCGGCCCGCGTCCGGATCGCCGGCGTCGCGGCCGGCGGTGCCGGGCAGGCCGACACTGCCGGGCCGGCCGGCGGCGGGGCGGGGCTGTGGCACGGGTGGCTCCTGGTCGGACGGGTGGCGCGCGGTCCGGGCGGCGCGGGGGCCGCCCACCGGCGCCGGCCGCGCACCGCTTGCGCGCGGGCGGCAGACCGTACTGACCTGCGCCGATCCCTCGATGGTGACCCGTCCGGCCCGGTCCCGCATCAGCCGATCGGTTGACGCCGCCGTCCCCCATCATGCCCGGACGCACGCGCCGGACCGTCGATGTGGCGGCCCCGGTCCCGGGCGGAGGATCGAAGCACGCCGCCGGGCGGTCCGCCTCGGCCCGGCGCCCCCTGATCCCCGCATCACCCCGCAGAACCGTCGAGGAGCTGGACCATGAAGAAGACCTCCGTGCGCACCCGGGTGCTGACCGGCGCCGTCGCCGCCGCCGCGATCGCCGCCGCCACCGTGGGCGCCGTCTCGGCCAGCGCCGAGACCACCGAGACCCCGGCGGCTCCGGCCGCGGTGAAGGCCGACACGCAGAACAAGAACCTCGCCCAGAGCACCGGCCTGACCATCGACGCCGCCACCCGCGCCGCCCAGGCCGCCCTGGACGCGGCGACCAAGGCCGGCCAGCACGTGTCGGTCGCGGTCGTCGACCGGGACGGTGTCACCCGCGTGCTGCTGAAGGGCGATGGCGCCGGCCCTCAGGCCCCGGAGTCGGCCGAGCGCAAGGCCTTCACGGCGGTCTCCTGGAACGCGCCGACCTCGGAGCTGGCCAAGCGCCTGGCCCAGGCCCCGAACCTCAAGGACATCCCGGGCACGCTGTTCCTGGCCGGCGGCGCCCCGGTGCAGTCGAAGGGCGCTCCGGTCGCGGCGGTCGGTGTCGCGGGCGCGCCCAGCGGCGACCTGGACGAGCAGTTCGCGCAGGTCGGCGTCGCCGAGCTGGCGAAGTGACGCTTCCCCGCCCCGTCGCCCCGTCGGTGGGGTGACCTCCCCCCGCACCCCGTCGGCGGGGTGACGCCCGGCCGGTCGGCCGTCCCGTGACGCGGGATGGCCGACCGGCCGGTTTCATTGACTCATTCGGGTGAACGCCGGGAGGGTCGCCGCAGAACACGGGGTGACCCTTCGAAAAGCCGCTGCCGCTGTCAGTGCCGCGTGGCAGGCTTCCCGGTATGACGGCGTGGACCCTCAACGACATCGAACGTGCGATCCGCTCCTCCTGGGGTGTCGACACCTGTGCGCCCGAGGATCTGGCCCACTGGCGTCCCGACAATCCCGCCCGCGGCCAGTGCGGAGTGACGGCGATGGTGGTGCACGACCTGCTCGGCGGCGAGCTGATGATGGGCGAAGTGCACGTCGACGGGGTCCGGACGGACCTCCACTGGTGGAACCGCTTCGCCACCGGCTTCGAGATCGATCTCACCCGCGAGCAGTTCGGGCCGGACGAGCTGGTCGGCCCCGGCCGCCCGGTCGCCCGCCCGGCCCGTCCCGGCCGACTGCAGGCCCAGTACGAGCTGCTGCGCGGCCGGGTGATCGCCGAGCTGGAGCGCGGGGCCGCCGCGCACCGCACCCGGATGCCGGCGCGCGCCTGCGCCTGACCGGCCCGAGCGCCGTGACCGGCCTGAGCGCTCCGAGCGGCCCGGCGCCGTGACCGGCCGGGGTCCGTTCGCATCCTGACGTACAGTCGGCCGCAGTGATCGACAGCGGCGACGGGAGTGCGCGGATGACCGGGACGACGGTCGGCTTCGTGGGGCTGGGTTCGATGGGGCGGGGCATGGCCGGCAGCCTGCTGCGGGCCGGTCACACCGTACGGGTCTGGAACCGCTCGCCCGAGCCGGTGGCCGCCCTGGTGGCCGAGGGCGCTCAGGCGGCCGACTCGCTGGCGGAGGTGTTCGACGCCGACACGGTGGTCTCCATGCTCGCCAACGACGACGCGGTCGAGCGCCTGCTGCTCGACCCCGCCCTGCTGACCGGCGCCGCGGCGACCCTGCACGTCAACATGGCCACCGTCTCTCTCGCGCTCGCCGAGCGGGCCGAGGCACTGCACGCCGAGCACGGCATCGGCTACGTCGCCGCGCCCGTCCTCGGCCGGCCGCCGGTCGCGGCCGAGGGCCGGCTGAACATCCTCGCCGCGGGCGCCGCCGACCTGCTGGCCAGGGCCGAGCCGTTGTTCGCCGCGATGGGGCAGCGCACCTGGCACTTCGGCGAGAGCCCCCGGCAGGCCAACACCGCCAAGATCAGCACCAACTTCCTGCTGGCCTGCGCGATCGAGTCGCTGGCCGAGGCGTGCAGCCTGGCCGACGCCCACGGGGTCCGGCCGACCGACCTGGTCGAGATGCTCACCAGCACGCTCTTCCCCGGGCCGATCTACTCCGGCTACGGCGCGATGGTGGCCGAGCGGCGGTACGAGCCGGCCGGCTTCCGGCTGCCGCTCGGGCTCAAGGACGTCGGCCTCGCGCTGGAGGCGGGGGCCGCCCGCCACGTGCCGCTGCCCTTCGGCAGCATCCTGCGGGACGCCTTCCTGGACGCGCTGGCGCACGGCGACGGCGACAAGGACTGGGCGGCGGTCGCCGCCGTCGCCCGCCGCCGGGCCGGACTGCCGGAGTGACCGGCGGGCCGCCCGCGTAGCCGACGGCCGGGCGCGGGCGCGGAATAACCGGAGTGGGCCGGGTGCTCGCACCCCCGTCCGCGCCGTGCGACCCGGGGGAGATCCGATGTCCGACCAGCAGCCGTCCGATCAGCCGTCCGACCAGCAGTCCTTCGACGAGCCGTCCGGCGCCGGGGAGCCGCGCCGCTTCCTGTTCCTCGACGCCAGCGCCCGTACCGACGGCAACTCCGCCCGACTCGCGCGGCTGGCCGCCGAGTCGAGCCTGCCGGCCGGGGCCGAGCAACGCTGGCTGCGGCTCGACGAGCACCCGCTGCCCGTCTTCCGGGACCTGCGGCACGACGGCGACGGCAGCTACCCCGAGCCGGTCGGCCACGAGCGGACCCTGCTGGACGCCACCCTGGCGGCCACCGACCTGGTCCTCGTCGCGCCGCTGTACTGGTACACGCTCCCGACCAGCGCCAAGCTCTACCTCGACCACTGGTCGGGCTGGCTCCGCGTGCCCGGACTGGACTTCCGCACCCGGATGGGCGGCGCCACCCTGTGGGGAGTCACCGCCCTCAGCGGTTCCGACGACAAGGCCGAGCCGCTGATCGGCACGCTCCGGCTGACCGCCGAGTACATGCGGATGCGCTGGGGCGGCGTGCTGCTCGGCAACGGCACCCGCCCGGGCGACGTGCTGCGCGACGAGCGGGCGCTGATCGCGGCCAAGTCCTTCTTCGCGGGCTGACGCGCGCTGACGCGGACGGGCGCGGGCAGACGCGGGCTGACGCGGGCTGACGCGCGCTGACCGCCCCCGGCGCCGCGCGCCCGGTCTCCCGCCCCGCCCCCGGCATCGTGCTCTCGATCCGACCCCCCGGGACCCGTACCGCTCCCGACCCGGGTGCGGTACGGTCCTCCGGACGTGTACCCGTCACTCCCGGTCATCTTTTGGCAAAGCGCAAAAGCCTTGTACCTGGACGGAGTTGGACGAACCGGGCGCGTCACTTCCACCGCTCGGGCACAGTGCGGCACCCGCCTTCCGGCTCGGCCGGATCGTTCGGTACTCTCCGTCGCACTTTCAGCTTCGCGGGGGGACGGGGCGTCTGCGGCCGCCCCCTCGCGCCCGGGCCTCGCCCGGAAACGTCCGTGAGGTCTCCCTTGTCCATACGTCGCAGTCTTGCCCTCGCCGGCGCCGCCGCGCTCGCGTCCTCGCTCGTGCTGGCCGGCGCCCAGGGCGCCATGGCCGTCGGAGTCACCGGCTCCGCCTCCGCGTCCGCCCCGGCCGAGAAGGCGGGCCACAAGGCCCTGGACCTCTCGGTGCGCGGTGTTCCGGACACCTTCATCGCCGGCGGCGACGCCCGCGTGTTCACCTACCGGATCGACAACTCGACCAAGAGCGACTTCGTCGCCTACCCGCTGCTGAAGTTCAAGAACAAGGCGGGCTCGCTCAAGGCGAAGGACCTCAAGGTCGAGTACAAGCTGCCGGCCGGCCTGCCCGGTGGCGGCACCTGGAAGACCGGTGCCGTCGCGCCTGGCGGCGGCGACGGCGACGACAGCGCCGTGCTGATGCTGCTCGGCGACGTGACCGACGGCAACGCCGCCGACGACGCGCTGCTCTACATCGGCCAGGGCAAGCACATCGACATCGACGTCCGCGTCTCCTTCGCCCAGGACACCCCGCTGGGCAAGGCCGGCGTCGTCCCGGTGGTGTTCTCCGCCGACACCGGCAACCCGGACGACCACGGCAGCTTCAGCTGTGACGGGATCAAGGGCGCCGGCTTCACCATCAAGGCCGGTGGCGGCAAGCCCACCCCGACCGCCACCCCGACCAAGACCGGCAAGCCGACCCCGACGACGAGCCACTCGCCGACGGCCACGGCCACCGCGACCGCCACGGCGACCGCGACCGCCACCGCGACGGCCACCGCCACCGCGACGGCGACCGCGACCCCGACCACCCCGGCGCCGACCACCCCGGCCCCCGGCACCGGCTCGCCGTCCGCCTCCGCGACCACCGCCGCTCCGGCGCCGTCCGGCAGCAGCACGGACGTCCAGCAGCCGATCGACTTCCCGGTGCAGACCCCGACCGTCACCCCGCCGAAGATCACCCAGGGCGGCGTCGAGAAGGCCAAGACCGCCTCCGACAACGCGGACAAGGCGCTGGCCCAGACCGGTGGCGGCGACGACACCACCGCGATCGCGGCCGTCGGCGGCGCCGTCCTGGTGGCCGGTGTCGGCACCCTCGTGGTGCTGCGCCGCCGCAAGACCGGCCAGCACAGCTGACCAGGGACAACCGTTCCGCGGGTACGCCCGTGTCGCCCGCGCCGTCCACCGGACGGTCATGCGGGCGGCACGGGCGGTACTCCTCCGTCACATAGGATGTCCGGCCGGAGGGGGGCGGAACCGGCGGGGAGAGGACAGGTGCGGGAAGCACGCACGGCACGGGCCACCACGGATTACGAGGCGGCGACCGGGCGGATCGCGGGACTGCCGCTCCGCAGGCACCACGTCCTGCTGGTCGCCTGGACGGTCCTCTGGTTCTTCCTGGTCGAGCCGAGCGGCGGCTTCTCCTGGCACTACCTGCGCCAGGGCGAGCAGCTGCTCTTCAGCGGCCAGGCCGACGGCGGCCTGTCGCTCTACGCCCACCACCCGGAGCTGCAGATCGGCCCGGTGAGCCTCGCCGCGGCCAGGCTCACCGCTCCGTTCTCGCCGCACATCGGCCAACTGGTCGCCGAGGCGGCGAGCGCCGCGCTCGGCCTGGTGATGCTGGTCGTGATCGGCCGCACCGCGGCCCTCTACTACCTGGGCACCGGCACCAACCACCGCCGGCTCCAGCAGCGGCTGCTGATCGCCGGACTGGCCTTCATTCCGATGTGGGTCGAGGTGTCGGTCCGCTTCGCGCACCTGGACGACGTCCTCGCGCTGTTCTTCACCACGCTCGCCGCGCACGCCCTGGCCCGCGGCAAGCCCACCCAGGTCGCGATCTTCCTGGCGCTGGCGGTGGACTCCAAGCCGTGGGCGATCGCCTTCGCCCCGCTGATCCTGGCGCTGCCCCGGCCCGCCTGGCTGCGCACCGTGCTCTGGTTCGCCCTTCTGGTGGCGATCGCCTGGCTGCCGTTCTACCTGGGCAACCTGGACACCATGGCGGCGGCCAAGTTCACCATCCCCAACCAGCCCGCCTCCGCGCTGCGCTGGTTCGGGGTGACCGACCCGACCACCCCCTGGTGGGACCGCCCGACCCAGTTCGCGCTCGGCATCGGCCTCGGCGCCATCGCGGTGTGGCGCGGCCGCTGGCCGGCCGTGGTGCTGCTCGGCGCGGACGCCCGGATCCTCCTCGACCCGAGCGTCTACACGTACTACACGGCCTCGATCCTGCTCGGCACCCTGCTCTGGGACGCCGTCGGTCAGAAGCGGCTCGTCCCGTGGTGGAGCTGGATCGCGCTGGCCGCGCTGTACGGCGGCACGCTGTTCCTGCCGTCCGACTCGGCCCGCGGCCTCGTGCGGCTCGCCTTCGTGGTGGTCTCCGCCGCGTACGTGCTGCTCTGGCCCACCCAGCAGTCCCGCCGGACCCGGTCCGGCGGCCAGGGCGACGGCGGACGCCGGGCGGCCCGGCGGCGTGAACGGGCGCTGGTCGGCGCCGACACCTGAGCAGCGCCCGCCCGAGCAGTCGACGCCCGGAAAGACGGCTTGACCCTCACGCGACGTGAGAGCCGAGGGTAGTGGTCAGCACCAGGGAGGAACTCCGATGACCAGTGAGGGCTACTCGGTCGGCGCCGTGGCGAAGATCGCCAAGGTGACCGTCCGCACGCTGCACCACTACGACGAGATCGGCCTGCTGTCCCCGGCCGGCCGTACCCGCTCCGGCTACCGCCGGTACGTGGACGCCGATCTCGACCGGCTGCAGCAGATCCTCTTCTACCGCGAACTCGGGTTCCCCCTGGAGGAGATCGCGGCGATCCTGGACGACCACTCGGTCAGTCCGAGCGAGCACCTCCGGCGGCAGCACCAACTGCTGACCGACCGGATCCGGCACCTCCAGGACATCGCCGCAGCCGTCGAACACGCCATGGAGGCACGGAGAATGGGCATTCAGCTGACCCCGGAGGAGAAGTTCGAGATCTTCGGCGAGGGATACCAGGAGGAGTGGGAGCAGGAGGCCGAGCAGCGCTGGGGAGACACCGCTGCCTGGGCCGAGTCCCAGCGCCGCACCGGCGGCTACTCCAAGGCCGACTGGCAGCGGGTCCAGGCCGAGATGACCGAGCTCAACACCGCCCTGGCCGCGGCGATCACCGCCGGCGAGCCCGCCGACGGCACGGTGGCCACGGACCTCGCCGAGGCGCACCGGCAGCACATCTGCCGGAACTTCTACGACTGCACGTTCACCATCCACCGCGGACTGGCCGGTCTGTACGTCTCCGACCCGCGCTGGACGAAGGTGTACGAGGAGCTCGCCCCGGGCCTGGCGCAGTGGCTGCACGACGCCATCGTCGCCAACGCCGACCGGCGGGAGAACGCGTAACGGCTCGACACGGTCGTCACACTGTCACGCCGTCACTCCCTCAGGCCGCCACGGCCTGAGGGAGTGACGGCGTGACGCGATCAGGCGACCCCGCGTCCGAACGAACGCCGGTACGCGGTCGGCGAGGTGCGCATCACCCGGCCGAAGTGGTGGCGGAAGGTCGCGGAGCTCTCGAAGCCGACGGCCGCGGCGATCTCCTCCACCGTCCCGTCCGGCGACTCCAGCAGCGGCAGGCTGGCCGCGATGCGCTGGGTGACGACCCAGCGCATCGGGCTGGTCCCGTTGCGGGCGGTGAAGTGCCGCAGGTACGAGCGGTCCGACATCCGGGCGGCGCGGGCCAGCACCGGGACGGTCAGCGGGGACGACAGGTGGTCCAGCGCCCACTGCATGCTGCGGGCGATCCCGTCGTCCTCCTCCTCGACCGTGCCGACCGCCGCCTCGATGAACTGGGCCTGGCCGCCGTCCCGGTGCGGCGCCACCACGAAGCGGCGGGCCACGGTGTTGGCCACCTTGGCGCCGTGGTCCCGGCGGACCAGGTGCAGGCAGAGGTCGATCCCGGCCGCACTGCCCGCGCTGGTGAGCACGTCCCCGTTGTCCACGTACAGCACGTCCGGGTCGACCCGCACCGCCGGGTGGCGCTGCTGCAACAGCTCGGCGTACCGCCAGTGGGTGGTCGCCTCCCGGCCGTCCAGCAGCCCGGCGGCGGCCAGCGCGAAGGCGCCCGAGCAGATCGACACGATCCGGGCGCCGCGCTCGTGCGCCGTGCGCAGTGCCGCCACCAGCCCGGGGGAGACCTCGCCGCCGAAGGCGTTCGGCACCCCGGGGACCACCACCGTGTCGGCGGCCGCCAGTTCGTCCAGCCCGTGCCGGGCGGTCAGCGTGAAGCCGCCCACCGCGTCCAGCGCCGTCCCGGGCCGGTCGGCGCACACCTTCAGGCCGTACCAGGGGGTGGCCAGCAGCCCGGTCAGCTCGGGCCGGGCCAGCCCGAACACCTCGACCACGACGCCGAGTTCGAACGGGGCCATGCCCTCGAAGGCGTACACCGCGACGTCGTGCACGGGCTCCGGCCGCCGGCCGATGGCGACGGCCACCGGCCGCGGCCGCTGCTCGGTCGCTGTGGCGGCTCCGGTGGCGGCTCCGGTGGCGGTCGCTGTGGCGGTCGCGCCGGCGGTTCCGGTGTCGGCGCCGACCGCGTCCTCGACGTCCTGCTCGGCCATGCGAACCCCCTGCTCACGGGTGGCGGAACGCCGGTGAGTCTAGTCGTCCGGGCTCCTCGGACATTTCTTCGAACCCACCTGCAACCTCCACCCCTGTCGCACGTCCACTAGGTGTGGGGGCGGAGGGAACCGAGGCGAGGGCAGCTGGGAGGATCCCCCCGATCACGATCTTGATCAGGTGGACCTGACGGTGCGGCGAACGCCGTCACCGTCCCGGGGGAAAGCGGAAACGCGCATGTCCATGGCCATCGGGCCGACCGTCGTGCCGGGAAAGGAGCGCGGCTTCACCGTCCGCGGTGTGGTCGCCGCGCTGTTCGGCGCGCAGGAGGTCGGCGAGCCCCTCGCCGGCCCCGTCACCGAGCAGGAGGTGAAGCAGCGCCGTTCCGGCTTCCGGCTGCTGCGCGGCGGTCGCAAGCCCGAGGACGAACGGCCCACCCTGACCGGCCTCTACCACGCCCACCGGCTCGGCCTGGTGCGGATGGCCGTGCTCCTGGTCGACCACCAGGACCTGGCCGAGGACGTCGTCCAGGAGGCCTTCACCCAGCTCTACCAGCGCCACGGCGAGGAACTGGACGACCTGGACAACGCGCTCGGGTACCTGCGGACGTCCGTGGTCAACGGCGCCCGCTCGATGCTGCGCCGTCGCAAGACCGCCCGCGAGTACGTGCCGCCGCACGAGCCCGACGCCGCTTCGGCGGAGGACCACGCCGTCCTCAACGACGAGCACCGTCGGGTCCTGGTGGCGATGCAGGAATTGACTCCCCGCCAGCGAGAGGTGCTGGTGCTGCGCTACTGGTCCGACATGTCGGAGGCGCAGATAGCCGAGACCCTGGGGCTCTCCCGGGGTGCCGTGAAGTCCACGGCCAGTCGTGCCCTGGACGCCTTGGAAAAGCACCTGGAGAAGGTTAGATGACCGACAAGTTCCCCCGCCGTATCGGCGGCGACGGCGACGGGCCGGCCGAAACCCCGACCGAACGGCTGCTCCGCGAGGCGATGGGCGCGCGTGCCGCCCTGGTCACGGCGAACAGCCTGCGCCCGGCCGCACCCCCGAAGAGCCGGATCCGCCGACTGCGCCCGGTGTACGCCGTCACCGTCCCGCTCGGCCTGGCCGCGGCGATGGCGCTCGGCGTGCTCACCTTCCACGGTGAGCCGGTCGCCCACGACCAGACCCCGCCGCCGCCGGCCGCCTCACTGACGACCTCCCCGAGCCCGACCGCCGAGCCGATCGTCACTCCCACCCCGTCGGCGACCCCCACGGCCACCGACACCACGACGGGTGAGCCCGAGACCGACCTCCCCCTCGCCGACGGCGCCCCGTCCTCCAGCGCGTCGGCCACCAACACCGCACCCCCGGTGGGTCCGGCGACGTCGTACTCGTTCCGCGGCGTCAAGTTCAAGGTGCCGGCGGGCTGGAAGACGGTGCCGCTCGACGCCTCCACGGTCTGCGTCCTGAGCCCGGGCGCGCCGACGGACTCCTCGTCGAACTGGTCCCAGGACGAGTGCGAGCCGTACGGCGTCTACGTCACGGTCTACAACACCCCGGACGAGAGCGCGCACGCCATCTGGCCCACGATGGGCGACATGGCCTCAAGCTCGGGCTGGAGCCACCAGCCGTCCTGCCCGATCTGGGGTCATCCCTACATCCCCACCGGGCCCTACTCGTCGGTCTCCCCGGCCGTGCGGACCCGGCCCACCATCGCGGGGAAGACGGGCGACAAGACCCAGTGGAAGGCCACCTGCAAGCCCGGTGACTCGTTCACGTCCCAGATGTGGGCCCTGAGTTCGGACCAGGTGTACGTGGCGGCGAGCGGCCTCAAGGACGACTACCAGGCGGGCCTGCAGACGATCGTCAACAGCCTGGACGTCAGCGGCCACAAGGCGCCGGGGCCGGCGCCGTCTGAGGCTCCGGACCCCCCGGCGGTGAACCGCGACACCGTCGCCGTGACGTACAGCGGGATACTTCCGGGGGGAATGGTGTCCGTCAAGGACCCGCTGCCGGTGAGCATCGTGGTGACGTACCGGAACACCGGCACGGTCAACCTGCCGGCGGTCCAGCCGCTGGTCTTCACCGACCCCTACCCGGGGACGCCGAACAGCCCGATCCCGATGAACGTCGGCACGCTGGAGCGCCAGGACGGTGGCACCTGGACCAAGGTGAGCATGTCGCCCGGAAGCGGCATGGACTACGCGACGGCCGGCAAGGCGGCCGCCTTCCCCCTGGCGCCGGGCGCGAGCCACACGGTGATGTACCGCATGAGCGTCGACCCTGCCGACGGACCGGGGATCATGCCGATTCGGATGCAGGCGACGCTGCCGTACGACGGCAGCGGCCCGCTGACCGTGATCGGCGAGAAGATCGCCTTCGAGAACATCGTGAGGTAGTCGACCGGCGACCGCCGAGAGGCGCCGTGACCAGGAAAACCCCTGGTCACGGCGTCTTTCGGCGTTCCGGGGCGAGGTTGCGGAAAACCTTTCGGATCCACCTGCAACCCCCTGCCGGGATGGACGTCTATCAGGGTGAGAGGCGGGGAGAGCGAGCCGGCGGGGCCGGGGCTCGGGCCGGTTCCTCGGGACGCAGGCAAGGCGTCCGCGCATCCGACATCACCAGCACTGTGTCCTCTGGGGGGACTGTCACATGAACGCGTCCGTTATCGCCCGTATTACGAAGGTTATCCCGCTCGTTGTCGTGGCTGCCATCGGTGCCTCCGCCTGCGACGCCTCGGAGGCCGCCCTCCAGGCCGCCCCCGCCCCCACCGCCGTCCGATCCGCCACGAGCACGCCGGCTGCGGCCTCCGCGACGCCCACCGAGGCCGCGCCGAGCGCCGTCACCGCCGCCCCCTCCGCCGCCCCGACCGCCACCGCGCCGCCCGCCGTCGAGACGCCCGCCGTCGTGGCCACCACGGCCACGGACACCACCAGGTCGGCAACGAGTGGAAGTCCTTCGAGGTGACCGCGGACTGCAACGGCAGCCTCGGGGTGGCGCCGGCCGAGCTGGTCGGCGTCCTGCGGGGCAACCCGGTCGAGTACGCGTTCCGGGTCGGCCTGAAGCGGACCGGAAGCGCCGGCCCGGTGGAGATCCAGGTCGGCGGGGACTCGGACGGCCACCACGGTGCGACCGTCGCCGTCCGGCCCACCGTCCAGCGCTGACCCCCCGGACGCACCGGGGCCCGGCCTCCCGAGCGGTTCGGGAGGCCGGGCCCTTCGGCGTACGGCGGCTCGGACCGGGTCCGGACCGGTTCGGACCCGGTTCAGCCAGGCCCTCGGGCCGGGCTCAGGCCAGCGAGGCCATCCAGGCCTCGACGTCCTCGGAGCGGCGGGGCAGGCCGGCCGAGAGGTTCTCGTTGCCGTCGGCGGTGACCAGGATGTCGTCCTCGATCCGGACGCCGATGCCGCGGTACTCCTCCGGCACGGTCAGGTCGTCCAGCTGGAAGTACAGGCCGGGCTCGACGGTGAGCACCATGCCGGGCACCAGCAGGGCGTCGACGTGCTCCTCGCGGCGGGAGTGGGCGCAGTCGTGAACGTCCAGGCCGAGCATGTGCCCGGTGCCGTGCAGGGTCCAGCGGCGCTGCAGGCCCAGCTCCAGGACCTTCTCGACGTCGTACGCCGAGGCGTCCAGCAGGCCCCAGGCGAGCAGGCGCTCGGCGAGCACCCGCTGCGAGGCCTCGTGGAAGTCGCGGAAGCGGGCGCCGGGCTTCACCGCGGCGATGCCGGCCTCCTGGGCGTCGTACACCGCGTCGTAGATCTTGCGCTGCAGCTCGGTGAAGCGGCCGTCGATCGGCAGGCTGCGGGTGACGTCGGCGGTGTACAGGGTGTGGGTCTCCACGCCCGCGTCCAGCAGCAGCAGCTCGCCGGGGCGCACGTCGCCGTCGTTGCGGACCCAGTGCAGGGTGGTGGCGTGCGGGCCGGCGGCGGCGATGGTGCCGTAGCCGACGTCGTTGCCCTCGACCCGGGCGCGGCGCCAGAAGGTGCCCTCGATCCAGCGCTCGGAGGTGGCGACGGCCTGGCCGAGCTCGCGGACCACGTCGGTGAAGCCCTTGACGGTGGCGTCGCAGGCGGCGCGCAGCTCGCCGATCTCCCACTCGTCCTTGACCAGCCGCAGGCCGCTCAGGAACTCCTTGAACTCGGCGTCCTTGTCGGCGTCGAGGGCGTCGGCCAGCGCGGCCTCCAGGCCGGCGTCGTAGCCGCGGACGATCCGGGTGGGGACGGTGGAGTCCCCGGCGGCCGCGGCCAGCTCCTCGGCGGCCTTGCGGACGTCGCGGGCGGGCAGGCCGAGCAGCTGCTCCTGCTCGCTCAGGCTGTACCGGCGGCCGACCCACAGCTCGCCGTGGCCGTCCAGCCAGAACTCGCCGTTCTCGCGGTCCGAGCGGGGCAGCAGGTAGAGCGCGAACTCGTGGCCGGTCCCGCCGGTCGGCTCGGCGACGAGCACCGCGTCCTCGGTCTGGTCGCCGGTGAGGTGCACGTACTCGCTGGAGGCGCGGAAGGCGTAGTCGGTGTCGTTGGAGCGCACCCGCAGGTTGCCGGCCGGGACGACGAGGCGCTCGCCCGGGTAGGCGGCGGACAGCTTGGCGCGGCGCTCGGCCGCGTACGGGGCCTGCGCGACCGGGGAGAGGCCGTGCAGCTCGGTGTCGGCCCAGCCGGACTTCATCGAGGCGGCCAGCTCGTCGGAGATCTCGCCGTAGAGCCCGTTCTTGCGGCCCTTGAACTCCTGCGGCTCGTCGCCGCCCTCGGCCTCGGGGTTCTCGGCCACCGCGGGGGTGCGGTCCTCGGTCACGTGCAACGCCTCCTTGGGGGTGGTACCGCCGCCCCTCGGGGGAGTGTCGGATCGCGACACGCGCGGGCGGCCGTGCGTCCATGGTACGGACGCCCGGTCGCTCGTCGGTTCGGGCCCGGTACATCCGTCCGGGCCCGGTCCGGGTGCCTCCGTCCGGGCCCTGCGGACCTCGGGGAGACGTGTGCACGCGCGGGAGCGCGCGGCTACTCGAAGCGGGCTGCCAGCAGCATCAGGTCGTCGGTGGCCGTCGTCGCGGCCTCCGGGGCCGGGCAGACGGCGAGCAGGTGGGCGCAGAGCCGGTCCGGGTCGATCCGCACGTCGCGCGGGGCGTCGGCGGCGGCCCGGCGCAGGTTGGCCTGCCCGGCGTGCAGGGTCGGGCCGCAGCGGCGGGCCAGGCCCTCGGTGTAGAGCAGCAGGGTGTCGCCGCGCTCGGCGGTGAACTCCACCCCGGGCGCCTCCCAGCAGGCCAGCATGCCGAGCGGGGCGGACAGCGAGGTCTCCACGAACTCGGCGCCGCGCCGGCCGACCAGGACGGGCGGGCAGTGCCCGGCGCCGGCCAGGGTGACCCGGCGCTCCTCGGGTTCCACCCAGGCGTAGACGGCGGTGGCGGTGCGGGTCGGCTCGGTGGTCTTGAGCAGCAGCTCCAGGTCGCCCAGGACGGAGACCGGGTCCTCGCCCTCCAGCACCGCGTAGGCCCGCAGCGCGGCCCGCACCCGGCCCATCGCGGCGGCCGCGCCGGGGGCCGAGCCGGGGCCGGCGCCCGGGCCGTCGCCGGAGACGGAGCCGACGGTGAGGCCGACGGTGCCGTCCGGCAGCGGGATCGCGTCGTACCAGTCGCTGCCGCAGGAGCGGTCCAGCCCGGCCGGGACGAGCCGGGCGGCCAGTCGCAGCCCGGCGGTCTGGGGGAGGTGGTCGGGCAGCAGGCCGCGGCGCAGCGCCTCGGTGGTGCGCCGGATCCGTTCCGCCTCCAGCTGCTTGGCGAGCAGCGGGGCGGCGATCGCGCAGTAGTGGCGAGCCAGTTCGCGCCGGCACTCGGTCGGCTCGGCGGGCTCGTCCCAGAACCAGAGGGCGGCGGCGAGCGGGCCGTCCTCGGGGGTGGCGAGCGGCAGGCCGAAGGCGCCGCCGAGGCCGAGGTGGACGGCGAGTTCGCGCAGCCGGGCGCCGATGGCCGGATCCTCGGCGAGGTCGGGGGAGTGCAGTTGCTCGGGCCGGTCCCGTTCGCGCAGCAGCCGTCCGAGCAGGCTCTGCTCGGGCGGGACGGTCTCCAGGGCGCCGAGGCTGGCGCGGTCGAGGCCGAGGCCGACCGGCTGGCCGGGGCCGCCGCCGGGCATCCGGGTGACCAGGACGCCGCGGCGGGCGCCGAGCAGGGCGGCGCCGGAGGCGAGGAGGGTGTCCAGGGTGGTGGCGAGGCCGCGGGCCCGGGCGAGCCGCTCGGTGTGCTCGTGCAGGGCGGTGATATCGGACAGGCGTCCGGCCAAACGGTCCTGCACGGCGGTGGACGGTGCCGTGCGGTCGTCGGCCGGGCCGTCCGGTGCGCCCGGTGCGTCCGCGGGGCCGTCCTGGGCGTCGGCGGGGCCGGGGAGTCCCGGCGGGTCGAGGACGGTGAGCCCGCCTGCGCAGCCGGTCTCGCCCGGCTCGGCGGTCGTCGTCGACGGGAGGGCCGTCGGCGGGTGGGACTCGGTCATGCCGCCACTCCTGACGCGGTGCTACGTGCCATGCGAAACCCCCAGGTACGGCCAATGTGGAGCGAGCACGGCCAAAGGGCGTGTTTCGCCTCGATTCGCTACTACTCGTCATTGATCGACAGCAATGCCACCACTTCTACACAGGCCATTCGGGGCATGTCCAGATCCAGGACGACGCGGTGGCCGGTTCCACGGCCATTGCGACCCGGTCGGAGGGCGTGCGGGGTTCGTGTGCGCGCCGGTCGGACCGGGAGGCATGGAGCGAGCCGCGAACGGGCAGAACCGAGGGGACGGACCGGGCGGCCGTCCGGATCGTATGCCCGTGCCGCCCGGGAGCCGGGTCGGCCGGAAGTCTCTCACTCGTACGGTGGAACCAAACGCGCCCGGGCGGCGTCCATCCGGTCGCATACGGGATTCTCGTTCCAAGGGCTGTTTCCAGTGCACGGCCCTTCTCATGTCGTGCTCCACACCGTGCTCCTCGTCGTAGCCGCCCCGTCCGCATTGCCGCCCGCTCCGCACCGCCCGGGGCCGTGCCGCGGCGGGCCCGCGCGGAGGATCCCGACGGATGTCGACGGAGCGGAGCGAGCCGAGCGGTCAGGGAAAGGAACGAGCGCCATGCGTGAGAACCCGAAGGACCGGTCGGAGGAGCGTGCCGCCCGACTGGCCGCGGCCCTGGCGGCCGCCGTCGACCACCGCTGGCCCGTGGTGCCGGGCACCGTGCTGAGCGGTGGGCGCTGCTCCTGCGGCGACCGGGACTGCACCGTCCCCGGCGTGCACCCGCACGACCCCTCGCTGCTGGCCGCCACCACGGACGCCCGGATGGTGCGCTGGTGGTGGGAGCGGCAGAGCCCGGACGCGACGGTGCTGGCCGCCACCGGCTCCACGGTCTCGGCGGTCAGCCTGCCCGCGGAGGCCGGGGCGCGGGCGCTGGCCTACCTGGGCGCGTTGCGGATGCCGCTCGGCCCGGTGCTGGCGATGCCGGGCCGCTACGCGCTGCTGGTGGCCCCGTACTCGCTGGATGCGCTCGGCGAGATGCTCGCCCAACTCCCTTGGGTGCCAGGATCGTTGCGCTATCACGGGCCGGGCGGCTTCCTGCCGCTGCCGCCCGGCGGCTCGGCCGGCCGGGTGCGCTGGGTGCTGGCGCCGCGACCGGGGGTGGGCGGGGTCTGGCTGCCGCAGGTCGGGCCGCTGCTGGGCGAGTTGGTCGATGCGACGGTCCGGTTGGACAGCGGCCGCTCGGCGTACTGATCCGCGGTGATCCACGCGGCCCGCCGGAAAAACAAAAGATCCGGCCGCTGGCGACGGGGGATGCACCAGCGGCCGGACTCTTTAGACAGTAACAAGGATCCGCGCCCGCGCCAATTTCCAAGACGCCCTCCACGCCCGGAAATTGCGCGTTCACCGCGACAATGTGACGCGTATCACGCGGAACCTGCGCGCTTTAGTTCAGGGTGACCTGACGGTTCACCAGGTTCGCGCGGGCGCGACGCTCCTCGGCGGTCAGCGGGGTCGTGTCGGCGAGGACGGCGGCGAGCCGCTCGCCGAACTCGGCGGCCGGCTTCTCGCAGTCGGCGGCGGTCATCGCGAGCGGCAGGTCCCACACCGGGACGGTCAGGCCGTGCGCGCGGAACGAGCCGACCAGGCGGGTGTCCGGGCCGAGCGAGGCCTCACCGGCGGCGTTCAGCCGGGCCAGCGCGTCCAGCAGCTGCTCCTCCGGGACGGTCATCACCCAGCGCAGGTGGTTCTTGTCCGGGGTGCCGCACCAGTAGGCGGCGTCGACACCGGCCAGCTTCTCGGTCGGGATGGCCGAGGCGTTGGCGCGCTCCAGGGAGGCGGCGACCTCGCCGGTGGCGGTCTCGGCGTCCTCCAGCCAGAACTCGAAGCCGGTGTGCACGGCGGGCGCGAACGCGGCGGTGGCGTCCAGCATGTCCTGCAGGCGGCGCCCACCCGGCACGGTCCGGCGGGCGGGCACCGGGGTGCCCGGCTCGGTGGCCAGGGCCAGCTCCAGGGCGTCGCCGAGGTCGCGGCTGAGGTCGCCGGAGGAGGACTGGGTCTGCAGGCCGAGCAGGATCGAGCCGTCCTGGCGGCGCAGGGCCGGCCAGGCCAGCGGCAGCACGGTGGCCAGGGTCACCGACGGGACCTCGCCGTTGGCGCCCTCGGCCACCCCGGCGGCCAGCGTCAGCGGCACCGTGGCGGCGGGCACCAGCTCGCGCAGCGCCACCCAGTCGGCCTCGCCCGACAGGCCCTCGAACGGGCGGTGCACCAGCTCCTGCACCGCGTGCGAAGCCTCCCGGCCGTGGCAGGCCTTGTAGCGGCGGCCCGAGCCGCAGGGGCAGTCCTCTCGGGCCCCGACCACGGGGATCTCGCCCGTGACGGCGGTGGTGGACTGACGCTGCGGCGCCTTCTTGGCGGCCTTCTTGCCCATGGTGCGGCTCTCCCGGGAACGGTGGTCCTGTGTCCCGGGAAGCCTACTGACGTTCCTCCGGCACCCGCGCTACCCCCGGCGCGCGCGAACGCGCCGGGGCGCGCCGGCACCGGGGGCGCGAGGACGGGCCCTACGCGCTGCGGGCGTCGCCCCCGGTGCGCCGGGCGTGCCGGCTGCGGGCGGGCAGCGCCGCCCAGACCGTCACCTCGCCGGGCGCGTCGCGCACGCCCCAGTCGCTGGCCAGCCGGTCGACGATGCCCAGGCCGCGGCCGCCGCGCGAGGTCAGCGAGGGACTGGCGGGCAGCGGCCGGGTGGCCGCCCCGCCGTCGGTGACCTCCAGGGTGAGCACGCCGTCGGCGTGCATCTGCCAGCGGACCAGCACACCGCCGTCCGGCTCGTCCGTGCCCTCGCCGTGCTCCCGGCCGCCGTCCGCGGCGTGCGCCCCGGACGGCACGGAGGGGCCGGACGGAACGGACGGCACGCCGACCAGCACCTGCCCGAGCACCTCGGCTCGGGCGCTGCGCCCGAGCGCCGGCAGCGGGCCGAGCGGACGGGCGTACCGGCACGCATTGCTCAACAGTTCGGAAAGGATCAGTACGGCATCATCGATGACCGGTTCGGGTATCTGCCGGTCGCCCAGATCTCGACGCAGTCGGCGCCGTGCGACCCCGACACTCGCTGGGCCGTGCGGCACTGCCATGGTCGATGAAGTCGGCACTTCACGCGCCACCATCAACGCCACCCCCGGACCTCCTTCAGCGTATGCCGAGGGAGAGATGCCCCTTGGTAATGCGTCGGAAACGAGCACCGGACGATCCCGCGAGCCCATTTCGAGCACGGCGACGGACGGTCGACCGGAGGTCATTCCGTGCTCACCCTCTGTCGCCCGGGGCAAGGAATTCCGGCAATATCGCGCGCGGAAGGTTTGACTGCCGACCAGACCGATCAGTCCGCACCGGCACGGCCGTCGGTGCGTCGGCGGATCACCTGCCGAGCTGCGCCAGCACCTCGGCGGGCCGGTTGGTGATGATCGCGGACACACCGAGTTCCAGGCAGAGCTCGACGTCGGCCGGTTCGTCCACCGTCCACACGTGCACCTCGTGCCCCAGCTCGCGCAGCCGGGTCACCAGCTGCGGGCGGGCCCGCACCAGCTCGATGCCCGGCCCGGCGATCCGCGCCCCGCCCGGCAGCGCCGCGCCCTCGCGCAGTCGGCCGACCAGCGGCAGCGCCCGCTCGAACAGGAACACCCGCCGGAACTCCGGCGCGGCGGCGGCCACCCGGTTCAGCGCGACCGAGGAGAAGCTCATGATCCGGGCGGACGGGCGGTCGTTCTCCCGGGCCGCGCCGATCTTGAACCGCTCCAGCATCCGCAGCAGCTCGGCCTCCACCAGGCCGCGGAAGCGCACCGGGTGCTTGGTCTCGATCGCGAGGTCCACCGGGCGGCCGCAGTCCACCGCCAGCTCCAGCAGGCGCTCCAGCCGGAGCACGCCGCGCAGCTCGGGGTCGGTGCTGGGGCGGCCGGTCTTCCAGGCGCCGAAGTCGTACGCCTCCAGCTCGGCGAGCGTCATCGCCGAGACGGTGCCCCGGCCGTTGGACACCCGGCCGATCCGCCGGTCGTGCACGCAGACCAGGTGGCCGTCGGCCGTCACCCGGACGTCGCACTCCACCGCGTCGGCGCCCTCGTCGAGCGCGCGCCGGAAGGCGGCGAGGGTGTGTTCGGGCAGGGCGTGGGAGGAACCGCGGTGGGCGATCACCTGGACGGGCACCGCGGTGCGCGCCGCCGCCGAGGACAGGTCTGGGCTGGTCACAGGGCCAACGATAGGCGGCGGAGGTGACGGGGAGGCGAAGACGGCCCCAACCTGTGGGGCCGTCTGCCGGTTGCCGGGGGGTCGCCGGGCGTCCACGCGGGGGATGCCCGGCGCCCGCGCGAGGGTCGTCGTGCGCCCGCGCGAGGGGTGCCCGGCGCGTCGGGTGACGGCGCGCCGGGCCCCGGGGCGCGGGGTGTCAGCGCGCCGTGCGGCGGGAGAGCGGGGTGAGCGCCCAGGTGGCCAGGGCGGGCACCAGGAAGGCGAACAGCGAGGCGGAGGTCCACTCCTGCGGGGTGAAGTGCAGGGCGTCCTGGGCCGAGGTCCAGAAGTCCGTCCACCAGTCCGCCACCTTGGTCGGCGCGATGAACTGGTAGACCGCGAAGCCCAGCACCCACGGCAGCAGCATCGTCCAGCGGCCCGGCGCGTCCTCGGCGAGGTTCCAGCCGCGGCGCCCGGCGCCGAGGAAGAAGTCCACCGCCAGCACCGCCAGCAGCGGCACGAACACCGAGCCGATCAGGCCCAGGAAGTTGTAGTAGCTGTCGGTGAACTTGTCGATCTGCAGTGCCAGCACGGTGGTCAGCACGCCGATCCCGCCGCTCAGCATCCGGCGGTCCACCTTCGGCAGCAGGTTCTGCACCGACATCGCGGTCGAGTACACGTTGGCGAAGGACTGGTCGGTCTCGCGCAGCACCAGCACCAGCAGGAACAGCCAGCCGGCCCAGACGCCCAGGAAGGAGTCGAAGATCTTGTCCGGGTCGCCGCCGGACTGCAGCAGCGCCATCAGGCCGAGCACGTAGCACCAGACCTGGGCGATCGTGTACCCGGAGAAGCTGCCCCAGAACGCCGAGCGCGCGGTGCGCGAGTGCCGGGTGTAGTCGGCGGCCAACGGGACGAAGGAGACCGACACCGCGATCATCGCGTCGGTCGCGCCGAGGAAGCCGTGCCAGTTGCCGGCGCCCGGGTCCGGCACGCCCTGACGCCCCAGCTGGACGGTGAAGTACACCATCGCCACGGCCACCGCGCCGGCCACGAAGCGGCGCAGCACCGCGATCGAGCCCAGCGGCCAGATCGTCAGCGCGGTGGTCACAGCCCCCGCGAGCAGCACGAACAGCCAGCGGTAGCCGGTGGTGTGGGCGACGGTCTGGGCGCCCGCCGAGATGGTGAGCAGTTCGAAGACGCCCCAGCCGATGCACTGGACGATGTTCAGCACCGTCGGCAGGTACGACAGCCGGGTGCCGAACAGCCCGCGCAGGTTCGCCATCGCGGGGGCGCCGGTCCGGGCGCCGATCAGCGCGGCCACGCCGAGCATCGCGGTGCCGACGGCCGTGCCGACCACGATCGCGGTCACCGCGGCGGCCAGCGACAGCTCGCTGCCGGGGGCGCCGAGCACGGTGGCGGCGGTGGAGAAGCCGATCAGGCTGACGCCCAGGTTCATCCAGAGCGCGAAGTGGTCGCGGAACCGCAGCGTGCGCGGCGGTTCGGTGTCCAGGACCAGCGGCGCCTCGACGCGTTCGAGGCGCTCGGAGCGGTCCAGGACGGCGGTCGCGGCACCCGTGCCGGCCACGGGGCCGGAGGAATCCGCGGGGGCGGGGAAGTCCCCGGAGCCGGGGGCACCCGAAGAAGAGGATGGCGAAGCAGACGGCATGGCCGATACTCCCTACGCCGGCATTACCCGGACAGGTTCCGGCGGTCTGCGCCCCCTCGACCGTGCGCCTCGCTCGCGTGGCGTACGGTCGACATGCGCACTCTCAGCCTGGTCGGTCCAAGCTCCCGCGTGTCAGTTTGGAGCGACAGGCTAACCGGCAGGGGGGCGAACGCCCAAGGCCACGGCGTGCGCGGTCCGCATCGCGGGACGCCAGGCGGGGAGGGGAGCCCCCGGCCGTCGGCACCGGCTAAGGATTCTTATGAGTTCTTCAGAGGGGTCCTTACGGCAATCGAATCGACAATGCGAAAAACTATGGTCCTTGGTTCTGCCAGCTATGGAGGTCGTCCGTGAGCACCGAGCGCGAGGTTGGGCCCACCGGGCCGCAGGGGGAGCAGCCCGCCGGCCAGGGGGCGGCTGAGTCGGCTCCCGACGGCCCCGCTCAGGGCGGGCACAAGCCGACCATGGCCTTCCGCCGGGTCACCGAGCCGGAGGCGGCGGCCGACGCCGTCGACGCCGCTCCGGCGGACGCGGCCCACGCCGGTGCCGCTCCGGCGGAGGGCGGCCACAAGCCGACCATGGCGTTCAGCCGGGTGCCCGAGTCCGCGGCCGAGCCGACGGGGTCGGAGCCGGCCCCGGAGGCCGCCGCGCCGGAGGGCGGGCACAAGCCCACCGTGGCCTTCACCAAGGTCCCCGCGCCGCAGGCACCGGCCGAGGCGCCCGCCGCACCCGTCGCAGCTGCCGCACCCGTCGCGCCGGTTGCCGAGGAGCCCGCCGTCGACCCGGCCACCGGGTACATCGACGCGCCGCCGCCGGTCCTGCCGCCCGCGCCGGCCGCTCCCGCGGCCCCGGTGCTGCCGCCGGCCGCCAACCCGTACGCCACGCCGACCCACGGCGTCCCCGCCGCCGGCGCGCACGACCCGTACGCCGCCGCATCCGCCCCCGGCACCCCGGCCGCGCCCGGCGCACACGGCCACCACCCGTTCGGCGCCGGCCAGCCGCTCGGCGGCTGGGGCCCGACCCACGACGCCACCTCCGGCGGCGCGGGCCACCCCGGCGGCCCGTCCGGCCCGCTGGGTTACCCGGCCGACTACCCCGGTGGCCCGACCGGCGGCGGCCCGCGCAAGAAGCGCGGCGGTCTGGTCGCCGTGATCGCGGCCGTCGCGCTGGTCGCCGGGGTGGCCGGCGGCGCCGTCGGCGTCACCGTGGCCGACCGCAACGGCAGCAGCAGCTCCGCGGACGACCACCGCAGCACCACCGTCCAGGCCAGCGACACCCAGAAGAACGAGCCCGCCCCCGGCTCGATCGCCGCCATCGCGCAGAAGGCGCTGCCGAGCGTCGTCACCATCAAGGCGCAGGGCAACGGCGAGTCCGGCACCGGCACCGGCTTCGTCTTCGACACCGAGGGCCACATCCTCACCAACAACCACGTGGTCGCGCCGACCCTCAACGGCGGCAAACTGACCGTCAAGTTCGCCGACGGCACCTCGTACAACGCCTCGGTGCTGGGCCACGCCGAGGGCTACGACGTCGCCGTCATCAAGATCGACAACCCGCCGAAGAGCAAGCTGGCCCCGCTGCCGCTGGCCGACTCCGACAAGGTCAACGTCGGCGACGCCACCGTCGCGATCGGCGCGCCGTACGGTCTGGAGTCCACCGTCACCAGCGGCATCATCAGCGCCAAGGACCGCCCGGTCGCATCCGGCGACGAGACCGGCTCGCAGGCCTCGTACATGAACGCCCTGCAGACCGACGCCTCGATCAACCCCGGCAACTCCGGCGGCCCGCTGCTCGACTCCGGCGGCGCGGTGGTCGGCATCAACTCGGCGATCCAGTCCAACGCCTCGGCCAACGGCCGGGCCGGCAGCATCGGCCTGGGCTTCGCCATCCCGATCAACCAGGCCAAGTGGGTCGCGGACACCCTGATCAAGACCGGCAAGCCCGTCTACGCCAAGCTCGACGTGCTGCGCAACGACGACTACAAGGGCGACGGCGCGCAGATCCAGACCAAGGACATCCAGGGCCAGCCGGCCGTCACCCCCGGCGGCGCGGCCGACAAGGCCGGCCTCAAGCCGGGCGACGTCATCACCAAGCTCGGCGGCGTGCCGATCGAGAACGGCCCCGCCCTGGTCAGCCGGATCTGGACGCACAAGCCCGGCGAGACCGTCGACGTCGAGTACACCCGCAACGGCCAGACCCTCACCACCAAGGTGACCCTCGGCCAGCGCGACGGCGACCAGTGACCCCCGCCCGCTGACCCGCGACGCCGCGAAACCGTGTGCGCCGAACCCCGCCGGACCCGTTAGGCTGACCTCCGCCTGGAGAGCTGCCCGAGCGGCCTAAGGGAACAGTCTTGAAAACTGTCGTGGCGTGACCCGTCACCGTGGGTTCGAATCCCACGCTCTCCGCCGGTAGGAGAACCACCTGCTCAGGGCGGGTGCCGACATCGAGTCGGCACCCGCCCTCTGCGTTTGCGGGCACCGGTCCCGGTCGTCGCGGCGGCCCAACCGGCCGCTGTGGCCGCGGGCTTACGGGCCGGGGGCGGTACGCCCGGGGTGGAGGTCGAGGCGGTCGCTCGGCCGGTGGACCGTGCTTGCCCTCGACCGGGTCGAGGGTCCTAGCGTCGCCCGGCATGACCGAGGCCGCCGTTCCCACCGCCGCCGATCCCGCGGCCGCCGTTCCCGAGGCCGCCGATCCCGACGCCACCGTTCCCCGGGCTGCCGTGCGGTCGCCGCTGCCCCGGCCCTACCTGCTGTGGCTGGCCGGCACCCAGGCGGGACTGCTGGGCGACGCCGCGCTGTACTTCGCCCTCGGGTGGGCCACGTCCGCGCACGGCGGCGGGGCGACCGGGCTCGTCCTGACCGCGATCACCGTGCCCCGGACGGCCCTGGTGCTGCTGGGCGGCGCGGTCGCGGACCGGGTCGGCGCCCGCCGGGTGATGCTCGCCGCGGACGCGGTGATGCTGGTCGCGACCGCCGCCCTGGCGCTGGTGGCGGGCAGCCGCGGCACGCCGCTGTGGCTGCTGGTCGCGGCGGCCGCCGTGATCGGGACCGTCGACGCCTTCCACCTCCCGGCGAGCGGGTCGATGCCCAACCGGCTGGTGCCCGCCGACCGGCTGCCCCGGGCGCTCGCCCTGCGCCAGGCCGGCGGGCAGGGCGCCGCGCTGCTCGGGGCGCCGCTGGGCGGCCTGCTGGTCGCCGTCGGCGGGCTGCCCGGTGCGGCGGTGGCGGACGCGGCGAGCTTCGGGGTCGTCCTGCTGGTCCTGCTGCGGCTCCGGCCGGGGGCGGCCGCGCCGTCGGCCGCGCCGTCCGACGCGCCGGCCGGCCTGTTGCGCGAGGCGGCGTCCGGCGTCCGGCTCGCCCTGCGCGACCCGCTGCTGCGCGCCGCGCTGCTGCTCACCGGCGCGGCCGCCGGGGCGCTGCTGCCGGTGATGTCACTCCTCGCCCCGCTGCTCGCCCGGGCGCACGGCTGGACGGCGGGCACGGCGGGGCTGGTCACCGGCGGACAGGCGGCCGGGGTGCTCGCGGTGGCAGGTCTGATCGCCTGGCGGGGCGGGCTGCCCAGGGCGGGCGTCGGGGCGGCGGCCGGGCTCTGTACGGCGTCCGTGGGGGTCACGCTGCTGGCGCTGGCCGCGGGACCGGCGGCAGCGGTGGCCGGCAGCGCGGTGACGGGCGTCGGCTCCGGGCTCTTCGCCTGCCACCTCGGACCGCTGGTGGCGGCCGGCGCGCCGGACTCCCATCTGTCCCGTGTGCAGGCGCTGTTGACGCTCGTGCAGAGCGGGGCCCTGGTGCTCGCCAACGCGCTGCTGGGCGTGCTCGCCGACACGGCGGGCGCGACCCTGCCCACCCTCCTCTGCGCCCTCGCCGCCGGCACCGCCGGCCTGACCGCCCTGGCCGGCCCCACCCTCCGGCGGGCGTGACCCGTGACCGGGGTGTGCGGGTTGCGCCCGGGAACGCCCGCTGCCACGCCCGCCGGAGCCCCGGCCCGGGTGCCTTCCTGCTGCTCTCCTGCGGCCCGGCGGGCGTCCCTCCCCCGTCCCTCCCCGTCCCTCCCCGTCCCTCCCCGTCCCTCCCCGTCCCTCCCCCGTCCCTCCCCGTCCCGCGCCGCCCGGGGCCCACTTGCCCCTCTCCCGGCACGCGGGCAGAGTGCGGAGGGGGAGCTGGTCGGGCGGCGAGCGGAGGCGGCGATGGGTGATCTGACGGACCGACTGGCGCAGGGCCTCCCGGCCGGGGCCGTGGTGGTGGATCCCGACGTGACCGCCGCGTACAGCCGCGACATGGCCGGGTTCTGCGCGGCCGGCGTGCCCGCCGTGGTGGTGTTCCCGGAGACGGTCGAGCAGGTGCAGCACGTGATGCGCACGGCGACCGAGCTGCGCGTGCCGGTGGTGCCGCAGGGTGCCCGGACCGGGCTGTCGGGTGCGGCGAACGCGGTGGACGGTTGCGTCGTGCTGTCGCTGGTGAAGCTGAACCGGATCCTGGAGATCGACCCGGTGAACCGGATCGCGATCGTCGAACCGGGTGTGGTGAACGCCGAACTCTCGCGTGCGGTAGAGGAGTTGGGCTTGTCCTACCCGCCGGACCCGTCCAGCTGGGAGTCCTGCACGATCGGCGGCAACATCGGCACCGGCGCGGGTGGGCTCTGCTGCGTGAAGTACGGCGTCACCAGTGAGTACGTGCTCGGCCTGGACGTGGTGCTGGCGGACGGGCGGCTGCTGTCGACCGGCCGCCGGACGGCCAAGGGCGTGGCGGGGTACGACCTGACCCGGCTGTTCGTCGGCTCGGAGGGGACGCTCGGCGTGGTGGTCCGGGCGGTGCTGGCTCTGCGGCCCGCGCCGGCCCCGCAGTTGGCGCTGGCGGCGGAGTTCCCGAGTGCGGACGCGGCCGGTGCGGCGGTCTGCGAGGTGATGGCGCGCGGTCTGACCCCGTCGCTGATGGAGCTGATGGACGCGGTGTCCGTGCGGGCGGTCAACGAGCTGGGGCAGATGGGGCTGCCCGAGTCGACCCGGGCGCTGCTGCTGGTGGCGTTCGACGGCCCGGACCGCGCGGGCGAGCTGGCGCGGGTCGAGCAGTTGTGCCGGGAGGCCGGGGCGACCGAGGTGGTGCCGGCCGAGGACCAGGCGGAGTCCGATCTGCTGCTGGCCGCCCGGCGGCTGGCGCTGCCCGCGATGGACCGCTTGGGCACCACGATGATCGACGACGTGGCGGTGCCGCGTTCCCGGCTGGCCGAGATGCTGAACGGCGTCGCCGCGATCGCCGAGCGGCACGGGCTGACCATCGGGGTGGTCAGTCACGCGGGGGACGGCAACACCCACCCGATCGTGATCTTCGACGCCTCGGACGAGGAGCAGGCCGCCCGTGCCCAGCGCTCCTTCGACGAGATCATGGCGCTCGGACTGGAGCTGGGCGGCACGATCACCGGGGAGCACGGCGTGGGGCTGCTCAAGCGGGACTGGCTGGCCCGCGAACTGGGTCCGGTGGCGCTGGACCTGCAGCGGCAGTTGAAGGCGGTCTTCGACCCGCTGGGAATCCTGAACCCCGGCAAGATGGTCTGACGTTCACCGCGGTCCGCCGGCGGTCCGTTCGCGGCCCGTTGTGGTCTGTCCGCGGCCCCTTGTGGCCCGCCGTGGCCCCCGTTTCGGTGTGACTTTCCGATGGTCTGCGAATGGCTGGAAAAGTCGACACGGAAGGGTGGTCGAACTTTTCCGGGGCGCATGGGCGATCGCTCTGCGCCGGGGTGGTGCGCATGGCGGTTCGCGTCGCGTCGAAGCGCCGTTCCGGATCGCCCGCGAACCGGCGTCCGTACGGGCAGAATCCCAGCTCGGTGGCGGTGTGTCGGTGCGCTGTCCGGTTTCCTGCCCGTTATGCGCGGCCCGGGTGGATATCACGCTAACGGGCGAAATCCGTTGGTCGAGCTAGTGCTTTGTCGATTTGTTGCGGAAGTCTGTCTCCC
>NZ_JBITTM010000050.1:0-66739 GCF_044541955.1 Kitasatospora sp. NPDC085464
CCGCCGGACGGGCGTAGGCCACCCGGCCCACGCCCGACAGCAAGATCAACACCTAGTCCAACCGGGTGTCGTACACCTAGATCGTGATAGTCCCCTGCCCGCCGCGGTGTCCCCGGGGCGGGCAGGGCGGTGGTGTTTGCCCCGGGCGGGCCCGGTCCGGTCCACCCCCGTGGGGCCGGGCCGGGGCCGCCCGGGGTCACGGGGTGAGCAGGCAGGCCCGGACCACCAGTGCGGCGGTGATGGCGGGCAGGGTCGGCCAGGGCAGGAGGCCGGCCGTGGCGGCGAGGGTGGCCGGGGAGAGGACGGGCAGGGCGGCGGCCAGGTGGAGGCGCAGCTGCACGTGGTGGGGCAGCCGGTGCGGGTCGGCGGGGTCCGTGGGCGTGGGGTCGGTGGGCGGGGTGGCGGTCATCATGAGCTCCGGCGGGCCTGGTCGAGGTAGGTGCGCAGCGGTGCCCAGGCGTCGGCCGGGGCGTCGGGGACGCCGGACATCGCGGCGGGTTCCTCGCGCCAGGCGGTGCGGACGGCGGCCGCGAGGGTGGTGTCGCCGCCGCTGAAGAGGCGGGAGAGTTCGTCGAGGCGTCCGGCGATGCGGCGGACCCGGGGGTCGGTGGGGTCGACCCCGGCGGTGCGCAGGGCTTCGGCGCTGCGGTAGAGCTGGGGCCATTCGACCTCCAGCAGGTAGTGGGCGGCGGGGCCGAGGGCGGCGGCGTGGTCGGCGAGGGCGTGGACCTGGTCGTCGTCGAGGTGGCGGTGCAGGACCTCCTGGGCGGCGGGGCCGGTGGGGCCGGTGGCGCCGACGGCCTGGACCAGGCGCAGCAGGTCGGCGGTGTCGGGGGTGCGTTCGGCGGTGAGTTCGGTGTGCACGTGGGCGAGGCGTTCGCGCAGCGCCTGCAGGGCGGTGAGGGAAGCGTCGGTGGCGGCCAGGTGCTCGCGCACCAGCCGGACGGGGTCGATGCCGGCGTCCAGGCAGGTGGCGATGGTGTCCAGGCCCAGGCCCAGGCGGCGCAGGGCGAGGATCTGGTAGAGGCGGACGACGTCCGGCTCGGTGTAGGCGCGGTGGCCGGAGGAGGTGCGCAGGGAAGGGCTGAGCAGGCCGATTCCGTCCCAGTGGTGCAGGGTGCGTACGGTCAGGCCGCTGGCCTCGGCGAGGGGGCCGACCTTCCACGTCTGTTCGGTGGTCATGGCACGAGCATTCCTCCTGACGCCGCGTGAGGTGCAAGCCCCCCGTGCAAGCCCGGTGGCCCTTCAGGCCGCGGTGGTGCGGGCCGGCAGCGGGTAGTCGGGCAGGTCGATGGCGTCGGCCTTGGTGAACTGGGCGGCGAGCAGGCTTCGCAGCGGCCGGCGGCTCATCCAGCGCATGGAGGCGGCGCGCAGGCGGATCATGAGGGCGGTGTCGGGGGCGTAGCCGCTCAGGCCGCCGGGCGGCAGTTCCTGGGCCCGGGCGACGTAGGGGCGCATCAGTTCCTCGTAGCGGGCGAAGGCGGTGCGGAAGTCGCCGTCGGCGGCGGCGAGTTCGCCGGCGAGCAGGTAGGCGCCGACGAGGGCGAGGCTGGTGCCGAGGCCGGTGAGGGGGCTGGGGCTGTAGCCGGCGTCGCCGAGCAGGACGACGCGGCCGCGGCTGTAGTGGTCGAGGCGGATCTGGCCGAAGGAGTCGAAGGCGAAGTCCTCGGCGGTGCGCATTCCGGCGAGCAGCCGGTCCACCTCCCAGCCGGCGCCGGCGAAGCGGTCGGCGAGCAGGCGCTTGAGGGCGGCGCTGTCGCGGCGGTCGTACGTCAGCGGGGCGGAGCGGAAGCCGAGGGAGGCCTTGACCTCGCCGGGCAGCCGGCCCGGGCGGGCGCCGGCGACCAGGCCGCCGGGGGCGTTGTACATCAGGAACCAGCTGTCGAGGTCGCGGGCGAGCGCGGGGTCGTGGACGGTGAACCAGGCGTGGTAGCCGCCGAGCGGGTGGTAGTGGCTGCTGTTGTTGCGGCCGCTGCTGCCGCCGTTGCCGAGGCTGCTGCCGCTGCCGCTGCCGTCGGGGGCTTCGAAGGCGAGGCGGCGTACGGCGGAGTGCAGGCCGTCCGCGCCGACGACCAGGGCGAAGCGGCGGGCGGGGACGTTCTCGAAGGTGACGGTGACGCCGTCGGCGTCCTCGGCGAGCGCGGTGACGGTGTCGTCCCACAGGTACTCGACGCCGTCGGTGGCCTCCCGGAGCACGTCGGCGAGGTCGCCGCGCAGGATCTCGACCTCGGAGACGATGCCCTCGCCCTCGAACAGCTCGACGGGGATCCGGGCGGTCCGGCGCCCTCGCCGGTCGACCAGGGCGACGCCGCGCTGGTCGACGCACAGCGCGCGGACGCGTTCCGTCAGGCTCATCCGCTCGACGACGGTGCGTGCGGCGCCGCGCAGGTCGACGGCCTGCCCGCCGGGGCGCGGGCCGGGGGCGCGCTCGACGACGGTGGGGTTGAAGCCGTGGCGGCGCAGCCAGTGGGCGAGGGCGGGGCCGGCGATGCCGCCGCCGGAGACGAGGATGTCGGTGTTGTCCATGGGGGCTTCCCGTCGGTGCGTGCGTACGGTGGTCGGTGGTGTCCGATGCCGACGAATGTACGCCGTACGCATGGGCTCAACAAGCCCTGTACTGCGGGAACTTGGCTTTGGTGTACTAGTACAGTAGGGCACTCGGGGCCCGGTTCCGGCGGGCTGCGGCGCCCGGCTCCGGCATCCGCGCAGGCCGGAGGCCGTCAAGGACGGCCACGGGTGCACTAGTGCGGCACGATGGCGGCATGGAGAACACTCGACAGATGGTCAGTTCCGGCTCCCCCCTCGAACCGCGGATCGGCTTCTCCCGGGCCGTGCGCAAGGGCCCGTACGTCGCGGTCGCGGGCACCGCCCCGCTCGGCGAGAACGGCACCACGGTGGGGCAGGGTGACGTCCACGCCCAGACCGCCCGCTGCCTGGACATCGCCGAAGCCGCCCTCAAGGAGGCCGGCGCCTCGCTCCGGGACGTCGTGCGCACCCGCATCATGCTCACCGACATCACGCGCTGGAAGGAGGCCGCCCGCGCCCACGGCGAACGCTTCGCGACGATCCGCCCGGCCTGCACCTTCGTGGAGGTCTCGCGCTTCCTCGACGAGCAGTGGCTGGTCGAGATCGAGGTCGACGCGGTCATCGGCTGAAGGCGGGGCGGGGCCCGGGGAGGCCGGGGCTCCCGGCCGGGGAGGGCGGGCCGGGCCTCCCGGCCGGTGGCGGGGTGCGGACCCGCCACCGGCCTTACGGCGCCCGGGACTTCGGGCCCTACCCCCGCCGCAGGGCGCCCACCACCGCCGACAGGTCCTCCTCGGCGATCGACGGGTCCGCCAGCAGCACCTCCCGGGCCGCCGCCAGGACCGGGCCGCCGCCCGCCAGGGCCAGGTCCTTCGCGGCCAGGCGCACCGGGAAGTCCGAGTCCGTGCTGTGCGCCCGGGCCACCACCCCCGCGAGCGGCCCGGCCGCCAGCACCTCCCGCGCCACCTCCGGCGGCACGCCCAACTCCCCGGCCACCGCCAGCACTTCGCCGACCACCGTGACCGAGGCCACGATCGCCCCGATCGCCACCACCTTCAGCGCCGCCCCCGCCCCCGGGCCACCGCAGCGCCGCACCCGCCCCAGCTGCTCCAGGACGGGCTGCGCGCGATCCAGGTCGGCGTCCTCGCCGCCCGCGAGGACGGTCAGGCCGCCGGTGGCCGCCGGGCCCACGCTGCCGAGCACCGGGGCGTCCACCAGGGCGACGCCGTCCGGGAGTTGCTCGCGCAGGCCGGCGGTGGCGGCCGGGCCGATCGAGGACATGTCGATCCACAGCGTGCCCGGCGCCAGCTCCGGCGTGAAGCGCCCGGCCACCTCGGCGACCGCCGCCGGGTCGGAGAGCATGGTGACGACGACGTCCGCGCCCCGCACCGCCTCCGCCGGGGTGGCGGCCTCGGTGAGGCCCCCGGCGCGGCCGGGGGAGCGGTTCCAGACGGTCAACGGGTGGCCGGCGGCGGCGAGGCGACGGGCCATCGGCAGGCCCATGCGGCCCAGCCCCAGAAAGGCGATCTTCTCCATGGCCACCACGCTAGGCAGTCCCAAGCCAGGCGACAAGCGAATGTCCGGCATGGTAACCATGCGGAATGGACATGGCTTGGCTGGACGTCTTCCGCACCGTCGCACACCTCGGCTCCTTCACCGCCGCCGGAGAGCGGCTGGGCTTCACCCAGTCCGCGATCTCCCGCCAGATCGCCACCCTGGAAAGCGAGTTGGGCACCCCGCTGTTCGACCGCCTGGCCCGCGGCGTACGGCTGACCGAGCACGGCCGCGCCCTGCTGCCGCACGCCGAAGCCATGCTCGAACGCCTCGACACCACCCGGCGCGACCTCGCCGCACTCACCGAACTCACCGCCGGACAGCTGCGGGTGGGCGCCTTCGACAGCGCCAACGCGGCCCTCGTCCCCGGCGCGCTCGCCGCCTTCCGCACCGCGCACCCGCAGGTGGCGATCAGCCTCACCGAAGGCCTCTCCGCCCACCTGCTGGAACTGCTCGGCGACGGCACGATCGACCTGGCCGTCGTCGCCTCCTACGACCAGGACGCCTACGACGCGGACCAGTTCGACGTGCGGCCGCTGCTGGAGGACCCGGTGCTGGTAGCCCTGCCACGCGGACACCGCCTGGCCGGCCGGCGCCGCCTGCGGCTGGCCGAACTCGCCGACGAACCCTGGATCGCCGCCCGCCGCCACGCCGAGACCACCCTCCTCGCCGCCTGCCTGCGCAGCGGCTTCCAGCCCCGGATCGAGTACGCGGTCGCGGCCTGGACGGCCAAACTCGGCCTGGTCGCCGCCGGCCTGGGCCCCACCCTGATCCCCTCGCTGGCCGCCCGCGCCGCCCGCCCCGACATCGCCCTCGTCCCGCTCCACCCCGACGACACCCCGGTCCGGCACGTGCACACGGTGACCCGCCGCGGGCAGCGGGTGCCGCCGGCGGTGGCGGCGTTCGCGGGGTTCCTGCGGGAGGGGGCGGGGGCGGGGGAGTAGGGGGACGGTGGGGTCGAGCCGGGTGGAGGCCAGCAGAGGACCCCCGCGCAGCCGCGCCGGGCCCGCGCCGTACGGCCGATTCGTTCAAGGCCGCCGGGCCCTTCCCGGCCTACCGTCGTAGGCATGACCTGGGTGAACGACAGCATGCTCGAACGCGCCGGCCGGTACCTGTGGACCTCGGGACGCGTCCTGGAACAGCGGCGCTTCGCCTTCCACTTCGGCGCCGGCCCCGCCGGGGAGGGCACCGACGGCGAAACGCCCGCCGGGCTGCTCGCCGCCCTGGACGCCTACGCCACCGCCGACGACGGCTACGCCTTCGGTCTCGAACCCGACGTCCGCGGCCCCGCCCCCCAGCCCATCGCGGTGCCCGCCGCCCTGCAGGTGCTGCAGGAGGCCGGCGCCCTGCACGGCGAACGGGCCCGGCGGATCTGCGACTGGCTGAGCGCCCACACCACCGCCGAGGGCGGCGTGCCCGCCGTCCTGCCCACCCTGCGCCCCTACCCGCACCCGCCGTTCCTGCCCGTCCCCGACGACCCCGGCGCCGACCTGCTGGCCACCGGACAGATCGCCGCCCCGCTGCTGCGCGCCGGCATCGACCACCCCTGGGTGGCGGCCGCCGCCGACTTCTGCCGCCGCGCCGTCGAGCGGCTGGAGCAGACCCACCCGTACGAGGCCGGCGCCGCCGTCACCTTCCTCGCCGCCGCCCCGGACCGCGACTGGGCCCGCGGCCAGGCCCGCCGCCTGGGCGAGCTGGTCCGCGAGCAGCGCATCGTCCTGCTCGACCCCGACCACCCCGAACAGGCCCGCACCGCCCCCGGCTACGCCCCGGGCGAGCACCACCTGCCGCACGACTACGCGCCCACCCCGGACAGCCCGGCCCGGCCCTGGTTCACCGACGCCGAGCTGCACCGCGGCCTGGCACACCTGGCCGCCCAGCAGCAGGACGACGGCGGCTGGCCGATCCGCTGGGCCCGCTGGTCGCCCACCATCGAGACCCAGGCCCGCCCCGGCGTCACCCTCGCCGCCCTGCTCACCCTGCGCGCCTACGACCGCGCCGCCGGGTAGGGCACCCTTCTGCGGGAGCGACCGGCCCCGCGGCAGGGTCCGCGAGCGGGCCGGTCGGGACCCGGAGCGGAGGCCTGACGCAACGCCTACTGGTGGGTGTTCTTGACGGTGGGCTGCGTCTTCTGGTTGTAGATCTCCTTGCCGTTCGCGTCGTAGGCGTGGACGTAGGGGGCCGGGGGGAAGGCGTTCGCGTCGAGGCCGGTGGAGATGGCCGCCGTGTAGGCGAACGCGCCGCCGGCCATGACGGTGGGGTACTGCGTGGGGTCGTCGCCGTAGCTGATGGTGACCTTGGCGACGTCGGGTGTGTAGTGCCCGGCGCCCAGCGAGAGGCGCTGCCCGGTGCCGGCCGGCGTGCTGAAGCTGTCGAAGAACTCGATCAGGTGACCGGTGCCCCACAGGCGATCGTTGATGAACGTCGCGGGGACGGACCTGCTGCTGCCCTTGTGGCCCTTCGACTCGCATTGCACGTACTGGCCGGCGGAGTTGACGGCGATGACCACGCCGTCGGTGTCCGGCGAGGCGACGGGAGTGCGGACCGCGATCACCGCGTGGTACTGCGACGCGTCGGAGCCCAGGCAGGAGGCCAGGATCCCGGCGACGGTCCCGGCGTCGATCGGGGCCGTCGCCGTGCTGGTGACGGTGAAAGCGGCCGGGGGAGCGGTCACGCGGGGAGCGGACGAGCCGCTGCCGGAGACCACCGGGGCGTCGGCCGATCCGGCGCCGGGGGCCGTGGCGGTGGGCGCGCCGGAGGGCTTGCCGTGGGCCGTGGGGGTGGCCGTGGGGGTGCCGGTTGCGGCAGTGGCCATTCCCCCCGCGGTCGCGACGGCTGCGGCGGTGGCGGTGGCGGCGATGAGCACGATCGGGCGGATACGCATGGATCCGTGTCCTTTCCTGCGGGCGTCCGGTTGACGCCTGCGGCCCTGTACGCCTCCCGACGCCCGGCAGGTCGTACCCCGCACACGTGATCCAGGTCATAGGCCGCGGGTGCAACCCCGGGGCGGCGCTCGTGCGTACAGGGCGGGAGGCTCCGCCCAGGACGCACGGCTCCACCGCCGCAGCCGAGGAGTTCTTCCTCGCGAGCCGCCAGTGCCGCGAGCTGACGGACAGCCCCGGAGGAGAGGCCCTTGATGACGCCACAGGAGTTCGACGCGTTCTACGCGGCGTCCTTCTCCCGCCTGACCGGGCAGCTCTACGCGCTGACCGGAAACTGGTCCGAAGCACAGGACGTGGTCCAGGAGGCGTTCATCCGCGCGTGGGACCGAAGGCGCACCTTCGACCCGGACAGCGCCCCGGAGGCATGGATCCGGACCACGGCCCGGCGGCTGGCTCTCTCCCGCTGGCGACGTCTCGCCCGGGGCCTGCACCTGGCCGGACGCCACCACCGCCACGAGCCGCCCACCGTCGAGCCGCCCACCGAGGAGCACCTGATGCTGGTCACCGCGCTCCGTGACCTGCCCGAGGCGCAGCGAGGCGCCCTGGTCCTGCACCACATGTGCGACCTCTCCGTCGAGCAGGTCGCGGCCGAGACCGGCGCCAGCGTCAGCGCCGTCAAGAGCCGCCTCGCCCGCGGCCGGACCGCGCTCGCGGCCAAACTCGCCGACCGAACCCCGACCAGCGAGGAAGGAAAGCTCCGTGTCTGACCCCATCCACGACACCCTCGCCGACCGGCTGCGGCTGCTCGGCACGCAGATGCCCGCACCGGCCCTGCCCGCTGCGGAGATCCGCCGACGCGCCGACCGGCGCCGCCACCGCCGGTACGCCCTGGGCGCGGCCGCGGCCTGCACGGCGGCAGCCGTGTGCCTGGCCCTCCCGTCCGTGCTGCACTCACCGGGACCACAACACTCACCGGGACCACGACAAGGAGCGGCCACCACAGACGCCCCCTCCGTGTCGGCTTCCCCCCACCCCCCGGCCGCTTTCACCGTCACCAGCACGGCGACGGCCCCGATCGACGCCGGGACCGTCGCCGGGATCCTGGCCTCCTGCCTGGGCTCCGACGCGTCGCAGTACCACGCGGTGATCGCGGTCCGCACTCCCGTCGCCTCGCCGGACACCGACGGCGTGGTCATCGCCGTCAACTCCGCCGACCAGTACGTGCAGTGCGAGTCGAAGGGCCCCAAGGGCCACAGCAGGTCCGTCCCCGCGACGTTCATCAACGATCGCCTGTGGGGCACCGGTCACCTGATCGAGTTCTTCGACAGCTTCAGCACGCCGGCCGGCACCGGGCAGCGCCTCTCGCTGGGCGCCGGGCACTACACACCCGACGTCGCCAAGGTCACCATCAGCTACGGCGACGACCCCACGCAGTACCCCACCGTCATGGCCGGCGGCGCGTTCGCCTACACGGCGGCCATCTCCACCGGCCTCGACGCGAACGCCTTCCCCCCGGCCCCCTACGTCCACGCCTACGACGCGAACGGCAAGGAGATCTACAACCAGAAGACGCAGCCCACGGTCAAGGGCACCCACCAGTAGGCGTCGGTGGCTGTTGTCCCAGTCCTACGGCATCGCGGGAGTGGGGTGGGCGGTGCTGCGGCCGCTACAGCGGGGCCAGGCGGGTCTTGAGCAGGCAGAACTCGTTGCCCTCCGGGTCCATCAGGACGTGCCAGTGTTCGTCCCCGGTCTGGCCGATGTCGGCCGGGCGGGCGCCGAGCTTCAGCAGGCGCTCCAGCTCGGCGTCCTGATCGCGGTCGGTGGCGTTGACGTCGATGTGCAGCCGGGACTTGCCCGGCTCCGGCGCGTCCCGGCGGCTGAGGAAGAGCGTCGGCTGCGCACCGCCGAAGCCCTCGCGCGGCCCGATCTCCATCGAGCCGTCGTCCTCGCGGCCGAGCACGACGAAGTCCAGGACCTCGCACCAGAACCGCGCCAGCACCTCGGGTTCGCGGCAACCGAGCACGAGTTCACTGATCCGACACGCCATGAAGACAACCTGCTTTCCGTACGACATCCAGAACGGCCCGGCGACCGTACCGGATGCGACGAGCAGCGGCGACCCGATTTCCGGGCCCGCCCGCCTTGACCTCAAGGAGGCTTGAAGTCCTACGGTCGATCGCACCCTGACGATCCATTGCGGGACGCGTGGAAGGAGTACGGAACATGACGATCAAGACGTACGCACCGGAGGTCATCGCCGCCCAGCCCATCGGGGCGTGGAGCGGCGAGGCCTACCGCCGGGTGGTGGGCGGCCTGCGCGAGCAGCTGGCGGTGGAGGGCCTCACCCAGCCGCACTGGTGGACGCTCAACCACGTCGCCGGCAGGCCCGGCGGCTGGAAGCGGACCACCCTGATCGAACGGCTCACCCCCTACGACGACCAGGACACCGACTTCGACGCCGTCCTCGACGACCTGATCGCCCGCGGCTGGCTGACCGAGGACGCCGACACCGCTCTCACCCTCACCGGCGACGGCGAAGCCGCCCGCCTGCGCGCCCGCGAACGCAACCTGCGCATCCACGAACGCACCCACGAGGGCATCGCCCCCGAGGACTTCGTGACCACCGTCAACGTGCTGCGTCGCATGGTGGCCAACCTGGGCGGCAATGGGAACCTCCCCGACTGACCGTTCCCCAGCCGGAGATCGTTTGTTGACGGAGGGTCAAATGCCGTACGAGGCGGGCACCCTGGGGAGTGAGACCGTGCCCGACCGTCCAGGGGGAGACCACCATGGGGCTGATCCACGCATGGCGCATGCAGAAGCTCGTCGCGGACGCCAGGACCGCGTTCAACGAGGGCGACGCCACCTTCGTCGCCGTCCTGGACATCGACTTCCGCCACCCCGGCGCGACGATGAAGAAGATCCGCAAGGAGCTCGACGTGATGATCCGCAACGTGGAGGCGGTCGGCTGGCAGTGCGTCGGCGTGCAGCCGTTTCTCTCCTCCGTCGAGATCGGCTTCATCCGCAGGTAGTGAGCGCCCGCGCCGCCCGTCCCGTGCCGATCGTCCGGCGCGGGGCGGGGCCGTGCAGGGCCGCGGGGGGCGGAGGAATTGACCCATGGAAACAGCCACCGATTGCCACATGATCACCGGTCTATTCGGCCGTAGATTGATCACATGACGACGACGAAGAACACCAACACCGCCACCGCCGCCACCGCCGCCCCGATCCTGACCCGCTGCGCCCAGGCCGAGACCTGCGCCGACCCGAGCGCCACCATGACCCTGCTCGCCGAGACCGACCCGGGCCAGGGCGGCTTCACCGTCTACCGCTCCACCTTCTCCGCGGGCGCCGCCGGAGCCCCCTCGCACTTCCACACCCGGGCCTGGGAACTGTTCTTCGTGATCAGCGGCTCCCTGGAGGTGCTGGTCGGCGAGGACGTCACCGTCCTCGGCGCGGGCGACTTCCTCGCCGTGCCCCCGAACACCCCGCACGCCTTCGCCGCCGCGCAGGGCTCCGAGGCCGACGTGCTCTTCATGTTCACCCCCGGCATGGACCGCTTCGACTACCTGCGCCTGCTGGGCAGCGTCATGCGCGGCGAGACCCCGCCGGCGGCGATCGCCGCCTCCTCCGAGCGCTTCGACAACCACTACGTCGACAGCCCCGCCTGGCGCGCCGCCCTGGAGACCCGCGCCTGAGCGGCGGGCCCGGTGGCGAGCCCGAGCGGCGGGCCACCGTGGACACCCGGCCCGTCGAGCGGCGGCGGGCCGGGTGTGGAACGGTGGAAGACCGGGGGTCCCCGGTTGCGAGAGGAGTGGCCATGTCGTCGAAGCGCCGCCGCAAGAAGAAGGCCAGGGCCAGGCGCGGGGCCAACCACGGCCGTCGCCCCCAGTGCTGAACCGCGACTGAGCGCGGCCGTCGGCGGGCTCCCCGCCGGCGGCCGCGACCGCGCTCAGAGCCGCAGAAGTCCGCTCGGAGCCGCAGAGGTCCGCTCGGAGCCGCAGAGGTCCGCTCGGAGCCTCCCGCTCAGAGCCGACCGCGCCCCGCGAAGCCGCCGCGCGGCACCACGTGGTACGTCGCGTGGTCGCGCCCGTCCGCGCCGAGGACCAGCTCCAGGACCACGCCCCGCCCGTCCGCGCGGGCCTCGCGCAGCAGCTGCGCCGGGTCGCCGTCCGGCGGGGTCCGGTCCAGGACGTGGCGCGGGTCGTCCACGACCGGGTACGGCCGCGCCGGGTCGTGGATGCCGACGCCGGGCCGCTCCCAGTGCAGCCGGGCTCCCGGGCTGAACAGCTCGGGGGAGTCCATCGCCCAGCCCTCCGGGGTCCTGCCGCCGTCGCGGTACCAGCGCAGCGCGTGCTCGACCGTCCCGCCCGCGCTCGTCCGCTGTCCGGCGGGTGACCACGCGGCCACGTTCGCCGCCCCGATCCTGGGCAGGACGGCGGTGATGTCCTCCCGGATCACGAAGTAGGCCCGCGCGTACATCCGGCAGACCATCAGCGCGCGGCCCTCGGAGGTGGTGCGGAACAGGCCGAAGGCGGACGGGGCGAGGGAGTAGTCCGAGACCAGGGTCAGCACGTGCTCGACCCCCTCCACCGCGCCCAGCGCGTCCACCACCCCCTCGATCCGCTGCCGTTCCGAGGCCCGGGCCGCCCGCGCCCGCGGCGAGGAGGCGAGGGCGCGCATCCGCCGCTCGGTGGGCCAGTGCCCGCGCACGCCCTGCAAGGCGTCGAAGAGCTTGATCAGCGGATAGAGGAGGAGCTGCAGGAAGCCTTCCACCGGCCGGGTGTCCTCTCGGGTCGCACGCACGTTTGCCCCCACACCCTGTCCGGTCGGAGCCGTGGCCCGCAATCCGCTCCGGTACTCAACTCCCCGCCGGGCCGGGCTCCCGACGCGAGCGGGCCGCCCGGAAGAAGGCGTTCGCGGCGGGCAGGAACATCAGCACGACGGCGGAGAGCACCGAACCCACGTGCAGGGCCCGGCTGGCGCCGAAGACGAGGTCCAGCGGCCCGGCCTGCGCCAGCTCCCAGCTCAGGGAACGCCCCTGGGCCAGGGCCTGGATCGGCTGGAGCACCATCGACGCCGTGCCCAGGACGCCCAGGCCCAGCGCGAGCGCGACCCGGGCCCAGTTACGGCCCCGGCGCATCTGCCGGGCGGCCAGCAGCGCGGCGGTGAAGACCGGCAGACGGATCGCGAGGCCCGCGGCGACGCCGCCCCCAGAACCCGAGGAGTCGGCGAGCATCCTGCCGACCGCCAGGACCGTCTCGAACGCGCCGGCGGCAACGGCCGTGACCCACAAGGCGAATGCGGTCCGCACCGGAGCGGGCGGTAAGGCGGCGTCGAGCGGCGCGGCGGCGGTACGGGGGTGGGCGGGGGCCAGACGTGCGGAGGGGGAGTGGGGCATCGCGGGGCCTCGGTTCGGTGACGTGGGGTCAGGGACGGTCCGTTCGGACGCCCTTGATCCTCCTCGCACGACACCGCAGGGCCCCTCCGGCAGCCCGGCGGATTCCCCGGGGGGTTGTCCCTACCCTGCCTCTGCTGCGGCGCTGGTGTGGTTCCGGCTCACCCCTCGACCGGGAACTCGCCCTCGCGGATGGCGGCGATGAATGAACCCCACGCGGCCACCAGGAACACCAGGGCCGGCCCGTCGGGGTCCTTGGAGTCACGCACGGGGATCGAGCCGGGGAGGAATCCGGGGGCCACTTCGATGCAGTTGCCGCAGTTGCCGCCGTTGCCGCCGCTGTGGCTGCTCTTGCGCCAGGTCGGCATGCTGGCTCCTCGGTGGCTGTCAGGCGGGAAGGTCGCCCGTGCGGACGGCCGTGACAAAGGCTTCCCATGCCGAGGCGGAGAAAACGAGGGCCGGGCCGTCGGGGTCCTTGGAGTCACGCACGGGGACGAGGTTGGGGAATCCGGGGGCTACCTCGATGCAGTTGCCGCCGTTGGTGCCGCTGTAGCTGCTCTTGCGCCAGGCGGCTGCGGCGAGCTCGTTGCTCATCATCTCTGAAACCCTCCAGCGCCTCGGCGATCAGCCGAAGCGAGTCGCACTCTGACAGGCATTCGCCACGGAGCCGATCATAGCGACGCTGGTGCCTGGCCACGTTGGCAGGATCACTGCTCAGATGTCCCCGGTCGAGGCTCTCCGAGTAGACCAAACGCTGCCCGTCCGGCAGCTCCAGCAACACCATAGCCGTGTCGATGACAGTCCGGCGGTTCGAAAACGGCACCACGTGAATGACGATGTTCCGAAGCTGGGACACCCGCAGGAGATGCTCCATCTGGCATCGCATCACGCCCGGCCCGCCCACGACTGAGCGGATGGCGCTCTCATCGAGGATGACGAGCAGCAGTGGCCCGTCGGGCGTGAGAAAGCGACTCTGCCGACTGAGTCGAGCCCTGGTCAGCTCCTCGATCTCCTCCGGATCATCGGCTGCGTCACCAGCGGCGAACAATGCCCGAGCGTATTGCCAGCACTGCAACAGCCCGTACATCACGCTGTCCTGGTACGCCCGCATCCCGACGGAGATGGCCTCCACGTCGGCGTACTCCTGGAACCAGTCCGGATGCTCGATCTGGGCGTTCCAGTCGACCCGGTCGTACAGGCGCATCAGCAGATCGCCGGTGTTCAACAGCCGGCTGATCTCCTCGACCTCCTCGGCCGAGGGCTTCCGCTTTCCGCCTTCGGTTCGCGAGAGCACTGTCCGGTCGCAGTGCAGGAGTTTGCTGAGGTTCGCCTGCGTGTAGCCCAGGGCTTCCCGCGCGTACTTGATCTCCTCGCCGAACATGATCGCGGAGCTGGCAGTTGTTCCCCGCCGGGTCTTTCGCTGTGTCATCACTGCCCCCAGTTGTGCTCCGCACGTTCCGCACGCGGTTTTGGGCGTCACCGTACCTCCGGGCGCCGATCATTGATACCGGAACGCGATCTTTTGCTTGCACAGCGTGACACCGCGCTCCTTTCGCACGCCCCCCTTCCGCCCCCCGAGGTACTTCGCCATGCCCGTGTCCCACCGCCCCCGCACGTTCGCCGCGCGGCTGGACTCCCGTACGGACTCCACCCCGTTCGCCCGTCACTTCCTGCGCGCCTACCTCGCCGCGCTGCCCTTCGGCGACTGCTACGCCGGCACCGCCGAGCTGCTGCTCGGCGAGCTGTTCGCCAACGCCGTCCGGCACTCCGACGCGCCCGCCGACCGGCTGGTCGAGGTCCGCTTCTCCGTGGTCGGGGACCGGTTGCGCATCGAGGTCCACGACGCCGGCTCGGGCCGTCCCTTCCTGCGCGCCGCTTCACCCGACGCCGAATGCGGGCGGGGCCTGTTCCTCGTCAACGAGCTGGCCGAGCGCTGGGGTTGCTGCCCGCGTTCCGGTGGGATCGGCAAGTTCGTCTGGGCGCTGGTCGCGCCCGATCCCGACGCCGCCCCCGACGCCGCCCCCGTCCCCGCCCTCGCGCCCGCCGCCGTCGCGGTCTGAACCGGAGGCACCCCCTCATGCGACTCGCCCTCACCGCCCGGCACCTCCTCACCGCCGGCCGTACCCCCGCCGAGGCCTACGCCGCCCTCGCCCGCCGTACCGGCGAGCCCGAGCGCTGCGCCCGCGCGGTCTGCGCCGCGCTCGACATCCCCGCCGTCGAAACGGCCCGCCGGCTCGACGAGTGCCGCGACGCCCTGTTCGCCCCGCCCCACCCCCGCCCGAACGCCGAGGCCGACACGGGCGAACTCCTCGAAGCCCTGGGCGTGTTCGACGTGCCCGTCGTCCTCGACTCCCGGGACCGGGCCGTCATCGACCTCTTCCTCGCCGCGATCGACGCCATGGGCGGCATCCGCACCGGCCACCGGCACGGCCTGGCCCGCTGGTTCACCACCGGCAACCTGACCGCCGCCTACCTCTCCCTTGCCGCCGCCCACCCGCTGCCCCGCACCGGCGACCCGGCCCGCTACTGGAGCGTCCTGGTCTCCGCCGGTGAACTCCTCACCGCAGTTCCCCGCCCGGACACCCGCCTCAAGCTCGCCCTCTCCCACTGCCGCACCCGCGCGGCCCACGCCACCCGCCCGTGAGCCGAACCTTCCGTACGGGATTCCCAACGCGCCCCAGGTGGTAGGCACTTCCACGATCATTCCGGATCGGGAACGGGGGCCGTGGCGTGCGGTGGGTCGAGTCGCTGGTGCTTCTGTTGGTCCCGCCGTTCGTGGCGGGCGTGCTCTACCAGCCCGTCATGATGCTGTTGGACATCCCGGACCTGTGGAAGGGGTGGTGGATCCCGCCGCAGATCGCCGGCTGCCTGCCACGGGCCGTCATCCCCGGCACGGCCGACATCGACAAGTACGGGCGTGACCTGCACGCGCCGGTGGGCACGGCCCCGGCGACGCTGCAGGAGCACTGGCGCCGGGGGATCCGGAGGTCCTGGGGCATCGAGATGTGGCGCCTGGTCTTCGCCGTCCTCCCCGCAGCGCTGGCCGGGACGATGGCGTTGACCGGCCTCTACATCACCGCCCGCCCGAGCAGTGCGCAGGAGGCGGAGCTCTTCCGGGGGAACATCCTGTTGACCTTCTCCTTCTGCGCCGGGCTGGGCAGCGCGGCCGTGCTGTGGGTCTACCGTTCGATGCTCCTCTACCGGCGGCGGGTCGGCGAGAGCCTTCCGCTCACCTCGGCCGTCGACCTCGCGCGGCTCCTCAGGAAGTGCCAGGAGGCCGCCGACGGGACGATCCCGCTGCTGGAACTCGACCGGCACGTCACCCGCCACACCAACCGCCTGGGCTGGTTCGCCGCGTACGGCGTCGACCGCGAGCAGCGGCGCAACGCGCTGCGTCCGCACATCGCCGGTGTGCAGCAGGCGTTGGAGCGGGAGATGTCGAACGCCCTGCGGGACGGGCCGGAGGCGGTGCCCCGGCTGGCCCGGCTGGTCGCCACCCTGCTCGACCGGTCGGTGCAGGGCCGGTGGATGGGGCTGCTGGACGAGGCGGACCTCCCCGAGGCGCCGGGCGACCTGGTCACCGCCCGCGAGGGCAGGCACGACCGCGCGGTCGTCCTGGCGGGCAGCGTCGCGGCGGTGCTCATCGTGGGCGCCGCGACGGCCGCCGACCTGCCCGCCTCGGTGGTCGCGCCGGCCGCGCTGACCGCCCTCATCGGCCCCGCCGTGATGTGGGGCAGCGAGAAGCTCGGCACCCCGCGCGAACTCCATGGCGCCGTACGGGCCGGCCTCGGCGCCCCCGCCGCCCCGCCCGGCCCGGAACCGGCCGGGAGCACCGGCGAGCCGCCCGCTCCGACTCCCGCCCCCTGACGGCCCGTTGCACGGGAAGTCGACCCCGCCGACTTCCTGTGCAAACAGTCGCCACCAATGCAGAGAGACCGCCTCGGGCCACCAAGGGCCGGGCGGTCTCTGCTGTCCGGGCGGGCCCATGCGCCAACACGGCCCGTTGCCGATGTTCCCGAGATGTTGGAGTGAACAGCGCCCCCGGGTTCCGGACCCGAAGGTCCGGGTGACGCCGCTGCAAATCGTCACATCCGGCCAGGACGGCTTACAAGTGGACGCTGCACGAACGCGCATCAATATCCGGTTTCAAATCGCTGAACTGCCCCTTTCTGGTACGGCGTTGCCGAGATCGCGGGCGGGGGCCGGGACCCCGGCGCATCAATCCGCGCGATGTTCACCGAACCGATTGGGAATCACCCGTATGCCTGACAGAGTGTTACGCCACCGGGCACCCCGAGCGACGCCAACCGCGCGAAGTGCCCGTCCGTTGGAGTGGACAGTGATATAGGAGGATCCTCGATGACGAGGAAACGGAACCGGCGTGCCCGCATCCACTGCGCGGCCGGTGCCCCGAAGCCCGCGCGCCGCCCGCGCCTGCCCCGCCCGCACCTGCCCCGGCCGTCCGCGCTCGGCGAGCCGGCCGCGGTCGTCGTCGTGGTCGTGGTGACGGTCGTCCTGGCGGCCGCGCTGGTGGCGACCGGCATGTCCGCCGGAGCAGCGCTCGAACTGGCCACCGGAGGCTGGCTGCTGGCCGCCGGACGGCGACGGGAGCGGGCCTAGCGGAAAGCGCCCGCCTGCGATGGGACGCCCAGAGAAACCGATCGAGGCGACCGAACCGGCACTGGCCCGGCTGGCCGCCTGGCTGCGCGAACAGCGCGAACGAGCCGGCCTGACGTACCGGCAGCTCGCCGATCGGACCAACTACCACGCCACCACCCTGCAGCGGGCCGCCGGAGGGCGCTCCGTGCCGAGCTGGAAGGTCGTCGAGGCCGTCGCCCGCGAATGCGACGGCGACCTCAAGACCGCCCGGCGCAAGTGGGCCCAGGCCAACTACTGGGCCCACGTGCCCCGCCCCTCGGGGAGCCGGCGGCCGCGGGCACCGCGGCGGGTCGACCCCGAGCAGGTCGACACCTTCGCCGACCTGCGCCAGGCCATGCACGAGATGCGGCGCAAGGCCGACTGGCCCTCCCTGCGGGAACTGGACCGCCGGGCCCGCGGCAGGGGCAGACGCCTGCCCGCCAGCACGCTGGCCCTGGTCCTCAAGGGCGAGGCCCCGCTGCACAAACCCGTGTTCCTCGCCTACATGGAGGCCTGCGAGGTCAGGGAGGTCCGCCGCGTGCTGTGGGCGGCGGCCTGGGAGCGGACCAACAACGCCCGCACGCCCGTCCCGGTCAACTCCCGCATGCACCACAGCGAGTTCGCCCGGGCCATGCAGTCCTCCAGCGGCGGCACCTCGACGGAGATCCTGTTCCGGCTGTGGGTGACGCTGCGCAACAGCCTCGCCGCCGAACGGCCCGACGACCCCGGCCCCCGGGCCGCGGCGGGCCGCGAAGGCACCGACGACATTCCGCCGGTGCCCGTGTGACCGGGCCCGCGGACGGAGCGCGCCACCCGCGCTCCGTCCGCGGGCCGGCACCCAGCCGCGCTCCGTGCGCGGGCCGTCCGCCGACCCGCACCCGCCCGCGCCAACCTCGGGACACCTCGGGACACCTCGGGACACCACCATGCCGACACCACCCCGCACAGCGGCCGCCCGCGGACCGACCCTGGGCCTGTGGGCGCTGCACGACCTCCACCTGCGCCACTACCTCGACTACACCGCCCTGATCCTGCCGGCCGCCGACGCGCAACTGGTCGTGCGCGACGCCTTCGAGGAACTCGGCGGCCACTGGCTCGACGCCCTGGCCACCGCCAGCCCGGCCGCGTGCGCCTGGCAGGCGGTGCGCCGCCGGGTCCGCACCCTGGCCGGACCGCGACCCTTCGGGCCGGTCGCCCACCTCACCGCCGCGCAGCAGGACGTCCTGCTGCTGCACCTGGTCCTCGACCTGACCGCCGTACAGGTCGCCGACCTCACCGGCACCGAACCCGCCGCCGTCCACGTCCAGCTCCGCGCCCTCGCCGCCCGGGCGACGGCGTGACCGGGGGCCGGGGCGCACGGGCGGTCGGGCCTCGGGACCGGCGCGCCCGCCCCACCGGTCCCCGGCGCCCGGCGCCCGGAGACCGGCCCCGGAAACGCGGACGGGGTCCGGCACCCGGGTAGGTGCCGGACCCCGTCCGACGGTGGAGCGCCAGGCCCGGATCGCACGGACTCTCCCTACTGAAAGTAGGGCGTGCTCTGGTAGCACCGCTGACGCCTGGCGAGAGGTCAGTCCCCCTCGCGACAGGAGGAACACTAGCAGCTCAGGACGGGTGCGCGAGCCGCGGGACCGTGGCCGGCGGCCCGGCCGCCGAGGGGGGCCGGGCCGCCGGCCACGGCGGGGGTCAGCAGTTGCCGGGCGCCGGCTTGCGGGCGAAGCGGTCGGCGATCCAGCCCAGGTACTCCTGCTGGGCCTCGAACGGGATCGTGTTGTGCGTGGCGCCCTGGTACGTCGTGTACTCGACCGGCTGGGAGTAGCCGCAGGCACGCCTGACGTACTGCTCGGTGGAGTGCGGGTTGATCACCGTGTCGTCGGTGCCCTGCATCACCAGCACCGGAGCCAGGGTGGGCGTGTAGCCGGGCGTGTTCTGGTAGAAGCGCTCCCGCCAGGACTGCGGCACGTCCCTGATCGGCTGGAAGAGGGTGTCCAGCTGGTGCGCATCGCCCACGTTGTTCTGGATCACGTCGGCGAAGTGCTCGATGCACGCGGTGGCGTCGCCCTGGAGGGCCTCGATCCCGGCGGGCTTGAGGACCCCGGCGGCGTCCAGCTCCGGATAGGCGGCGAGGAACCCCCGGTACAGGTTGACGCGCAGGGCCGCGTTGTGGGACTCGGAGGAGTCGCTGCGGGGGCCGGGCAGCACCTTCCCTTCGAGCTCCGGACCGATGTCCGCGGCGGGGGCCAGCGCCGCCACGCCGACCAGCTCGACCCCCCGGGCGTACCCGGACGCATCCTGGTCGACGAACAGACCGGCGCCCCCGCCCTGCGACCAGCCGAGGACGGCCGTCCGACCGCCCGCGTGCGCCGAACGGATCCGGCGGGCGGCCAGGACCGAGTCCAGCACGTTGCGGGTCTCCGTCGCCCCCACCACGTACTGGTGCACGCCGGGTGTGCCCAGGCCCTGGTAGTCGGTGGCGACCACCACGTCACCGGCGGCCAGGAAGTCGGTCAGCGCCGGGACGCCCACGTCGATCGAGTACGGGCTCCCGTAGGTGAAGTAGTCGACCAGGTTGACGGCCGGGTCCGACACGGCCGACGGCGCGCACTGGCGGGGGCCTCCCACCGTGCCGTGCGCCCAGGCCACCACGTTGCGCCCCTCACGGGGCCCCGCGCCGTCCGGCCACACCACCAGGCCGGACACCGCGACCGGAGCCCCGTCGTGCAGCGTGGAGCGGTACAGGATCCGGCAGGCGCGCGCGTGCTCCGGGGCGGGGACCCGCCGCGCCCAGATCAGATCGCCGTGCTCACCCTCCGGCAGCGGGGACGGGGGTTCGTAGAAGTCCGGGCCGTCCGGGCCGACCCGGACCCCCGGTGCGCACTGGGCGCTGTCGCCGCCGTGGCCGTCCCCGTGCCCCCGGCCGTCCCCGGCCACCGCCGCGGTCGGCTGCACCACGGACACCAGAACGAGCAGGGCGCCCGCTGCGCCGGCCCGAAGCCATGCCCTCATCCGTCGATTCCTCTCCTTGCCCGAAGTGACATCACGTCACACACTGTGACGATGCTGGCCCGGCCCGGGGAGGGCGGCAATCGCAGCAGCCGGATGGCCGAGCGGCCGTCGGGACGCCACGGGGCCGTCGGGACGCCACGGGGCCGTCGGACGTCACGGCGCCGGAAGGCCGGTGCGCGCCCGGGTGAGCCGAGCGGCGGCCCCGGGCCGTAGACGTGGACGGGCGCCACCCGCCGGAGGAGGCGCCCGACCCGGCGTCAGGAGGCGGGCATGCTCAGGTACCACGGCGCGTGGCGGATCACCGTCATCGGGCGCAACGCCGACTTCGACCAGCGGGCGGTCGTACGCGGCCCGCACGGCTCCCGGGTGCTGGCCGGGCGCGTCGGCGCGGCGCTGCAGGTCGACGGGGAGAGCTGGACGCTGTCCCTGGAACACCACTCGTGGGAGCGCGGCTGGCGGCCGAACCTGCGCACCACCCCCGGGCCGGTCACCGAACGCGACGGCGTCCGCAGCCAGCTGCTCATCAGCAACGACTGCCACTGGCCGGGCAAGCCGCTGGACTACGTCAACTTCGTGCTGCGCCTGGACCAGCCGCTCGGCCCGGCAGCCGGGTCGGTGCCCGGTTCGGCGTCCGGCCCGGTGCCCGGTCTGGGGCCCGGGCGCGTCTCCTCCCCGTGGCACCCCGTGCGGTGGGCGATCTGACGGCCGACCGGGCGCGGCCGCCGACGGATGGCGACTGGGCGTGGCCGCCGGAGGACGACGACCGGACGTGACCGCCGGCGGATGATCGGGCACGGCCAAGAGCTCGCACAGATAGGCGGCGCGGGGCCCCGACAACAAGACGGGCACAGGGGGCGACCCACCGCTGGGACAACCGCCCGAACCCCCGCCCATGAGCGCACGCTTATCTGACCGCTGCTCCGTTGCCGATGCCAGTGCCGTGGTGCTCCTGGGCGGCAAGGATCTGATCGGCGTGATCGATCGCCCACTGGCCGAGGGCGGCCAGCGGTCCGTCAGAGAGGCTGCTGCCCAACTCGGACAGCTCGTACGCCACGGAGCGGTCGCCCGGCGTGGTGATCCGTACGATCAGGCCGTTGGTGCGCAGGCGGCGCAGTGTCTGGGTGAGGACCTTGTCGCTGACGCCCGCGATTGCACCCAGAAGGTCGATCCGGCGGCGCCTGCCCGCCCGCAGCGCCATCAGCACCACCGGGTCCCAGGTGTGGGCCATCAGCTCGGCCGCCAGGCGCACCGCACAGTCGGCGGCGAAGGGCTCGCAGTGGTCGTTCACGCGTCTCTTCCTACCGGATTCGGGCCTACCGATCGGTAGGCCCGAGGTCCCTACCGTAACGAGGTATCAGGCGTTCGAGGATTGGGAGAGCAACGTGCGAATCGGAATTCTGGGCACCGGCGTGATGGCCTCGGCGCTGGCGGAGGCGTGGACGCGACGTGGACACCACGTCCTCGTCGGAGGCCGTTCACAGGACAAGGCCCAGGCGATCGCCGAGCGGCTCGGCGACGCGGTCGAGGCGGTCGACCCCGCGCAGGTGGCCAAGGCGAGCGACGCCGTGGTCGTCGCGGTGGCGTGGGAGGGGATCGACCAGGTACTCACCCTCGCCGGAGCCGACGAGGGGTCACTGGCCGGCAAAGCCGTGATCGACTGCACCAACGCAGTGGACTACGCCGACGGCCTGCTCAAGCCGCCCACCGGGTCGGCGGTAGAGCACATCGCCGAGCGAGCTGTGGGCTGCCACGTGGTCAAGGCGCTGCACCTCTTCGCGGGGACGAGCTGGCTGGCGCCGACGCCGACGGGACAGCCAAAGCGGACCGTGGCGATGTGCGGCGACGACGCTGCGGCGCTCGACATCGCCGCCGAGCTGATCCACGACCTCGGTGGCGTGCCCGCCGTGATAGGCGGACTGGAGCACGCCCGGCAGCTTGAAGATGTGGCGGGGTTCGTCATGCGGCTGGTCGCAACGGGCCACAACCCCGTCACCGCTGTGCCTGTCGTCCCTGTCGTCCCTGTCGTCGACCGGTCACAGGACTGACGACATCGCTCATCGGCATGCGCTGTGCGACGGCCAACGCTCACATCTGGCTGACTCATCGGAGGTCATGCAGCGCCGTCACGGATCGAGATCCCTGACGGACTGTGGGCCGAGATCGAGCCACTCCGGGTACGCCGCCAGCGCCATCCCGGCCGATGGCCGATCCCGGACCGTGTGGCCCTCGACCGGATCTCGCACGTACGGCCGCCATGGTGGCAGGACAGGCACGGCCTCCCCGGTGATCACAGAGCGTCGCACCTCCGTGATCACCGAGACCTGTGCCCGCGTTGCTGCCGGGTCTCCTCACGCCACCTATCTGCGCGAGCTCTAAAGTCCCAGGTGAGAACCCGTCGCGCCCGAGGAGACCACGCCATGCCGACCGACCCCACCGCCGGAGCCCCCGCCCGCCCGCAGGCCGCCCGTCCGCAGCCCGCGCGCCTGGGACTGGGCACCGCCGCCGTCGGCCGGCCCGGCTACATCACCCTCGGGCGCGACACGGACCTGCCCGCCGACCGCACCGTCGAGGCACTGCGCGAGCGCACCCACGCCCTGCTCGACGCCGCGTACGCCGCCGGGGTGCGCTACCTCGACACCGCCCGCTCCTACGGCCGCGCCGAGGAGTTCCTCGCCCAGTGGCTGGACGAACACCCCGAGGCGGCGGCCGAGGTGACGGTCGGCAGCAAGTGGGGCTACACCTACACGGCCGGCTGGCAGGCCAGCGGGGTGGCCGCACACGAGGTCAAGGAGCACTCGACGGCGGTCTTCGACCGACAGGTCCGCGAGACCCGCGCCCTGCTCGGCGACCGCCTCGACGTCTACCTCGTCCACTCCGTCGTCCCCGGCAGCCCCGCCCTCACCGACCCCGCCCTGCACGAACGGCTGGCCGCGCTCGCCGCCGACGGCGTGCGGGTGGGCCTGTCCACCAGCGGCCCCGCCCAGGGCGACACCATCCGCGAGGCCCTCGCCGTCACCGTGGCCGGCCGCCCGCTGTTCACCGCCGTCCAGGCCACCTGGAACCTGCTGGAGACCTCCGCCGCCCCCGCCCTCGCCGAGGCCCACGCGGCCGGCTGGCTCGTCGTGGTCAAGGAGGGCATGGCCAACGGCCGCCTGGCCGGCCGCAACGCCACCGGCCCCGACACCGCCGCCCTGCGCACCCTCGCCGACCGCACCGCCGCCGCCCCCGACGCCCTCGCCCTGGCCGCGGCCGCCGCCCAGCCCTGGGCCGACGTCGTCCTGTCCGGCGCCGCCACCCTCGACCAGCTCGCCTCCAACCTCACCGCTGCCGAAGCCCGGCTGACCCCGCAGGACCTCGCGGCCCTCGACGCCATGGCCGAGCCGGCCGAGGCGTACTGGCGCACCCGCTCCGAACTGCCCTGGGCCTGATCAGCGGCCGGCGACGGCAACTGCCCGTAACGGCACGACGTTTCGGTGGACCGACCTTCCCCCTTCCCGGGACGGGGGGAAGGCCGGTCGGCCGTGCGGGGGTCAGGCCTGCGGCGCGGGCGCCCGCCCGCACCCGCCCGGATTGTCGGTGTCCGCTCCTACGGTGGGCGCCATGACGCAGCACCCGGACCTCGCCGCCGCCCTCGCCGATCTGACCGTCCCCCTGCCGCCCGGCCGCCTCGTCGGCGCCGACGACGGCCGCGAGCCGCTGCTGTGGATCAGCGACGCCCCCGCCCCCGCCGGGCTGTGGGCGCAGCTGCAGCGCGCGCACCCGCACAGCGGGCTGTGGCCGCTGCTGCTCAGCCCGCTGGACCGCGGCGACGCCGACTACCGGCCCTGGCTGTCCGGCGAGCTCTACCCCTCCGACGCCGCGATACCCGGGCTGTACGACCCGGCCGCGCTGCTGGGCAGCTGGTGGGAGACCGGCGAGGCGGGCGGCTACGGGGAGGACGGGGAACTGGCCGAGGCCCTGGCACCCTACGGGTTCACCTGGCCCGGCACCGCGCCCGCGGCCGACGTGCCCGAGGGGGTGGCGGGCGGCGAAGCTCAAGAGCTTGCCGACGTGCTGCAGTCCGTCAAGGACGTCCGCCTGGGTTTGGTGCGGGCCGGCGGCGGCGCCGAGGCGCTGGCCGTGTGCGGCTGGAGCGGGCCGGTGAACCACGTGGACGACATCGCCCAGGTCGCCGCCGTGCTCGCCGACTGGGAGCGCCGCTTCGGCGCCCGGGTCGTCGAAGTCGGCTTCGACACCCTGGAGCTGAGCGTCCCCGTGCCGCCCGCCACGCTCGCCGAGGCGCTCCCGCTGGCCGCCGAGCACACCTCGCTCTGCCCCGACCTGGTCTTCCAGGGCACCGGCAGCCTCACCGAGTACGCCGAGCAGCTGGTGGGCGCCCACCAGTGGTCCTTCTGGTGGGACTGACCCGACCCGCGCGGGCCGGGTCCGGTGGGCGCCGCTCCGGTGGGCGCCGCGGGGTTCAGTACTCGGCGCTGGGGGCCGCCGCGGTCGGCCCGAGGTCCGGGTGGTCGCGCAACTCCAGGGCCTCGCCGTGGTGTTCGAGCTCCAGCACGACCAGCTCGTTGCCGCCCGCCCGCCACAGCGGCGCCGGGGCGTAGAGGGTGCGCTGGGGGCCGGCGGTGCTGTAGCGGCCGAGCAGGAAGCCGTTGAGCCACAGCAGTCCGCGGCCCCAGCCGGGCAGGGCGACGAACGCGTCGGCGGGGGAGGGCAGTTCGGCGGTGAAGCGGTGGAATGCCGGCTCGCCGTCCGCGGCCGGGGTGTCCCCGGGGAAGCGCAGCGCGGACAGGTCCGTCAGCGGCAGCGGCCGGATCTGCCAGCCGAACAGCCGCTGGCCGCCGTGCGAGACGCCGCGCGTGATGCCCTTGCGGTCGTCCATGTTCGGGCCGTAGTTCACCCGGCCCAGCGCCTCCACCAGGATGTCCAGGGTGACCCCGTCCTCCCCGGTGGCCAGTTCCAGCGTCGCGCCGGGGGAGTTGCGGTCGAGGGTGCCCAGCGGGCGCCCGTCCGCGAAGACCTGCGCCCGGTCGGCCAACCCGTCGATGCGCAGCGGCAGTTCGGGGCGCGGGCCGGGTACCCGGGTGCGGTAGTGGATCAGGCCCAGGGACTGCCCGAGCAGCTCCATGGGCAGCGGCGCGGCCCGCTCCACCGGCTGCGACAGCGCGTCCAGCTCCGCCAGCAGCGCCGCCCGCCCCTGCGCCCGCTCCAGGCGCTGCGGCGCCACCCGGGGCGCGGGGGCGGGCAGTTCGCCCTCCGGCAGCCGGACGTAGCGGCCGATGACCTCACGCAGCGCGTGGAACTTCTCGGTCAGCTCGCCGGCCTCGCCGATCGGCGCGTCGTAGTCGTAGCTGGTGACGGTCGGCTCGTAGCCGGCGTCCAGCGGATGCGCGCCGGCGTGGTTGGCGCCGGACCACAGGCCGAAGTTGGTGCCGCCGTGCGCCATGTAGAGGCTGACGGACGCGCCGGTGGCCAGCAGTTCGTCCAGCGAGGCCGCGGTCTCCTCGGCGTCGCGCACGTGGTGGGGCAGGCCCCACTGGTCGAACCAGCCGATCCAGAACTCCATCGCGGTCAGCGGCCCTTCGGGCTGGTGGCGGCGAAGCACCGCCAGGCGCTCGGGGGCGCGCGAGCCGAACGTCACGGTGGCCAGGTGCCCGGGCAGGGCGCCGCCCTGCTGCATGGTGTCGTGGGCGCCGTCGGTGGTGAACAGCAGGCAGTCCACGCCGCGCCGCACCAACCCGTCGCGCAGGTGCCGCAGGTACGCGGTGTCGTCGCCGTAGCTGCCGTACTCGTTCTCCACCTGCACCGCCACCACCGGCCCGCCCCGGCTCGCCAGCAGCGGCAGCACCTCGGGCACCAGCGCGTCGAACCAGCCGTCCACCTCGGCCAGGTACGCCGGGTCCGCGCAGCGCAGCCGCAGCCCGTCCACCGCCAGCAGCCGGGCCGGCAGCCCGCCGAACTCCCACTCCGCGCAGATGTACGGGCCGGGGCGCAGGATCACGTCCAGCCCCATGTCCCCGGCCAGCCGCACGAACCTCGCCACGTCCCGCCAGCCGGTGAAGTCCACCCGGCCGCCGGGCAGTTCGTGGAAGTTCCACGGCACGTAGGTGTCCACGGTGTTCACCCCCAGGGCCCGCACCCGCCGCAGCCGGTCCTCCCACAGGTCGGGGTGGATGCGGAAGTAGTGCACCGCCCCGGCCACCACCCGGTGCGCCACCCCGTCCCGCACGAACCCGTCCGCGTCGTACCCGAGCATGCGCACACCCCGTTTCCCAGAAGGAGACCCCGGCCCACCCGAGCCTAGCCGGGCTAGGCGCCGTCACTCCCGGTGCCCGGTTCCCTACCGGTTCCCCTTTCTCTCGATTCGGAACGTGATCTTCCACACATGGGGCTATTTGTCTCTTTATCCGCCTACTGACGGTCCGATATATCTACTGCCGTTTCATTTACCTTCCCTTGAGTGTCTGGTGGGTCCCCGAGTGCTGCGCCGTTCCCTGGCAATCCTGCTGGCCATGACCATGGTCGTCCTCGGGACATCGGAAGGATCGGCCGCCGCCGAGACCCTCCTGCGCCACGCCGCCGCCGAAGCACCCGCCGACCCCGGACCACGCCCCAAGCAGCAGCAGGGCAGCGCCGACGGCCACGGCCACTCCGCGACCACCGGCTCCACCAGCGCGAACGACGGCACCGAGCACCCCGGCGCGGCCCCCGCCCCGGGCGAACTGCCCGAGGACAAGCCCGCCGCGCCCGCCCAGAGCGTCCTGCCGCCGCAGAGCACCGAGCTGCCCGCCACCGACGCCAAGGTCACCGACAAGCCCGTCGCCAAGCCCGCCGGCAAGATCGACCCGGCCAAGAGCTTCAATCCGGCCACCAGCAAGGAACTCCCCGAAAAGCGCACCGAACAGCAACGGACCTTCCAGAACACCGACGGGACCTTCACCACCCGCAACTACGCCCAGCCGGTCAACTTCCGCCGCACCGACGGCTCCTGGGCCGCCATCGACACCACCCTGATACCCGCCGGCACCGCCACCGCCGGCCGCGCCGCCCCCACCCAGAACGGCTGGACCACCACCTCCGCCGAGCAGCAGCTCACACTCGGCCTCACCGCCGACGCCGACCCGCTCGTCCGCCTCCAGCTCGCCGACGGCATCTCCGCCGGCTACGGCCTCCAGGGCGCCGCCCCCGTTCAGGGCACCGTCCAGGGCAGCACCATCACCTACCCCGAGGCCCGCCCCAAGGCCGACGTGACGATCCTCGCCGGCAGCTCCTCCTTCAAGGAGAACCTGGTCCTCAAGGACGCCACCGCTCCCACCGAGTGGGTCTTCCCGCTGCGCCTGCAGGGCGTGACCGCCTCCCTGGACGCCGACGGCTCCGTCCACTTCACCGACGCGGCCGGCACCCTGCGCGGCCGCATGCCCGCCGGCTGGATGCAGGACTCCGCCTTCGCGCCCAACACCGAGGAAGGCGCGATCACCGGCGGCGTCACCTATGAGCTTGTCCAGCTGCCCGCCGGCGGCCAGGCACTCAAGGTCAAGCTCGACGAGGCCTGGCTGCACGCCCCCGAGCGCGTCTACCCGGTCAAGGTCGACCCGCAGATCTCCTCCGTCCGGGCCCTGGAGACCACCTACGCCTACTCCGGCCATGAGCAGGACTTCTCCGGCGACACCGTCCTCAAGGTCGGCACCAACGACGGTGGCAAGCACCAGGCCTCGTCGTTCATCAAGTTCACCGGCATCGAGGACTCCCTCAGCAACGCCACCATCCTCAGCGCCCACCTGAGCCTGTACAACGCCTGGTCCTACAGCTGCACCCCGCGCACCGTCACCGTCCACCAGGTCACCTCCTGGTGGTCGCCCGGCGGCGTGCGGGCCTCGTCCGCACCCTCCACTGGCCCCGCCCTGGCCGCCCCCTCCTTCGCCCACGGCTGGCGGCCCAGCTCCTCCAGCGCCTGGGCCTGCCCGGAGGCCTGGGAGTCGATCGACCTCGGCGCCGACGGCCGCAACCTGGTCAACTCCTGGACCCACCACTGGACCGCGAACTACGGCCTGGCCGTCAAGACCGACGTCTGGGACAACTCGTCCTGGAAGCAGTTCGGCAGCGCCAACATGTCCGGCGGCCAGCCGTCCCTGGACGTCACCTGGTCCCGCTACGGCGCCGACTACGAACTCTGGGGCCTGCAGCAGCCGGTCACCGCCACCCAGGACGGCATCGTGCGCCTGCGGGTGTGGAACCGCGGCATGGACACCTGGACCCCCACGAACAACTACAAGATGTCGTACCTGCTGTACGACCAGTGGGGCAACAACATCACCGACTACGGCACCAACATCGCCTGGACGGCGATGCCCTATGACGTGCCCCCGGGCGGCAGCGCCGTCGTCGACGCGCACATCCGCACCCTGCCGCAGGGCGCGTACACCGTCGGCTTCACCATGGACCAGTACCAGGTGAGCAACTTCTGGGTCGACGCCTACGTGCCGCCGATCAGCATCCAGATCTCCTCGGTCAACGTCCCCCCGCACCTGACCCGCCTGGCCCCGCCCTCCGGCACGGTCGTCTACCAGCTCCAGCCCACCCTCACCGCCGAGGGCGAGGACCCGGACCGGGCGCCCAACCCCGAACTGGACTACCGGTTCCAGGTCTGCCGGGTCGTCGGCGGCGACGCCCACGTGGACTGCCGGCAGAGCGACTGGCTCAAGCACCAGCCCCGCTTCGTCATCCCGGCCGGCTGGCTGACCTGGAACGAGCAGTACGCCTGGTACGCCAAGGCCAGCGACGGTGAAGGGGAGAGCGCCTGGACCGACGCCTCCTCCATCCGCACCGTCCTGCCCCAGCCCAACCAGTACACCGCCGCCGCCGACGCCGGACGCAGCGTCAACACCGCGGTCGGCAACTACACCACCGCCGCCACCGACGCCGCCCTGCCCGTGATCGGCCCCGAGCTGGCCGTCACCCGCAGCTACAACTCCCTCGACCCGCGCACCGACGGCGCCTTCGGCGCAGGCTGGTCCACCCCGTGGGACATGCGCATCCAGGTCGAGTCCAGCAACTGGCTCGCCCTGCCCGGCAACGTGCTGCTCACCGCCGCCAACGGCTCCCGGGCACGCTTCGGCTGGGACCCGGGCACAAACGCGTACGTTCCCGGCGGCGGTACGGCCGCCGACCTGCGCAAGGCCGACGACGGCGGCTGGACCCTCACCGACCGCTCCGGCAAGGTCCACACCTTCGGCGCCGACGGCAAGCTCACCCGCGTCACCGACACCGCCGGCCACACCCAGGACCTCGTCTACACCTCCGGCCGCCTCGCCCAGGTCAAGGACACCACCTCCGGCCGCGCCCTGAACCTCAGCTGGACCGGCAGCCACGTCACCTCCGTGGCCGTCGCCGGCACCCCCGGCGGCTGGGCCTACCAGTACGACGGTGACCGTCTCACCAAGGCCTGCCCGCCCGGCGTCGACCTCGCCGCCGCCACCGGCTGCACCGTCTACGCCTACGGCACGGGCTCGCGCTACCGCACCGCCGTCCGCGACGCCGGCCCCTCCGGCTACTGGCGCCTCGGCCAGGCCGACGGCAGCTCCCTCACCAACGACGCCCAGGTCAGCGACCGCTCCCCGGCCGAGGCCCGGGACATCACCCCGGGGGCCGAGGGTGCGATCACCGCCGGCGGCAACCAGGCCGTCACCTTCAACGGGCGCTCCACCAGCTACGTCGAACTGCCCAACCGAGCCATCAGCTCCTCCGTCAACCGCAGCGTCGAGCTGTGGTTCCGCACGGCCGCGTCCGGCGTGATCCTCACCTACCAGAACCGCGCCATGGGCGAGGACCCGTACAACGTCGTCCCGGCCCTGTACGTCGGCTCCGACAACCTGCTGCGCGGCAAGTTCAACAGCCCCGGCGAGCCCGTCACCAGCACCAAGACCGTCACCGACAACGCCTGGCACCACGTGGTGCTGGCCGGTGCCCGCGACAACACCGCGATGTTCCTCGACGGCGAACTCGTCGGCACCACCGCCGGCGACATCGACCACCTCAACATGGACCGCGCCTACCTCGGCGGCGGCTACACCGGCGGCTGGCCCGGCGGCAACGGCGGATGGTCCTGGTTCACGGGCCAGATCGCCGAAGCCGCGATCTACGACTACCCGCTCACCGAGCAGACCGTCGCCGAGCACTACGCCCTGCGCACCGGCAGCGCCCAGCTCACCAGGACCACCCTGCCCAGCGGCCGCACCAGCGCCCAGGTCACCTACGACGCCACCACCGAGCGCGTCACCAAGGTCACCGACGCCGCCGGCGGGGACTGGAAGATCTCCGAGCCCAGCTACAGCGGCGGCTCCTTCCTCTACAGCAACGCCGTCAAGGCCTCCACCCCGGCCGCCTACTGGCGCCTGGGCGAACGCGACGGCGCCACCGCCGCCAGCGAGGTCGGCAACGGCCTGGCCGGCACCTACGGCGACGCCGTCACCAAGAAGGCCCCCGGCGTCTTCGCCCCCACCGACGACACCGCCGCCCGCTTCGACGGCTCCGCCAAGTCCCAGATCGAGATCCCCCAGGACGTCCTGCACGCCACCACCGACCTCGCCGTCGAGCTCTGGTTCAACACCACCACCCCCGGCGTGCTGATCGGAGACCAGAGCCAGAAGATCGACGACCCGGCGGGACCCGACGGCACCTGGACCCCGGTCATGTACATCGGCGCCGACGGCAAGCTCCGCAACCGCTTCTACGGCAACATCGACACCACCCTCGCCTCCCCGAACGCCGTCACCGACGGCGCCTGGCACCACGCCGTCTTCTCCGTCCAGGGCACCACCCAGACCATCTACCTCGACGGCCAGATCGTCGGCGTCCAGCACGGCAGCGTCGACCACCAGCAGAACAGCCACACCTACATCGGCGCCGGCTACGCCCGCTCCTGGCCCGAGTCCCCGGGCGACACCAGCCACTTCACCGGCACCATCGACGAAGTCGCCCTCTACCAGCACCCGCTGAGCGACCGCGACGTCGTCGCCCACTACCGCGCCCGCAGCGCCCAGGTCGGCGGCCAGGGCACCGGCTACCGCGGCTCCGTCGTCGCCGACTCGCCCGGCGGCTACTGGCGCCTGGACGAGACCGGCGGCACCGCCGCCGCCAGCGAGGTCGCCGCGGTCAAGGGCAACGGCACCTACGCCCCCGCCGCCAAGCCCGGCACCACCGGCGTGTTCGGCCCCGGCGACGGACGCGCCGCCCAGTTCGACGGCACCGCGTCCTCGTACATCGACCTGCCCACCCCGATCCTGCAGGCCACGACCGACCTCGCCGCCGAACTCTGGTTCCGCACCGGCGAAGCAGGTGTCCTGCTGAACGTCCAGAACGAACCGATGGGCGCCGCCCCGTACAACACCGTCCCGGTGCTGTACGTCGGCTCCGACGGCAAGCTGCGCGGCGCGCTCAACGGCATCACCGGCGGCCCCATCACCTCCGCAGGAACCGTCACCGACGGCTCCTGGCACCACGCCGCGATCAGCGCAGCCGGCGGCACCCAGTCGCTCTACCTCGACGGCACCCTGGTCGGCACCGCCACCGGCACCGTCGACCACCTCAACATGAACCGCACCTACCTGGGCGGCGGATACGTCGGCACCTGGCCCGGCGGCAACGGCGGATGGTCCTGGCTGAACGGCCAGATCGACGAAGTCGCCCTCTACCAGCACCCGCTGAGCGCCGAACGCGTCGCCGCGCACTACCAGGCCCGCTCCGACTCCTCGGCCACCGAGCTCGCCGCCCGCGTCACCCTCACCGACCCTGCCGGCAACACCAGTACCGACATTCATGACGCCACCCGCGGCAACCGGCTCATCTCCCGTACCGACGAGGCCGGTAACACCACCAGCTACACCTACGACACCGGCGGCTTCGTCCACACCGTCACCGACCCCAACGGCCACTCCACCGTCAGCGGCCAGGACGCCCGCGGCAACACCGTCTCCCTGACCACCTGCCGCGACGTCAACTCCTGCTGGACCTCCTACACCAGCTACTTCCTCAACAAGGACAACCCGCGCGACCCGCGCAACGACAAGCCCACCGAGACCCGCGACGCCCGCTCTGCCGGGCCCGGCGACACCACCTACCGCACCACCGTCGCCTACAACGCCCTCGGCCTGCCCGAATCCACCACCCGCCCCGACGGTCGCACCACCCGCACCGGCTACACCACCGGCACCGAAGCCGCCTACGGCGGCGGCACCACCCCCGCCGGCCTGCTCGCCAGCGACACCACCGCCGGCGGAGCCGTCACCTCGTACGCCTACTACTCCACCGGCGACCTCGCCCGCACCACCCTGCCCAGCGGTCTCACCCTCACCTACGGCTACGACACCGCCGGCCGCAAGACCTGGACCACCGAAATCTCCGACGCCCAGCCCACCGGCGTCACCACCACCTACGAGTACGACCAACTCGGCCGCCAGACCACCCAGACCGGCCCGAAGGTCACCGACGCCGTCACCGGCGACACCCACCAGACCAAGACCACCGCCACCTTCGACGCCGACGGCCGCCCCACCGCCACCACCACCGCCGACATCGTCGGCTCCGACGGCACCCGCTCCGCCACCAGCAGCTACGACAGTGCCGGCCGCCTGGAGACCGCCACCGACGCGACGGGCGGCGTCACCCGCTACGGCTACGACACGCTCAGCCGCCGTACCTCCGTCACCGACCCGCTCGGCCAGGTCACCACCTACACCTACACCCCGCGCAGCCAGCCCGCGACCACCGTCGTCAAGGGCTGGGACGGCGACGGCAAGGGCGTGCGCGACCTCACCCTCGAATCCCGCGCCTACGACCCCGCCGGCCGCCTCGCCTCCCTCACCGACGCCATGGGCGCCGTCACCAGCTACACCTACTTCGACGACGGCCTGCCCGCCACCGTCACCGCCCAGAACGTCACCCAGGCCGACGGCACCACCCGCTCCATCGTCCTGGAGGCCGACGAGTACGACGGCGACGGCCACCTCGTGAAGCAGACCACCGGCGGCGGCCGCACCACCACCGTCCGCACGATCGACCCCTCCGGACGCGTCACCCAGACCGTCCTCGACCCGGCCGGCCTGGCCCGCACCACCACCCTCGGCTACGACGCCGACGACCGCGTCACCACCAGCACCCTCAAGGTCAGCGACACCGAGAACAGCGTCCAGACCAACACCTACGACACCGCCGGCCGCCTCACCCGCAGCCAGCTCGCCTCCAGCGCCGGCGGCCCCACCGCCGTCAGCACCTTCACGCACGACCAGCGCGGCCTGCTCACCGCCGCCACCTCCCCCAACGGCAACGCCCCCGGCGCCGACCCGGCCGCCTCCACCACCACCTTCCAGTACGACGTCCTCGGCCGGCAGACCACCGCCACCGCACCCCCCGTCACCGCCGAGAGCGGGGGAGCGCCCGCCACCACCGTCCGCCCGACCACCACCACCGGCTACAACGCCTTCGGCGAGGCCGTCTCCGCCAAGGACCCGCTCGGCCGGGTCACCACGACCGCCGTCGACCCGCTCGGCCGCGTCACCGAGACCCGCCTGCCCTCCTACACCCCGCCCAGCGCCACCACCGCGCTCACCCCGGTCAGCCGCGTCGAGTACGACAAGCTCTCCCGCGTCACCGCCGTCACCGACCCGGCCGGGCGGCGCACCACCTTCGGCTACGACCGCCTGAGCCACCAGGTCCAGCGCATCGACCCCAACTCCACCGGCCCCCTCCAGCCCCCCGTGGACGACAACCCGCCCACCTGGGCCGCAACCTGGACCCCCACCGGCCTCCAGCTCTCCGCCACCGACCCGCTCGGCGCCCGCACCGAAGCCACCTACGACCAGCTCGGCCGCACACTCACCGCCACCGCCGTCGAACGCCGGCCCACACTCCAGAACCTGACCACCACGTTCACCTGGGACGACGCGGGCAACCTCACCACCCTCACGACCCCGGCCGGCAACACCAGCACCACCACCTACGACACCGCCGGCGAGGCCGTCACCAGCACCGACCCCGTCGGACGCGTCAGCAGGCGTGAGTACGACGGCCTCGGCCGCACCGTGCGCGCCACCGCCCCCCTCGGCGAATCCGTACGCATCCGCTACGACGCCCTCGGCAACCCCGCCGCCACCGACGACCTCGACCCGGCCGGCACCGTACTGCGCACCACCACCGCCACCTACGACCTGGAAGGACAGGTCCTCACCAACACCAGCCCCACCACAGGTGCCGTCACCAGCACCTCCTACGACGCGCTCGGCCGCCCCGTGAAGCTCACCGAGCCGGTGGCCGCAGGCCAGGCGATCACCACGACCTTCGGCTACGACGCAGCGGGGAACCGCACCCGCCTGACCGACGGCCGGGGCAACACCACCGTCTACACGTTCAACAGCTGGGGCCTGCCGGAGTCCACCGTCGAGCCCGTCACCGCGGCCCACCCGGCCGCCGCCGACCGCACCTGGACCACTGCTTACGACGTCGCCGGCCAGGCCGTACGCAGCACCGAACCGGGCGGCGTGGTGCGCACCAGCACCTACGACCCGCTCGGCCGCCTGGTCCGCGAGAGCGGCACCGGCGCGGAGGCCGACACAACCGACCGGGAGCTCGCCTACGACAAGGCCGGGCACCTGATCCGGCACAACTCCTCGACCCTGAACGGCCAGAACTACGCGTACGACGACCGCGGCCTGCTCATCAAGGCCGGCGCCGACCTGACGACGCCCGCCCAGACCTGGGAGTACGACGCGGACGGGCGCGTCACCAAGCGGACGGACAAGGACACCGACCTGACCGTCTTCGGCTACAAGGCCGACGGGCAGCTCGACTGGGCCAACAACCCCAAGCTCAAGACCAAGAACTGGTACGGCTACGACGGCGACGGCCGCCCGAGCAAGCAGTGGTACATCCAGGCCGACCCGGTCGACAGCACCAAGGACCAGGTCAAGTCCGAGCGGCGCCTGAGCTACGACCCGCTCGGCCGCCTGGCCGGCGACCAGCTGCTGGCCGTCGGCGGCGCCGGCACCCCGCTCGCCGGCACCGCCTACGAGTACGACCTCGACGACCGCCTGACCCGCAAGGCCGTCAGCGGCGGCGCCACCGACCCGGTCACGGACAACCGCTACGGCTACGACCTGGCCGACCGCCTCACCTCCTGGACTGTCGGCGCCACCACCACCGCCTACACGTGGGACGCCGCCGGCAACCGCACCGGCAACGGCACCGCCACCGCCGTCTACGACGAGCGCAACCGCCTGCAGTCCGACGGCACCAGCACCTATCGCTACACCCCGCGCGGCACCCTCGCCGCCGTCACCACCGGCACCAAGGAGGACACCCTCGCCGACGACGCCTTCGGCCGCCTGATCACCGAAGGCACCACCAGCTACACCTACGACGGCCTCGACCGCGTCACCGGCCGCAACGCCGCCCGCTTCAGCTACGACGGCGGCACCAACGAGCTCACCGGCGACGGCACCTGGACCTACGCCCGCGACACCGCCGGCAACCTGCTCGGCGCCGCCAACGCCACCAGCAGCGTGCGCCTGCGCACCGACCAGCACACCGACGTCACCGCCACCCTCGACAGCAACGGCACCAGCGTCACCGGCTCCACCACCTACGACCCCTTCGGCAAGCCCACCGCCACCAGCGGCACCGGCACCAGCCTCGGCTACCAGAGCGGCTGGACCGACCCCGCCAGCGGTGACGTCAACATGGCCGCCCGCTGGTACCGCCCGGGCACCGGCGGCTTCACCAGCCGCGACTCCTACCTCCTGGACCCGACGTCCTCCGCCCGTGCCAACCGCTACACCTACGCCAACGGCAGCCCGCTGAACGGGATCGACCCGACGGGGCACGAGGTGCCCAAGGCCGGCGCGGGCGGCGGAGGCGGTGGCGTCGGCGCGGGCGGTGGCGGCAGCAGGCCCGGCACCGTCATCGAGCGGCCGGCAGGCCCCAACAGGAGCGGAATCGACCTGGAGCGCGGCACGGCCCGCATCCCTGCCCCGCGACCGGGTGGGACGAACACCCAGACCGCGGGCAAGCCCAAGGCCTCCCAGGCTTACGCCGACCAGCTCAACACGTACACCGGGAAGGCCCCGACCAACAACCGCTACACCGCGGACTACACCAACCCGTCGGGCTACGTCGGGTACTACGGCGCGACGGCGGACGGCTCCTACGACCTCAGCGAGTACTGGCTGGAGAAGCGGGACGCCCGGCAGCGCGCGAGGTCCGACTCGTCGTCGTCGTCCTCCCCGCAGAGCCCGACCGGCCAGCCGGCCGCTGACGAATGGAAGCCCGCGGGCCGGGGCCGCCCCCAGTCCTCGGAGGGCAGGTGCACCACCTGCCGGCGGCCCACCGCACCCGTGCGCCCCGCCGTCTTCCACCCCGACCCGCCCAAGCCCCTCTTCGACAAGACCAGGGCAGCTGTCGAGCACCCCGCCCCCAAGCTCGACTGGACCCCGCCCGACCCCAACCAGGCCCCCAGCGTCATCGCCGCCTCCTACAGCTCCGCCGACCTCCAGGCGATGCTGGTCACCCAGCAGAACGTCACCCCGACCGTCGTCGCCGCCTCCGGCCCCCAGCCGGCTGTCGTCCCGGACAGCCCCACGGCCGCCAGGACCAACCTGAACAGCTGCCTGAACCACCGCCCGGCGGGCTCGGACACCGACAACAAGGACGGAACCGGCGCCGGGTGGATCAAGTACGGGGCCATGGAGGATGTCGCCGGAAGCCCTGGAACGAAGCGGCCCACCGCCGCCGAGGCTTGCCTGTTCGGCAAACCGAGTGCCGAGCGTGGCACTGGCGCGGGCGGGGCGATCACCGGATGGGCAGAGGCCCAGGAGACCGTGACTGATGCGGGCTGGGATCTTGACGACAAGGACTCGAACCTGCTGGCCCGTTGTCACTTCATCGCACGCGAGTACGGTGGTCGAGGCGTGGCTCAGAACCTCGCCCCGTGCTACCAAGTCGGTGTCAACACAACCCGTTCGGGCATGCGCGGCTTCGAACGGGGTGTTGTCGGCAAGGCACTGAATCGCGGGCTGGTCGTCGACTACATTGTCGAACCGATCTATAGGGCGCCGTCGAGTAAAATTCCCACGGGTTTTTTCATGGTTGCGGTCGGAGAGTATTCCGACGGCAGGCGGATAGGGCTGGGGGCACGAGTCGTGAACAACGAAAAGAAGAGCCCTGGTGGACAGTTGGTCCAGCTTGGCGATTAGACGGGAATGGTATATGGGCGACTTCATCGGCCGACTTCAGGCGATCATGGGGAATCCCGGTCGCGAACCGGTTGAGGTGCGTTGGGAGGGGGCCGTCGAGAGGTTCGGCATCCAACTGCCGGCGGACTTCCGGGAGCTGGTGGAACGGTACGGCCGCGTCCAGTACTTCGGTGACCTGCTGGTGGTGGCGCCCTCCCTCAGGGCCGGCGTCCCGGACGGGGAGCGGTTCGATGGTCTTCACCAGTTCAACACGGACGTCGGGGAGATGCTGGAGGAGTGGTACGAGTGGTCCCCCGAACTCGGCCGTCCGTACGAGCCGTTCCCGGCGGATGGCGGCCTGTTCGCGTGGGCCAACAACACTTCCTCCGATTACTTCTGTTGGGACACCTCGGCTGCCGACCCGAATCAATGGCCCGTCGTGGTGTGGCGCTACACGACGGGTGAGATGAACCGCTTCGACGGAGGCATGGCAGATTTCCTCGCCGCCGTCCTGACGGGAGAGCTCCCCGATTCCGGCGAGCTGATCGACCGATCCATGGGTCCGGACATGTGGCGCTCGCTGTCGCCTTGAGCGGCCAGGTCGGAGGCGGATCCCTCGGTGGGATCCGCTTCTCCGCCGGAGCCCGAGCGCCCCGCCGACGAGCCGCCGGAGTATGGGGCGCGACGTCCATTCGGTGACCGGGGAGGACGGGAAATGACGAGCAGCATCGGCCGTCTCGGGGAGATCATGGGTGACCCCGGCCATGAGCCCTTCGAGGTGCGGTGGGCGGGTCCGTCGAGCGGCTCGGCGTCGAACTGCCCTCGGACTGGCGTGCGTTCGTGGAACGGTACGGGCACGTCCAGTACCACGGCGACCTCGCGGTGGTGACACCGGCGCTCGGTAGTGGGTGCAGGGCGACGATGGATTGGTGCGAATTGACTGAGTGGATCGAAAGGCTCGTGGCGGCGAGGACCGGTGATCATCGATCGGACCCGGATTCCGCTCTGGCGGCGCCTCCGGGACTGCGGCCACCGGCCGGTGCGAGTCGGATCGCGGAGCTCGAAGGGTGGCTGCGGCAGCCGATCGAGCCGGGTTACCGCGAATTCCTGGAGTTCTCCGACGGGATGGACAACTTCCGGTCCGGAATGCCTCTCCTGGGATGGCGGGACTGGCCGTCAGGGGACACGCTGTCTCGCGCGCTCCGCTTCCTGGACACCATCACCGGCATCGACGTACACGTTGACGAGGGGCTCTCGGAGGACGCTGTGCTGGCGCCGGTGTTGGTGAACGGCGACGGCACGGTGGGGATCTTCATGGTGTGGGACGAGGAGTCGCCGGAGAAGCGGTACTTCTGGGTCGGGAACGGCGATGCCGCCTTCTTCTCGACACTCTCCGAGGTCTTCGACGTCGCCTCGGGTGTCCGGTCGTGGAGCGACTTCTCAACCGAATGAGGCGGCGCGGCACCAACGGCTGTGACCCGTCCCCGCCTCGGCGCGAACTCCGGGCGGGGACGGTGGGGTTCAGGGCCGACGGATGGCGATGTGATCGGACGGGCCGTCCAGTATCGGTAGGGGTGAGTGCGTCACCCCCTACCGATACGTGACTGATTCGGCCCCCGCCCGGCGCGGCCTACTGTCGGAGACGTCAGACGCAGACGCGGCCCGGTGCCGCGACGAACCCCTCAGGAGCACGCCATGACCGCCTACGCGATCGCCCAGGTCCACTCGGTCGAGTTCGGCCCCGACATCGTCGAGTACCTGGAGCGCATCGACGCCACCCTCGACCCGTTCGACGGCCGCTTCATCGTCCACGGCGGCACGTACGAGACGGTGGAGGGGCGTTGGGGGACGGGCGGGACGATCGTCATCGAGTTCCCCGACATGGAGCGGGCCCGCGCCTGGTGGGACTCGCCCGCCTACCGGGAGATCCTGCCGCTGCGCACCCGGCACATGGCCGCCGACATCATCCTCGTCGAGGGCGTGCCGGTCGGCTACCGCGGGGCGGACGCGCTCAAGCACTGACCTGCCGTCAGGACCCCAGCCGTTCGCGCCACCACGCGACCGTGGCCTCGACCTGCTCCTCCAGTGGCGTCGCCCGGACCTCGAACACGGTCTCGTAGGCGGTGGAGTCCATGAGGAACGGCCGGTCGAACTGGTAGCGGGTCTCGCGCAGTTCGCGAAGCAGGGGGGAGAACAGGCCGGCCGCGCCCAGCAGGACGGGGGACAGGCGGCGCACCGCGACCGGGGCGGTGCCGGCCTCGGCGGCCAGGTGTCCGACCATCGCGCGCACCGACGCGGCGGGGGCGGTGGGCACGTGCCAGGCCCGGCCCCAGGCCCGTTCGTCGCCCGCGACCTCGGCCAGCGCCCGTGCCACGTCCGGCAGGTAGGTCCAGCTGTGCGGGGCGTCCGGGTCGCCGAGGACGGCGACGGGGCGGCCCTTGAGCAGGCCCGGCATCGCGCGCGCGGCCAGGTGGCCGCCGTCGGTGACGCCGGGGCCGAAGAAGTCGGAGGCGCGGACCTCCACCGCCCGGATCCGCCCGGCCTCGTGCAGCGCCCGTGCCTGCTCCCAGGCGGCCGCCCGCACCCGACCCTTGGGGCCGGTCGCGGCGAGCGGCAGGTCCTCGGTCAGGGGGCGGGCGGGGTCGGGCTGCGGCCCGTAGCCGTACAGGTTGCCGAGCATGACGAGGACCGCGCCGCTGTCCTCGGCCGCCGCGCACAGCGAGGCGGACAGGGCGGGCCAACGTGCGGCCCACTGCGGCAGCGGCGGCGCGGCGCAGCCGTGGATGGCCACGGCGCCGTGCGCGGCAGCGGTGAGGGCCGCGGGGTCGCTCGCGTCGAGGGCGAGGTGCTCGACGCCCTCGACGGCCTGTTGGGCGGGGCGTCCGGAGCGGGTGACGACCCGGACCTCGTGGCCCTGTTCGGCCAGCAGGCGGGCGGTGGCGGCCCCGGCGGGCCCGTGTCCGACGACGAGATGGAAGCTCACCGGCCCCACCCTATCGGCGCCCCCGGCGGCAGGAGACGGCGCGTCAGGTGTCCGGGGACGTCCCTCCGTCCCGCCTCAGTCGCCGCTGTCGCCGCTGTTCTTGTTCTTCCGGCCCCAGCTGCGCAGGAGGGCGGGCAGCACCTCGCCGGCGCGGACGGTGACGCTCGCCACCACGCGCGTCCACGCCGGCCCGCCCCGGTCGGCCCACACCACGCACCCGCACCCGGCGACGGCCAGCACCAGGATCCCGATCAGCACCGCACCGATCATCTCGGCCACCTGCCCTTCCTCCGTACGACCGTCGTACCCCTCCGGTACGTTCCACGTGCGGATCCTTCCACCCGGTTCGGCTGCGAACCCCGAGGCTGTGCCAGGATGCCGTAGCCGGTCCCCCCGACCGCCCCACGCGTCCACCGCACCCGAGGAGTCACCCGTGGCCACCGCCCGCTTCGCCACCCTGCACACGACGGCGGGCCCGATCCGCCTGGAGCTGTTCCCGTTCCACGCGCCGAAGACGGTCCGCAACTTCGCCGAGCTGGCCGAGGGCACCCGCGAGTACACCGACCCGCGCACCGGCGAGCCGGGCAGCGGCCCGTACTACGACGGCACGCTCTTCCACCGGGTGATCGCGGGCTTCATGATCCAGGGCGGCGACCCGACCGGCACGGGCTCCGGCTCTCCGGGCTACGCCTTCGCGGACGAGTTCCACCCGGAGCTGTTCTTCACCAAGCCGTACCTGCTGGCCATGGCCAACTCCGGCCCGGGCACCAACGGTTCGCAGTTCTTCGTCACGGTGGGTACCCCCACCCACCTCAACCGCAAGCACACCATCTTCGGCCAGGTCGCCGACGCGGCGTCCAAGGCCGTGGTGGACGCGATCGCCGCCGCCCCCACCGAGGGCGAGCGCCCGGTGCAGGACGTGGTGGTCGAGTCCGTCGAGATCACCTGGTCCTGAGCCCGAGGACCCGAGGAGCCGAGGGCCCCGATGAGCGTCGCACCGCAGAGCTTCCCGTCGCACCCGATCCGCGGGGTGCAGGCCCGCTACGTCCGCCAGACCGGCTGCCCCTGCGACGTGGCCATCGTCACCGTGGACTTCGAGCCGTGGGAGGAGGGCGTGCGCCTGGAGGTGGCGCCGGACGCCACGGTGCACGGCGACTCCGACCCGCACTACCTGGCGCTGTTCCACGCGGCGCTGGCCGAGGGGGTGCGCGAGGAACTGGCCGAGCGGGCGCCGGGACGGACCGTGGCGCTGGCGGTGGTGGTGCACTTCACCGTCGTGCACGAGATCGACTCGCGCGAGCACTCCTTCCGGGTGGCCGGACGCCTGGCCGCGCGCGAGGCGCTGGCCCGGGAGGGCGGCGGTCCCGGGGAGGACGCGGACGGCCGCCGCCCGTAGTGCGGGCGGCGGCCGACGGAGGACGGGTGCGGGTCAGCTGCAGCTGGTGAACGTCGGGCTGGTGTTGGCGACGTAGAGGGTCGGCCCGGCGTTGGGGTCGGAGGTCACCGGGATGGTGATGGTGTCGTCGGCGGTCCACGGGATGCCGTGGGCGTCGAAGGTCCAGGAGCCGGTCACCTTGCGGGCGACCTCGGCGAGCGTCACCCAGCCGTACTGCTGCGTCGGGACGGTGACGTTGACGGCGTTGTTGACGCTGCGCGAGCCGTTCCAGACGTTGGTGAAGGTGATGGCGGACGTGACGGCTGCGGTGAACACGCCCGGGGTGCCGCCGGAGATGGTGGAGCTCAGCGTGCTGCCGATGGTGCTCGACCAGCCGCTGGTGTCGTTCACGGCGAAGGTCTGCTGGACGGTGCCGCTGGTGTTGTTGAACCAGACCGCGGAGGAGCACACCCGGGGCAGCGGCGCGGCCGGGGCCTCGCTCTGGACGGCCCAGGAGCAGGTGGAGGCGTCCTTCTGGCACTGCTTGGCGGCGTGGTCGACGGCCAGGGCGCGGGCGGCCTGCGGGAAGCCGGTGGCCCACTGCTGGTTGACGGTGCCGTTGCAGGCGTACTGGTCGGTCCAGGCGTCGTCGTACTGGGCGCCGCTGAGCAGGTCCAGGCAGGTGCTGTCGCCCGCGTGGCGGATGAAGAACGCGTCGCCGCCGCCGGGCGCGGGCTGCAGGAACCAGCGCTGGCTGGCCTGCCCGCCGCAGGTCTGCTGGCGCAGGACCGGGACGAACCAGGAGGCCAGGTCGATGCACTTGCCGGTGTCGTTGTTGACGATGGTGAAGGTGTAGTCGGAGGTGTCGACGTTCAGCCGCCAGGACTGGTGGTAGCCGGGCGCGGAGTTGGTGACGACGTAGACGCCGTCACCCGTGTTGCCGTTCTGGACGTCGAGCTGGCGGCCGTTGCTGAGCGACTTGATGGTCAGGCACTGCTGCGGCGTGGCACACGCGGCGGCCGGGGCCGCGGCGGGCGCGGGGGCCGGCGCGGCGGCGTGCGCGGGGGCGGCGGCCAGGCCCAGGGCGGCGCAGCAGGTCACCAGGAAGGCCGCGAGCAGGCGCAGCCAGGGCGCCGTACGGCCGGGGGTCGTGGTGGTGGGCAAGGAGGGTGTCCTTTCGTCGGGCGTGGAGACGCGGGTGGAGACGCGGATGGAGACGTGAGGGGAGAAGGGGAGGGGAGAAGGGGAGGGACGGGCCGGGGCTCAGGGCGCGGCGGCGAAGGCCGCCTCCAGGCGCGGGACGTAGTCCACGAGGTCCTGCGCCCAGCAGCCCGCGGTGTGGCCGCCGTGGCAGTCGGCGCCCCAGCCGGTGCCGTCGCCGTAGTCGACGTAGTGGTACGGCAGCTTGAGGGCGTCCAGGCGGTCCTTGACGCGCTTGGCGGTGCCCTCGGCCCAGAACTCCATGTCGGCGGGGTTGCCGTTGCCGTTGCCGGTGTAGACGGCGATGCCGGTGTGGGCGAGCAGGGCCAGCCGGGAGGCCGGGTCGGCGGCGTTCCAGCGCCAGTCGGCGTTGAACACCGGGTACGGGGTGCCGAAGATCGCGTCGCTGGAGACGGTGGGCCCGTAGTCGAAGCCGCAGGGGTGGCCGTCGCTGGGGCCGCACAGCACGGTGCCGGCGTTGGTCAGCATGGCGACGACGGCGCCGCGCAGGATCATCTCGTCGGTGGACAGGTCGTTGGCGCCGGACATGGTGAGGACCTGGCCGAACAGCTCGGGGCGGTCCTGGGCGTAGTGCAGGGCGCCGAAGCCGCCCATGGACAGGCCGCCGACGGCCCGGTGGGCGCGGTCGGTGCGGGTGCGCAGGTTGGCGTCGACGAAGGGGAGGACCTGGTTCAGGTGGAAGGTCTCCCAGTTCTGCGCGCCGGCGGCGGTGCCCTGGTCGAGCCAGTCGGTGTACCAGCCGCGCAGGCCGCCGTCCGGGATGACCGTGATCATCGACTGTGCGGCGGTCAGCGCGGGGTAGGCCAGTGCCGGGTCGTTCGGGCCGTCCGAGGCGCCGTGCAGGAAGTACAGCACGGGGTAGCGCCGCTCGGGGTGCTGCGCGTAGTCGGCGGGGAGCAGGATCCGGATGGCGTGCTGCCCGGAGACCTGGGGCGTGGTGACGGTGATGACGAAGTCGGTGGCGCTGCCGGTGGCGGTGCCGACCTGGGTCAGTCCGAAGCCGTCCGTCAGCGGCGGCGGCCCGGCGGGGTCCGCGGCCTGCGAGCGGGCGGCGGGATCGGCTGCACTCGGCACGGCGGCGGCCGCGGGTGCGGCGAGCAGCAGCAGGCCGGCGGCCAGGGCGGCGACGGCCGTCCGGGCGCGGTGCCGCCGGGCGGGCAGGAGCCGGGCTGGGGTCATGGGTCGTCCTCGGCCTTCGACGGTCGGTGGTGGCGGGCTGTCCTGACGGTCCGCCTCACAGGGGATGTCTGAACATCGACAACTCTCGCCACGCGGGCCGCCTCCGCGCCAGATCCCCCGGCGGCGCACCTGGGCCACTGGCGCATGTGGGCCACCCACCGGGTAGGCTCCCCCGGCCACCCGGTACGGCCGGGCGGCAGGACACGACGACCGGGGGGTGGATCGTGCACGACGTCCTGGAACCGGACAGCGAACGCGGCCGCGTCTACCGCTGCCTGGTCGGACGCCCGCGCGCCCGCGTCGCCGACCTGGCGCACGGCACCGGCCTGGACGAGGACACCGTCCTCGCCGTCCTGCGCGACCTCGCGGACGAAGGCGTCGCGGTCGCCTTCGACACCGCCGGCAGCGCCGACGACCGCGACCACGCCTGGGAGGCGCTGCCGCCCGGCCGGGTCGTCGAGACGGTGCTGCAGCGCGACGCGCTGCGCCAGGCCACCGCCCGCCGGGCCGGCGCCGAACTGGAACGCCTCTACCGCTTCGCCCGGCGCGACACCGGCAGCTACGGCGCGCTGGAGGTCGTCGAAGACCCCGCCGAGGTGCTCGCCGCCAGCCGCCGCCTGCAGCTGGTGGCCCGTCACCAGGTGCGGGTCATCGACGTACCGCCGTACTCCGGCAACAGCGCCCACTACGCCGACCAGGAGGTGCTGCAGCGCCGCCGGATGGCCGCGGGCGTCGTCTACCGCGCCATCTACCAGGGCTGCGCGTTCGAGGACCCGGTGGCCGGGCCCAACATGGCGCGCATGGTGGAGGCGGGGGAGCAGGCCCGCACCCTGGACGAGCCGCCGCTCAAGCTCGCCATCGCCGACGACGACCTCGCCATCGTCACCCTGCCCGCCGACGACCGTCCCGGCGTGGTCTCCCTGCTGATCCGCCCCTCCGGCCTGCTGCACGCCATGGCCGGCGTCTTCGAGACCCTGTGGCGCCTGGCGGTGCCGGCCAGCGTGGCCGGCGTCGACCTGCGCATCGACGAACGCGACCGGCGCATCCTCACCCTGATGGCGAGCGGCGCCACCGACGACGCCATCGCCCGCCGCCTGGGCCTGGGCCGGCGCACCGTGGTGCGCCGGGTGTCCACCCTCCTCGCCCACCTGGGCGCCACCACCCGCTTCCAGGCCGGCGTCCAGGCGGCCCGCCGGGGGTGGCTGTGAGCCGGGGCCGGGGCCGGGGCCGCGGCCCGCCGCTCGCCCCACAGGTCCGCGCCCCTCGCCCACTCGGCCAGGTGAACGGCGAAGGCGCCCGCGTTCCCCGTCCGCCATCGGGCGTCCTCCCCCCGTCGTGCGGTCCGCCCGAGGATGCTCCTACCGCCGGGGAACCCGGCCACACCCCCGGGCCGGTTTCCGTGCCGAGCGGTGAGGCGGCCGCGACATCGTCACACGGCCCGCGGCCCGCGGCCCGCGGCCCGTTGCGGTTGGATCACGACGTGTCCGGTTCGTCGGCCAATGGGGGAGAGTGCGGTGATTCATTTTGTTGGCAGCGCTGTCAGGTGACTCTCATAATTCCTGCTGACACGCGTGACGGACGGTCCGGAGAACCCACTGGGGGAGCGGTTCCCACGAGGGACCCCGCGCGTGGGAATCCGCATTCTTTCCCTGGGGGAGTCCCTTGTCCGAGCCCGAGAACGAGAGCGCCGCCGCCGAACCTCCGGCACCGGCACAGCCGCCCGTGCCCGCTGAGGAGCCGGCCACTGCGCCCGCCGAGCCGCAGCCGCCCGCGCGCCGGCTGCCGCGTGCCGTCGGCGTCGCGCTGGCCACCGCCGGCCTGCTCGCCGTCACCGCGGCCAGCGCCGCGGTGACCGTCGCCGTCGGCAAGCCCGACAGCCACCCGGCCGCCGCCCCCGCCGCCCCCGCCGTCACCGCCGCTCCGACGGCGAGCGCGAGCGCCACCGCGAGCCCGTCGCCCACCGCCGAGCCCGTCCCGGTGCCGACCGCCGTCCCCTCGGTGCCGGCCCCGGTCAGCACCGTCAAGGGCACGGTCAGCGGCGGCAAGCACGCCGGCGACCTGCGCTACTTCCTGCTCCCCATCCCCGCCGGCGGCGAGTCGTACGGGCCCGCGGACGGGATGACCATGACCGACGAGGACGTCGCCGACATCTTCGGCAAGCAGGACGGCATCAAGGACATCCTCGCCTCCTACGGTTACAAGGAGGGCGCGACCCGGATGTACCGGACGGCCGACGGCAAGGTCGAGGTGACCGTCACCCTGCTGCACTTCGGTTCGAGCGCGATGGCGACCGACTTCGTCAAGGGCTACACGGTCAAGTCCCAGGACCCGATCGACCTCGACGGCCTCCCCGACGCCCGCGGCTACCTGAAGAAGCCCAAGCAGCAGGCGTACACCGGCTCGATGACCGGTATCGCCAGCCAGGGCGACGTCCAGTACACGATCGACGTCGACGTGAAGGGCACGCCGGACAAGGCGCTGCTGAGCGAGCTGATGAAGCGCCAGCGCGACTGGCTCGCCTCGGGCGGCTGAGCCCCGCGCGCCCACGCGCGCCGCCGCCCGACCTCCGACGCCACCCTCCCCTCCTCCTCTGGAGCCACTTCCGTGACCACCGAACCCGCGGAGCCGGTACCCGCCGTGCCCGCCGCGCCGTCCGTCCCGCCCGCGCCACCCGCGCCCGCACCCGCGCCCGCCGTCCCGCCCGCGCCCGCCGCCGGGACGTTCGCCGACGATCCGTCCGTCGCCGGGCCGGGCGACCTGCTGGAGACCGGCCCCGCGCGCACCCCGCGCACCCCGCGCCGCCCCCGCCCGGTGCTGCTGGCGACCTGCGCCCTGGTGCTCGGCACCCTGGCCGGCGGCGGCGTCGGCTACGCCGTGCAGGCCCAGCGCCCGCCCACGCCGCTGCCGCCGCTGCAGGTCGCGCGCCCGTCCTACCCGGCCGGGACGGTCGACCCGGCCGCCCTCGCCGCCGAGCAGCCCGCGCCGCTGGCCATCGACGGCGACCTGACCAAGCTGCTGATCACCGCCCCCGACGGCAGCGTCCCCTGGGGCGACAACCCGGACAAGCCCAGCTGGACCTCGATCGGCGAGATCGCCGAGCACAGCGGCGACGCGGCCTTCGCGTTCCGGGACCTCGCCTCGCGCGGCTTCCGGCGCGCGGCCGAGGTGGACTGGAAGAAGGACGACATCCGCTACCGCGTCGCGCTGATCCAGTACACGGCGGACCACGCCGACGAGGCGAAGTCCTCCAGCTGGGTGCCGTTCGCCGACGGCGCCAACGGCGGCTACAAGGTGGAGACCGCACCCCGCCACTGGGCCGAGAGCACCGACCAGTACTACTACGGCGAGGCCGTCGCCAAGCGCGGCTCCTTGCAGATGACGATCGAGGTCTTCGGCACCCAGCAGGTGAGCGCCGACGTCCTCAAGGACCTCGCCAAGCGGCAGTGGGAGCGCCTCGCATGAACGACGACACCGTGACCGCGAACCCGGCCGAGCCCGAGCAGCCGCCCGCCGCCGAGCAGCCGCCCGCCGAGCCCCCGAGCCCCGCCGAAGTGCCGGCCGCCGAAGCGCCGGCCCCCGCCGAAGTGCCGGCCGCCGAAGTGCCGGCCCCCGCCGCTCCGGCCCCCGCCGCCCGCCTGCTGCTGCGCGCCGGCGCCGCGACGGTCGCGGCCGCGCTGGTCGGCGTGGCCATCGGCGTCGGCATCATCAAGACCCAGTACGACGACCCGGCCCCGGCCGCCGCCGCGCCGTCCACCGCTCCCACCCCGAGCGCGACCGCCACCCCGTACGGCGCCAAGTCCAACGGCAGTCACTTCGGCTCGCTGCGCGACCTGCTGCTGCCCGTCCCGGCCGGCTACGAACCCGGGCCGGACGACGGCGTCTACGGCAACGACACCGAGCTGAACGGCGAGCAGCTGGCCGCCCAGCTGGACGCCGAGCTCCAGCAGGTCCCCAAGGAGAAGCGCGACAAGCTGCGCTCCTACTGGGAGGGCCTGCACGTCAAGGCCACCGGCGTGCGCTCCTACCTCGCCGGCGGGGACGACCTGGTGATCGGCCTGAAGCTGCGCCAGTTCAACCAGCAGGAAGTGCAGCGGATCAACGAGTACACCGCGGTCTTCACCGGGGACACCGGCCTGTTCCGGATCGGCCCGTCCATCCCGGGCCACCCCGAGGCGCACTGCTACCTGATGCCGGCGCCGCCGTCCGCGCCGATCGACTACCTGGAGTGCTCGGCCGCCGAGGGCGACCTGCTGGTCGTCATGAACGCCGAGGGCGTGGCACCGCTGCCCAAGGACAAGATCGTCGCCCTCTTCACCCTGCAGCTCGACCGCCTCGCCCGCCCCGGAGCCGCCGTATGACCGACCACGCCACTCCGCCGCAGTCCGCCTCGGACCCGCTCCCGCCGTCCGGGACGCCCGCGCCGCCGGTTCCCTCCGCTCCGCCGATGCCCGCGTACGGCGCCGAAACCGCCATCGGGGCCGTCGAGTTCACCCAGCCCGCGCTGACCCCGGAAGCCGTCGCGGAAGAGCGTGCCCACCGGGCCCGCCGCCGCAAGGCCGCGGTGCGCTGGGGCTGCGCCGCCCTGGTGTTCGCCCTCGCCGGCACCGGCACCGCCCTGGCCGTCACCGCCCCCGAGCGCACCGACATCCCGGGCCTGGCCACCGCGGGCGACGGCCGCTACACCTTCCCGCCGCTGACCCTTCCCCCGCTGCCCTCCGGTAAAGCAGCGCCGGACGGCAAGGGCAAGTCCCTCCACTACGCGGACCTGCGCCACCTGCTGCTGCCGGCTCCCAAGGAGGCCGGCGGCTCGGTGACCGCGCCGACCTTCCCGGCCCCGGCGGCGACCCCCACCGCCCCGGCGTCCCCGTCGGCGTCGGCGTCCCCGTCGGTGTCCGAGCCCGCGACCCCCGCCGCCACCCCGGCCACCCCGGCCGCCACGGCCGTCGCGGGCTGGGTGCCCTGCGACGCGATCCTCGCCGAGCAGCAGGACCCGGCCAAGCTGCGCGAACTGCTCCTGCAGAACGCCTGCCGCGCGGCCACCGTCCGGGAGTGGACGGCCTCCGACGGCACCCGCACCCAGATCCGGCTGCTGCGCTTCGGCTCCGCCGGCGAGTCCTGGGACACCTACACCTCGCTGCGTTCCAAGGGCCGTCCCAAGGCGGCCGTCGACACGAAGTCCACCGACCACCACGACTGGGCCGACGTCCCCGGCGTCGAGCTGACCGCCCTGGAGTCCACCGCGACCGCCGCCAAGGGCAACCCCACCGCCCGCGTCGCCTACCTCTCGGCCGCCGACATCCTGGCCGTCGTCACCATGACCAACCCCGGTGGCATCCCCAGCGCCCCGTTCCGTCAGGTCGTCACCCTCCAGTCCGACCTGCTGGCCTGACCGTCGGGCAGGCCGTGCCCGGGCCCGGCGTGGGCCCGGCGTGCGCGGGAAGTCGGCCCGCCCGACTTCCCGCGCACCGAACCGGCCTGCCCCCGTGCCGACTCGGGACCGATCCGGGACGTTCCGAAGCCTTGTCGGCCACCCCGCCGGGGCGGAACCTGGGACGGCGGCCGCCACCGACGGCCGCCGGGACGGCCGCCACGGCCGGTCGCTACGGGGGGACGCGATGAACCGCATGCCGGGGGCTCTGTGCGCGGCGGTACTGCTGGTGGCCACAACCGCCTGCAGCCTGATCGGGAGCGGCGGGCCCGACCGCCACAAGGTGGCCCTGCCCGAACCGCCCCGCCGTCGGCCCGGTGGATCGTGGACCGCCTGTCCCGGGAGGGCGTACGGCCCGAGCAGTGCCCGGCGCCGACCCTGTCGACCCTGGCCGTGCTCGACACCGACGGCCGGACCCGGGCCGAGGTCTTCTGGCTGATCGACAGCATCGACGCCTGCTGGGCGGCCGTCGACCTCGCGGACAACGCCGGAGGGACGGTCGGGTTCGGCTCCATCGAAGGCATGACCGTCGGGCAGCCCGTGCCCTCCGGCCCGCCTCCGGGAACGGAGTGGTACGCCGTCACCGCCTTCCACGGCCGGGTGGCGGACGTCAGGGCGACCGGCGCCACCGACCACGTCCTCGGCCCCGTCCACAGCCGCACGGTCGACCTCGGCGGCGGCAAGCTCGTCACCTTCGTCTCCTACGGCATCCGGATCCCCGAGCAGGGCGAGATCCTCACCCTGTACCTGTGCCCCCCGACCGGCGACTGCCGCGACGTCAGCATGACCGGCTGACGGGAGAAGCGCAGGAGCCGCCGGGGCCCGTCCTCTCCTCCCCGGCCGCCGGGCCGGGGAGCGTCGCCCCGCAGGCGGGGGTTCGAAGACGGGCCCTACGCCCCGAACCTCGCCGCCAGGGGCAGGTGGTCACTGGCGGTGGCGGGCAGGGTCCAGGTGGCGGCGGCCGGCAGGCCGCGGGTGAGGACGTGGTCGATGCGGGCCAGCGGGAAGGCCGCCGGCCAGGTGAAGCCGAGACCGGTACGGGCGGGGGCGAGGCGGCCGGTGAGCGGGGCGAGGGCGCGGTCGTCGGCGGCGGTGTTGAGATCGCCCAGCAGCAGGACCCGGCGCAGCGGCTCCCCGTCCAGCGCGCTGCCGAGCGCGGCGAGGTCGCGGTCGCGGTGCCCGGTGGCGAAGCCGGCGGCGGTCACCCGCACCGAGGCCAGATGGGCGACATAGACGGCCAACGGCCCGCCGGGGGCCTGGACTTCGGCCCGCAGGGAGCGGTTCCAGCCCGGGTCGATGACCAGCCGCCGTGCCTCCGTCACCGGGTAGCGGCTCCACAGCGCGACGGTGCCGCTGCGGGCGTGGTGGGGCAGCGCCGCGTCCAGCACGCCCCGGTAGGCGGGCAGGGCGGTGTCGGTGACCTCCTCCAGCGCGACCAGGTCCGGGTGGACGGCGAGCAGCGCACGGGCGGTGCCGGCCGGGTCCGGGTTGTGGGCGTTCACGTTGTGGGTGACCACGGTCAGGCCCGCCCCGCCGGCCGGCACCCCGCCCGCCGGCGCACCGCTCGCCGCCGCCCCGCCGGACAGCAGCAGCGGCCCGAACAGCACCGCCCACACCGTCGCCGCCACCGCGCCCGCGCAGGCCGCCAGCGGTGCCCGGCGCAGCGCCGCGCACAGCAGCACCGCGACCGCCACCAGGGCGCCCCAGGGCAGGGCGCTCTCCCACAGGCTCCCCAGGCCGACGCCCAGGTCCGGCAGCAGCCGGTGGCCGCCCAGGGCGAGCGCGGTGAGCAGCCCCAGCACGGCGGGCACCCGCCCGCGCCGCCACCGGGGCACCGACCGCCACCGGGGCACCGACCGCCACCGCGCCGGCCGCTCCACGCCCTCGGGCGCACCGGCGGTCGCATCCGCACCGGCGGACACCACGTGCCCCCTCACCCGGCGGCGTCCGGCAGCTGCGCCGGGCACGTCCCGCCCGGCGCGGTGAGCAGCTCGAAGTGCCACATCTCGTTGGCGTACACCTGGCACAGCCCGTACCGGGCGCCGTTGCGGATCAGCCAGTCGTCGGCAGCGGTCGGGCCGATGTCCACCGCCCTGCCCGTGACGTGCGCGGACTTCTCCGGCGTGTTGACGAACTGCCGGGCCTGCTCCACGCTCCCGTACCTGGCCACCGCCCGGTCCAGCAGCCGCTGCTGGTAGGCCTTGCTGCGCCAGCCGGACGTCACCGTCATCTCCACGCCCCGCTCCCGCGCGTCGCCGGCCGCCCGCCGCAGGGCCTCCAGCAGCGGCTTGTCGAGGTTGCGCACGGCCGGGGCCCCGTCGTCGAAGGGGCTCAGCGTCGTGCCGTCGGGGATCGCCCCGTCCGCCGCCGTCCCCGCCGGGGAGGGGGTCGCGCCGACGGTGGCCGCCAGGGTCCGCAGCGCGGCCCCGGTGCCCGGCGGGTCGGCGGCGCACGCGCCGGCCAGCACCAGCACCGCCGCCGCCCCGGCCCCCGCCGCCGTCCGCCGCCCGCCCCGGGCCCTCCGCCCGGGTGCCGTCCTGCGCACCGCGTCCATCCCTGCCTCCCGATGTCCCTCGTGGTCCTTCGTCCGTTGCCGGACCATTCGACGGGGCACGGTGTTGCGAGGACGTCTGCGCAGGCCGATACGTTTTCGATAGGCCCCATCGGGTCCAATAGGGGGACGAACGACACGGACAGGCGGGAGAACGGCACGTGCGGGTCCTGGTGGTGGAGGACGAGATCTACCTCGCCGAGGCGGTCCAGGCCGGACTGCGGCTGGAGGCGATCGCCTGCGACATCGTCACCGACGGCGACGCCGCGCTGGAACGCCTGGCCGTCCACGCCTACGACGTCGTCGTCCTCGACCGGGACATCCCCGGCACCCACGGCGACGACGTCTGCCGCAGCATCGTCGAACGCGGCCTGGGCTGCCGCGTCCTGATGCTCACCGCCGCCGCCCGCCTGAACGAGAAGGTCGCCGGCTTCGAACTCGGCGCCGACGACTACCTCACCAAGCCCTTCGACCTGCCCGAACTCGTCGTCCGGCTGCGCTCACTGGCCCGCCGCCCGGCCCAGGCCGCCCCGCCCGTCCTGGAGTACGCCGGGCTGCGCCTGGACCCCTTCCGCCGCGAGGTCTACCGCGACGGCCGCTACGTCGCCCTCTCCCGCAAGCAGTTCGCCGTCCTGGAGGTCCTGATGACGGCCCGCGGCGGCGTCATCAGCGCCGAGGACCTGCTGGAACGCGCCTGGGACGAGAACGCCGACCCCTTCACCAACGCCGTCCGCATCACCATCTCCGGCCTGCGCAAACGCCTCGGCGACCCCTGGGTGATCCAGACCGTGCCCGGCGTCGGCTACCGCCTCGGCGACGAGGACACCACCCGATGACCACCCGGCCCGGTCCCCGGCCCGGCCCCCGCCCCCGCCGTCTGACCGCCCGGATGCGCCTGACCCTCAGCTACGCCCTCTTCGCGGTCACCGCCGGCGCCCTCGCCCTCGCCGTGGTCTACGTCGGCATGCGCTACATCCCGAACTACCCCCTGACCTCCTCCAACCCGCGCTATCGCTCGGACGCCCCCTCCCGCCAGGAGATCCTCGACTCCCTGCTCACCGCCGGCGGCTACGCGCTCGCCCTGATGACCGCCGTCGGCCTGGCCGGCGGCTGGCTGATCGCCGGCCGGGTGCTGCGCCCGCTGCAGGACATCACCCTCGCCGCCCACGCCGCCGCGAGCGACGCCCTGGAACACCGCATCGCCCTCACCGGCCCGCGCGACGAGTTCACCGACCTCTCCGACGCCTTCGACGAGATGCTCGAACGCCTCCAGCGCTCCTTCGAGGCCCAGCAGCGCTTCGCCGCCAACGCCTCCCACGAACTGCGCACCCCGCTGGCGATCACCCGCACCATGCTCCAGGTCGCAGCCGCGGACCCGGCCGGCCAGGACTGGGGCAAGCTCGTCACCCGCCTCCAGGACACCAACCAGCGCGGCATCGAGATCAGCGAGGCCCTGCTCCAGCTCGCCGACCTCGGCCACACCCCGCCCGACCTCACCCCCGTCGACCTCGCCGACACCACCCGCGACGCCCTGGCCGCCGTCCACGACGAGGCCCGGGCCTCCGGCACCACCCTCACCGCCGACCTGCGCCCCGCCCCGACCACCGGCAACCCCGTCCTGCTGCGCCAGGCGGCCGTCAACCTGCTGCACAACGCGCTGCGCCACAACCTGCCGGCCGGCGGCCGCGTCACCGTCACCACCGGGCCCGACCCCGAGCGGAGCGGCCGGGTGCGCCTCGCCGTCGCCAACACCGGCCCCCTCCTCACCCCGCAGGCCGTGGCCACCTTCACCGAACCGTTCCTGCGCGGACGCGGGCGCACCGCCGAGACCGACCCGGCCCGCCGCGGCCACGGGCTGGGCCTGGCGATCGTGGCCGCCGTCACCGAGGCCCACCACGGCGAGCTGCGCCTGACCCCCGACCCGGCCGGCGGCCTGCTGGTGACCCTCGCCCTGCCGCAGACCCCGCCCACCGCCGGGCCTGCCGGGCCTGCCGGGCTTAGCGGGCCTGCCGGGTCCGGCGGCTGAGGGCCGCCGGTCCGTCAGGTTCCGGTGACCGGAAGCAGGCCGCGCTCGGCGAACACCTTCTTGGCGACGAAGGTGGCGTTCAGGGCCTTCGGGAAGCCGCAGTAGGCGGCGGAGTGCAGCAGCGCCTCGACGATCTGCTCCGGGGTGAGCCCGACGTTGAGCGAGGCGTTGACGTGGACCTCCAGCTGCGGCTCGCAGCCGCCGAGGGCGGTGAGCATGCCCAGGGTGACCAACTGGCGGTCGCGCGGCGCGAGCTGGGGGCGGCTGTAGATCTCGCCGAAGCCCCAGGCGACGACCTGGTGCCCGAGCTCGGGGTTGATGTCGTCCAGCGACTCCACGACCCGGCGCCCGACCTCGCCGTCGATGCGGTCGAGCACCTCCATCCCGTGCGCGAAGCGCTCCCGGCGGGTTCCTGCGTCGTTCGCGGCCGTGTCCATCGTGCTGCTCCTCTTCCGGCCGCCCCTGTCGGCGGCCACGTCCCTCGCTACCGGTCCGGTGCCCGCCGACTGCGGCGGGCCGGACCCACGGCAGAACCGTAGGACTTGGAGTGCACTCCAACTCAAGCCCGACACCCCCGGCCCGCCGGGAGGACTGTCGCAACGGCCCGGCGGGCGGAGATGTGCCGGGGCGTCAGGCGCGGTGGTACTGGACGGGGGAGGGGACCTCGCCGCCGAGCTCGGCGGCGGCGCGGCGGGCCCAGTACGGGTCGCGCAGCAGTTCCCGGCCGAGCAGCACGGCGTCGGCGCGGCCCTCGGCGACGACGGCCTGCGCCTGGGCGGGGTCGGTGATCAGGCCGACGGCGGCCACCGGCAGTCCGGCCTCGTTGCGCACGGCCTCGGCGAAGGGCACCTGGAAGCCGGGCGCGGCCTCGATCCGGGCGTCGGGGACGAGGCCGCCGGTGGAGACGTCCAGCAGGTCCACGCCGTGCGCCTGGAGCTCCTTGGCGAGGCGGACGGTGTCCTGCGAGGTCCAGCCCTCGCGCCCGTCCTGCGGGTTCTCGGTGAGCCAGTCGGTCGCGGAGACGCGGAAGAAGACCGGCAGTTCCTCGGGCCACACCGCGCGCACCGCGTCCACGACCTCCAGCGCGAAGCGGATGCGGCCCTCGAAGGAGCCGCCGTAGCCGTCGGTGCGGCGGTTGGTGTGCGGGGAGAGGAACTGGTGGATCAGGTAGCCGTGGGCGCCGTGGATCTCGGCGACCTGGAAGCCGGCGTCCAGCGCGCGCCGGGCGGCGTCGGCGAACTGCCGCACGATCGCGCCGATCTGCTCCCCGGTCAGCTCCTGCGGCGCGCCGTGGCCGGGGGAGAAGGGCTCGGCGCCGGGGCCGACCGGCTGCCAGCCGTGCTCCTCGTCGGCGGCGAGGGCGCGCCCGCGCTCGACCCAGGTCCGCTCGGTGGACGCCTTGCGCCCGGCGTGGGCGAGCTGGATCCCGGGGGCGGTGCCCTGGGACTTCAGGAAGGCGGTGATCCGGCGGAAGGCCGCGGCCTGCTCGTCGTTCCAGATCCCGAGGTCGTACGGGCTGATGCGGCCCTCGGGGCTGACGGCGGTGGCCTCCGTGATGATCAGCCCGGTTCCGCCGGCGGCGCGCGCCGCGAGGTGGGTGAAGTGCCAGTCGGTCGGCACGCCGGCCGCGTCCCCGTCCGGCAGGGCGCTGTACTGGCACATCGCCGGCATCCAGATCCGGTTGGGGACGGTCAGCTCCCGCAGGGTGTACGGGGTGAAGAGGGTGGTGCTCATGTCGGAGACTCCCGGTGGGGTCGGCGGCGCCGGGGGCGGCGTGCATGCCCGCGCAACTGATTGCAGCTGCAACTTATGTCCTCAAGATAGTTGCACGCGCTGGGCATTTGCAAGGGCCCCGCCCCCGTCCTGCCTCCGCCCCCCGTCCTGCCTCAGTCCGCGCCCAGCAGGGCCCGGGCCCGCTCCGCCAGGCCGTCGGCGTGGCACCGCACGGCCAGCTCCAGCCCCCGGGCGAGCGCCGCCCGGCCGCCCGCGCCGCAGCCCCGCGCCTCCCCCAGGTCGACCAGGGCCAGCGCGTGCTCGTAACGGGCGGGCGAGCGCTCCAGCAGACCGACCGCCTCCGTCAGCAGCTCCACGGCCCGGGGCCGCTCGTGCACCGCGGCGCACAGCCGCAGCGCACTGCCGACGGCCGAGTCCGTGCCCGACACCCGGGCCCGGCGCACCCCCTCCCCGGCCAGGCCGCGGGCCCGCTCCGGCTCCTCGGCGGCCACCGCGCGCGCCAGGTGGCCCAGCCACGGCGCCCACACCGTGTTGCGCCACCCGCGCGCGTCCAAGGCCTCCCCGGCGGCGGCCAGCGTCGCCGCCGCACCCGCCGCGTCACCCCGGGCCAGCAGCAGCCGCCCGTACAGCGTCGGCGCGTCGGGCAGCGCCATGACCGTCGGGTACGGCGGGCCGAAAGCGTGCTCGCGCGCGAGCTCCAGCGCCTCCTCCAGCCGCCCGCGCGCGGCCAGGGTCTCGGTCAGCGCCCCGACCGCGTCCCAGTACAGCGGGGTGCCCGGACCGAACCGCCGGGCGATGCGCAGCGCCCGGCGCAGGTAGTCCTCCGCCGCGGCGAGCTCCCCGCAGCGGAAGCGGAGCATGCCGGTCAGCAGGTAGGCGAAGCCGAGGTGGCCGCCGCTCCACCCGGCGACCTCGTAGGCGCGCACCGCCTCCCCGAACAGCTCCTCCGCCCGGTCGACCCGGTCGGCGTAGAGGTAGCTGATGCCCAGGATCCCGGGCAGCTCGAAACCCCAGGTGGTGTTGGTCCAGCCCAGGCTGCGCGGCAGCCGGCCGCCCGGCAGCGCGGACTCGCCCAGCGCGATCGCCTCCGCGCTGTCCACCCCGCGCAGCGTGAGGTCCCAGCAGCGCAGCACGGCCACCGCGTGGGCCAGGCCGTCGTGTTCGAACACGGCCCCGTCGGCGCCCGCCCCGCCCGCACCCGTGCCGCCGTCCGCGCCGGCATCGGCGTCGCCGCCGGCGTCGAGGTCGGTGAAGGCCAGGCCGACCGTCGCCAGCATCCGGTCGAACTCCGCGAGCCGCCGGGAGCGCCCCGGCCCGTCCGCGTCCTGCGACTGGAACGCGGCGAACATGAAGTGGGCGACCTCCAGGCGCAGCCGCCCCGGCCCCGGCGAGGTCCGCGCGGCCTCCTCGGCGCACAGCGCCGCCGCCTCGTCGACCCGGTTGCTGTGGGCCAGGGCCTGGGCCAGCCGGAACACCGCGTCCACCCGCAGCCCCGGCCCCGGCCCGTACGGGTCGGCCAGCGCCAGGCGCAGCTGGTTGACCGTCGTCGCCGGATCGGTCAGCAGCGCCGAACAGCCCAGCTCGTACAGCACCGTGGCCCGGTCCTCGTCGGCGGGCGGCTCGCTGATGGCGCGGCGCAGGCAGCGCTGCGCCGCCTCGGGCGCGCCGATGGCCAGGTGCTCGCGGGCCGCCCGGCGCAGCTAGTCGACGATCTCGCCGTCCCCCTCGGGCAGGATCTCCAGCAGGTGCCGGGACGCCGCGAGCAGGCCCAGGCCGGCGTTCTCCAGCTCGACGGCGGCGACCCCGTGCATCCCGGTCCGGGCGGCGGGCGGCATCGACTGGTAGACGGAGGTGGCGACCAGCGGGTGGACGAACTCCAGCCGGCCCGACTGGGGGCCGGTCAGCACCCGGTGGCGGCGCAGCTCGCGGACGGACTGGGCGGCGGTCTCCGGGCCCTGGGCGCAGATGGTGGCGGCGAGGTCGGGGCGGATGTCGGTGTCCAGCACGGACGCCGCCCAGGCGAAGCGCAGGGTGGTGGGGCCGAGCCGGTCCAGCCAGTGCCGCAGCGTCATCCCCCGTGCGGTGGCGGCGAGTTCGCGCAGCTGCCCGGTGCTCTCCTCGACCGGGTCGAGCCGCTGGTCGGCCACCTCGCGCAGCAGCGCCGCGGTCTCGTACGGGTTGCCGGCGGTGACCGCCCAGACGTGCCGGCAGAAGGCGTCCTCGGCCTGCGCGCCCAGGGCCGCACGGACCAGGTGCGCCACCGAGTCCGGCCGCAGCGGGCGCAGTTCGTGCCGGCGGTCGGCCCGGTCGGTGAGGCCGCGCTGCAGCGCCAGGGCGTCGTCGGGGAACTCGTCGCGGCAGGCGAGCACCAGCAGGGCCGGCAGCTCCCGGGCGCGCACCGCGAAGCCCGCCAGCCAGCCGAGCGACTCCGGGTCCGCCCAGTGCAGGTCGTCGACGAGCACGGCCACCGGGGAACGCAGCTGCACCAGCCGGGTGAGGACGAAGTCCAGCCCGTCCCGCACCCCCTGCGGGTCGAGCTGCCCGCGCGGCGCCGTCAGCCCCGCCGCCGGGCCGACGACGTCCTCCCACGGCCCGAACACCCGGGCCCGCTCCTCGTCGGACAGCGCCGCCAGCACCGGACGCACCAGCTGGCGTACCACGTGGAACGGCTCGTGGCACTGCCGCTGCCCGCCCCGGCCGAACAGCACCGTGCAGCCCGCGCGCCGCGCCGCCCGCCGCACCTCGGTCAGCACCGCCGTCTTGCCCAGCCCGGCCGCGCCCGTGTACAGCAGCAGCTCCCCGACCTCGGTGCCGACGGGCCCGGTCAGCGCCTCGATCGCCCGCCCCGCCGAGCGGATCTCGGCCTCGCGCTCGTGCAGCACACCGCCCTCCGCGCCGGACCTGCCGTCGTCCCCGGGCTTCGCCTCGGTCACCGTCGCTCGCCTCCGATTCACCGTATCCGGACGGTCGTTGAGGGGTCGACGGTACTGCTGCGGGAGCGGCCGCGGTGCGCGCTTGACAAAGCCGCCCGGCAGCGGGGCCGAAAATCCGTCGGCCCCGGCCGCCCGGCCACCTCGCCTTCCTGCTTCGTCCACGGCGTTCCGCGCAGCGCGACCGAGATCGAGCTGACCTTCCACCTCGACCGCTGAGTGCGGACGGCGCCGCCCGGGAGGGTCCCGGGCGGCGCCGTCGATGCGTCAGGTGGCGGCCGTCAGCGCACCGGCTGGGGGACGCGCTGGGCCGGGACGCCCGGCGCCGCGCTCCTGGCGGCCCCGGCGGCCCCGGCGGCCCCGGCGGACGCGGCCGGCGAGGCGCCGAGTGCGGTGCCGCGGGTCTCCTCCGCCCACAGCACGCACACCAGCAGGCCGAGCGCGGTGGTGCCGGCGGCGATCAGCATGGTCGGGCCGGTGCCGAGCCCGGTCAGGGACAGCGGCAGCAGGTAGGTGCCGACGGCCGCGCCGATCCGGCTGACCGAGGTGGCCACGCCCACGGCGGTGGCCCGGATCTCGGTGGGGAACAGCTCGTTGGGGTAGGTCCAGTCGAGCACGTTGGGCCCGCCGCACAGGAACGCGTACGCGCACAGCGCGGTCAGGGCGATCGCGGCCGGGGCGGTGGGCCACACGCCGAGCAGGGCCAGCGGGACGGTCATCAGCGCGAAGGACCAGATGATGACGGGGCGCCGGCCGCGGCTGTCGATCAGGCGCAGCGCCGGGTAGCAGCCCAGCAGGAAGACCAGGCTGATCAGCCCGGTGCCCAGGGTGTCCATGACGGTGCCGCCCGGCATGCCGAAGGACGACAGGATCTGCGGGCCGAAGGTGAGCATCGCGAACAGCGGGCCGACCTGGAACAGGAAGAACAGGCCGCAGAACAGGGTGCGGCGCCGGTAGGGCTGGGTCATCAGCAGGCGCAGCCCGGCGGGCCGGCCGCGCTCGGCCGGGTCGGGCATCAGCTCGCGGCCGTCGACCCGGACCCCAAGGTGCTTCTCGACCACACGCACCGCATCGCCGACCCGGCCGTTGGCGGCCAGCCAGCGCGGCGACTCGGGCGAGCCGCGGCGGATCACCAGGAAGACCACGCACAGCACCGTGGAGCTCGCCAGCATCCACCGCCAGCTGCCCGGGCCGGCCAGCTCCAGGAACAGGTAGCCCACCACGTAGGCGAGCACGGAGCCCGCGTACCAGGCGACGATCTGCTGGCCGAGCAGGCGGCCCCGGTGCTTGGCGGGCAGCCACTCGGCGAGCAGTGAGGTCGCGATCGGGTAGTCGGCGGCCACGGCCATGCCGAGCACGAAGCGCAGCACGGCGATCGCCCACACCTGGTCGACCCAGAACGAGAGCACCGAGCAGGCGACCATCACGAGCAGGTCGGCGGTGTACATCACCTCCCGGCCGATCTTGTCGGTCAGTACGCCGAAGAGCGCGCCGCCGACGAACATGCCGACCAGGGCGGCGGCGCCGATCAGGCTGACCTCGGCGGTGGACAGCCCGAGGTCGGGGCGCATCCCGATCAGGGCGACGCCGACGATGCTCAGGATGTAGCCGTCCAGCAGCGGCCCGCCGGAGCAGGCGAGCGCCAGCCTTCGGTGGAAGGCGGTATACGGGGCGTTGTCGATGGTCTGGGACATGGGCTTGGGGTCCTCCGGAGCGTACGGCGGCGGGCGGGGCCCGCTCCCGTGCGCCGGGTAGACGGCAGGGGAACGACGCCGCCCACGTCGGACGGCGCCATCGCCCGATCACACCGGGCGACCGTCCAGGGTTGCCCCGGTCGGCCAGGGACACCACGAGGTCCAAGGTCAAAGGGATTGATGACCTTGGTCCCGAAGCGGACAGGACCTCCGACCGTGCCGATCCAAGGCATTCCCAGTCCTGCCGGGGCCGAGCGCCGCCCAGCCGCCACAGCGGCGCCGAACCGCGCACACAGCGTGACCCTTGTCACTCACGGGCCCCGAACTGCCCCGTTCTGTGGCCCTTCCCACAGTCGTACCGGTTCGGCCGCGCTCAGCCGGCCGACCTCGGCGCCACGGCGGCCGGGATTCAGCGCCCGATGAAGTTCTTGGCCACCAGGAGGTCCAACACATTGGTGTGGAAGTCGGGGAAGTCCATCGGGACGATCCCGAAGTGGACGGCCTCGTTCCTGCGGGCGTACAGGTAGTCGAACACCGGCGGCATGATCGAGTCCGCGTTCAGCTTGGGCCACTTCCCGCCCGCGTAGCTGGTGAAGTTGATGTACATCTTCGGCGAGTTCTGGTTCCACCATGCCTGGTCGAACTGGTTGACGACGGCCCGGGCCTTGCCGTCGGTGCCGACGTCCTGGTACTGGTCCTGGATGTTCATCAGGCCGGAGTCGCCCCAGTGCATCACGTCCCACGAGGAGTCGGAGCTGGTGTCGAAGTCCGCGAGCAGCACGATCTTGCCGCGGGCCTCCCCGAGCCTGGGCCACCGGGGCGCGGTCCAGAACAGGTTGCGGTAGCCGAAGTTGTCCAGGTGGTACTGCATGCGGCGCAGGAACTCCACCCCGTTGATCGGGTTGCTGCCCGCGTTCTCGTTCTTGATCCGCATGACCAGCGCCTCGCGCGGCGACTGCTTGAAGAAGGCCCGGCACTCGTCCAGCACGGTACGCAGCGTGCTGCCCTGGGGGAACCGGTCGTGGAAGACGCCGAGCCAGTTCTTGGTCTCGCGGTCGTTCAGCGGGAACCGCTGCAACCGGATGTCGAGGAAGCGGATGCCCCGCTGGAGCTGCTGCGTGACGCCCCAGTTCTGGGTGTGCGACCACTCCGTGCCGTTGGTCGGGTCGACGCAGCACGAGTCGTGAGTGCCCGGGATGGTCAGCTGGGTCAGCGAGAGGCTGTCGGGCAGCCCGGCCATCCAGGTGCCGCTGTTCCACGAGGCGGCCGCGGCCGGCGTGGCCGCGGCGGTGAGGCCGAGGGCGGCGCTCAGCGCCCCGCCGCCGACTGCTCCGCCCCACCTCAGGATGTCGCGGCGGTTCGGATTGACGGTCATGGGCTGCTCCGCGGTCTCGGTCGGTCCGGCTCCTGCATGCCTGTCTACGGAGGCCGCGCGGAGTCCGGTTCATCGCCGTCGGCTGCGCGGGCCCGTTCGGGAGTGAACGAGCGTCACGGCGGGCAGCCGATGCACCGATGAGTCCAGGGGTCTTGCGGCGGGGGCGAGTCGGGCCTCGGGCGCCGGGGTCCTACCCGGCCCGGCGCAGCGGGACGGCGACGTCCGCCACGTGCTCGTCCGGGGCGGCCGTCGCCCAGTTGGGGTGGTACACCTCCCGGTCGGAGCCCGCGCGTTCGTGGCCGTGGTCGGCGAGCCAGGCGGCGACGGCGTCGTGGGCGGCGGCCATCGTGGCGAAGTCGCCCTGGCGCCGGGTCAGTTCGGTGTACGCCTCGCGGTGGGCGGGCTCGACGCGCAGCCCGAAGGGTCCCTCCGGTGCGAGGGCGGCCCCGGTGGGGGCGCAGACCTCGACCAGGGCGTCGGAGTCCTCGGACACCAGCCCGTGGTAGACGGCGAACAGCGGCCCGGACAGGCAGGCTCCGGCCTGCTCCAGCCTCGCGAACAGCAGGCCGGAAGCCTCGGCGAGGAAGCCGGGCAGCTCGGCGGCGCCCACGTGCCGCCGCACGAACAGCACCTGCTGCTCGGGCACGTCACGCTCGTTGATCTCGTACACGGTCGGGGTCCTTCCGGTAAGCACTGCTCGGGCGTAGCCCACCGCCTCCCGTCGGGCCGTGTGCACGTCCTCCTGCTCGCGCCAGTACGCGAGCAGCAGCTGTTCACCCTCGGCGCCGCCCGCGTCGAGCACGGCGGCGATCGGCGCCAGCGGCAGCCCGGCGGCACGCAGCAGCGCGATCCGCCGGGCCCGCTCGACCTGCCCGGGGCCGTAACGGCGCACCCCGCTGTGCGGGTCGGTGACGGCGGGCCGCAACAGCCCCCGCTCGTCGTACAGCCGCAGGGCCTTGACGCTCAGCCTGGTGCGGGCGGCGAGCTCCCCGATGGTGATCAGTTCCTCTGGCACGCGGGTCACTGTGCCCCCTGCCCCTGGGGGAGGGGCAAGCCGGCCCGGCGCTGCGTCTCTTGACTTCAAGTCGGCTTGAGGAACCAGGCTGAGCGGCATGCCGAACGACACCGCACTCCTTCGCCGCTCCGCCCCATCCCAGGCCTATCTGACGGACCGTCAGATCACTCCTGTCCTCCCGCTGGCCGACGCCGAGCTCGACGAGATCGCCGCACGACTGGCCGCCGGGGCGATGGTGGTCGGCATCGGGGAGTCCACGCGCTTCTCCCGGGAGACCTTCGGCGTACGGGACCAGCTGTTCCGCCGGCTGGTACGGGACCACGGCTTCCGCGCACTGGCCGTCCAGGACGGCGCCGGTGCCGCCGCGGCCCTCGACGCCTACGCGGGCGGCGGCGAGGGCACGGCCGCCTCCGCGCTGGCCGGCGCCTGGCGGCCGTGGCGCACCGAGGAGACGGCCGGCGCCCTGGAATGGATCCGGGCGTTCAACCGCGACCACGCGGACGACCCGGTCCGGATCATCGGCGTGAAGCCGGCCCAGGCGGCGCCCGCCGACTACGACGCCGTCCTGGAGCACGTGCGCGCGGCGGCGCCGCAGCGGCTCGCGCAACTGGCGGCCCACCTGGACCCCATCCGCACCGCCCACGCAGTCGACGAACACGTGCAGCGCGCGCAGGGAGTCCACCCGGGGCGGCCGTTCGCCGAACACGCCCGCGACGCACTCGCGCTCGTCGAATCCCTCCCGGGCGGTGATCACGACGTGCTCGCGCGGATGCGGCTGATCCTGGAGTTCCACGACCGCAGCGTCGCCGGCCGCGGCACCTACGCGGGCGAGGCCGAGGTGGGGGCCGACATCATCGCCGACTTCCAGCACGGCACCGGCCTGCGCACCGTCTACTGGGACGGCATCGCCCACACCTCCGCGGCCGAGACGGTGCTGGGCCTGGCCCCCGAGCGCGGCCCGCAGGCCACCGTCGGCAGCCTGCTGCGCAAGCACCACGGCGGGGAGTATGTCTCCGCGGCGATCGGCTTCCACCACGGCGACCTCGGCATCGCGGTCGTCCCCGACCCGGGCGCGGACCTGGTCGACGCGAAGCTCGGCGAGCCGGACCGGCCCGCCCGCTGGCTGGACCTGCGCCACGACGACGTCCGCAGCCGGTGGGACGGGCCGGCGAAAGCTCGTGTCATCAGCGGTGTCTACACCCCGGAGCGCGACGCCGCCGAACACCTGGCCGTCGCCTCCCTGGCCGAAGCCTTCGACGTCCTCGTCCACCTCCGCGAGGTCACCCCGGTGCACTGGCTGCCGTGAGCCCGGCCGGGGGCGGCCCGGGCCCGGGCCCCGGTCAGCCGACCGGGACCGGGACGCCCCGGATGAGGAGTGGAAGGCCGGCGCCGTGCTCCCAGGCGTCCCAGGCGTCCTCGACGCGGCGGTACTGGTCATCGGCCATGACCCGGTGCAGCTTGTTCTGGGCGACCCAGTGCAGGGCGCGGACGCCCTGCGGAGGCTGGTACGGGCGGACGGCCCCGGCCTGCCGGGGCGTGACCACGCCGCCCGCGTAGACGAAGTCCAGGCCCTCGGGAAGATCATCGGTCGCGGGGGAGTAGTCGACCGTGAGGATGGTGCGCAGCGGTAGGACGAGCCCGGTCTGCGTTTCGAGATGACGGCGGGCCGCGAGATGGGGCAGCTCGTCCTGCTCGGCGGAGCCGCCGGGCAGCGTCAGCCCGTCGTGGTGGACGGAGTCGACCAGGAGGACGAAGAAGTCGCCCGACCCTCCGGGATCCTCCCGCAGGACGAAGGCCTGGTGGCCCCATCGCCGACCGGGGGGCTTGCCGACGAGGCGGGGCGACGTGCTCAACTCTGCTCCAGGTATGAGGAACTGCTGTCGGACGAGAGCGGCCACCCGTCGAACGGCCGACGCCGCGGCCTCCCGCAGGTGCCCGGCGCGAACTCCCGCGGATCCAGCGACCGGATCGCGGAGAGGGGGACCCGCCGCTGGGGCCCGCTCGCCCCCAGCGGCCGAAGCACCGCCTTGCCGAACACGGCCTCCACGAAGACGCCCTCACTCGGCTTCCCGTTCCCCGAGTCGCTGAAGTCCCGCACCACCTCGTGGAGTTGGAACAAGGGGTCGGGTCTCTGCGCGTCAGGCATGAGATCTCCAGGAGTCGCGCTGCGCTTCCGGTGAACTACCGGCTGTAGCCATGATGGCGCGATCGCCCTTACTATCGGAAGGCTTTCCCACTTGACAGTTTCCCGTTGTGGTATTCGCTTGGCGGCGGAGGTCTGACGATGCGTGAGTCTCAGCTGGATCCATCGGCTTCGCCCCTCAAGGCGTTCGGGGCTCAACTGCGCAGGTTGCGCAAGGCGGCGGGTTTGACGCAGACCCAACTCGGCGAGCGGACACAGCTGAGTGATAGTCAGATTTCGAACCTCGAAAGAGGGACGCGCAATCCCACACTCGACTGGGTTCGAAGCGCTGACAGGGCTCTTGATGCCGGTGGATCGTTGGAACTGACGTACTGGAGTCTCAGCGGCTCGTCCTTGCTGGAAGGGTTTCCCGAGTACGCACAACAGGAGGCGCGAGCTCAGGGAATCTCCCACTTCGAGCTGGGCATCGTGCCTGGTCTGGCCCAGACGATGGAGTATGCCGACGCCTTCGCGTCCGCAGCCGTACGACGCGGCAGCATCACTGAGGAGCAGGCGGCGGATCGGCTCGACTTCCTGGCCACACGCCAGAAGCTTCTTGACCAGAGGTCGGCGCCGCGCCTGCACTTCGTCCTGGACGAAGGAGCCCTGCTGCGAAGGGTCGGAGGGCCCAAGATCATGGCTCGGCAGTTGGCGCATCTTGAAGACCTTGCGAACCGTCCGAACATCACCATCCAGGTGGCGCCGTTCACGCTCGCAGAAGAGCTGCCGTTCACCATGATGGTCACTCTGCTGACTCTGGTGGATCGATCGGTGCTGGCATACTCGGAGTGCCAGCTGCGCGGCTTCCTCGCACGAGATGCTGACACTGCCCAGGCGTGGGAGCGGGACTACCATCAGCTCCAGGTGGAAGCGCTCTCAAAGGCTGCGTCACTGGAGATGATCCGCAAGCAAGGCGTGAGAGGAACGTCATGATTCCCCGTGTAGACCTGGCCGACGCCCAGTGGTTCAAGAGCAGCTACAGCAACAACGGCGGGTCTTGCGTCGAGGTCGCTCCTGACTTCCCCGGCCTGGTCCCGGTCCGTGACTCGAAGGATCCTCAGGGGGCGGCCCTGCTCTTCCCCGCCAAGGCCTGGGCGTCGTTCGTTGCCGCTGTCCGCAGCGGGGAGTTCGGCGAAGCCTGAGAGGGAATGCCATGGCCGACCGCGTAGACCTGTCCGGCGCTTCCTGGATCAAGTCCTCGTACTCCAACAACGGTGGCAACTGTGTCGAGGTGGCATCCGGCTTCGCCGGCGTGATGCCTGTTCGTGACTCCAAGGATCCCCAGGGCCCGGCCCTGGTCTTTCCCAGCGAGGCCTGGGTGTCGTTCGTTGCCGCTGTCCGTGGCGGCGAGTTCGGCGCAGTCTGAGAGGGAATGCCATGGCCGACCGCGTGGATCTGTTCGGCGCTTCCTGGGTCAAGTCCTCGTACTCCAACAACGGTGGCGACTGTGTCGAGGTTGCCGCCGACTTCCCCGGCCTGGTCCCGGTCCGCGACTCGAAGGATCCCCAGGGGCCCGCTCTCGTCTTCCCGGCCGAGGCCTGGGCGTCGTTCGTCGCTGCTGTCCGTGGTGGCGAGTTCGGCTCGGTCTGAACCTCACATGTCGCAGGCCCGGACCGCCTCCGTAGGCGGTCCGGGCCTGCGGGGCGTGATCGATGTCACGCTCCAGAACTGAAACCCCGCCAGTTCGTTGGTCAGTCTGACCACGGGACTGGTCAGTCGACGGACAGTGCGGGGGCATCATGGCGGATGACGGGGCGAAGGCGGGTGGGCCGGAGTTCAAGGTCCGGCCGGGGGAGTTGACGGACGCCGCGCCGACCTTCGAGAACCAGAGCAAG
>NZ_JBITTM010000051.1:0-65853 GCF_044541955.1 Kitasatospora sp. NPDC085464
GCAGATAACAGATTTCGAAATCTGTCAGCTGTCATCCGTCCGCTGAAAGTCGTCCGCTGTCGCCCGTTCGCCGTGCCCCGCCTTCCGGCCCGCTCGCCAGGTACGCCGCCAGACCGCGCCGCCCCCGGCGCATCATCACCGCGTGGTTGGCCCGGAACACCGGGTGCAGTGGCAGGGCGAGCCGGCGCAGCAGCGCCTTCCGGGGCCGGGTGTCCTGCTCGCACAGCACCCGACTGCCGGCCCCGCCAACGCCGCCGCTCCCGCCCGCGCCTTCCGCCCGCACCGTGAAGCGCAGCCACCCGACGAGGTCGCCCCGCATCTCCGCCTCCAGGACTCCGGCGGCCGGGTCGCGCCGTCGCCTCTCCAGGCCGATCACCAGCCTGTACGGCAGCAGGGCGCGCACCACCACCTCCCCGGAGTCCTCCCCGGTCGGCCTGGCCTCCCGGACTTCCGGCCACCACAGCGGGTAGCTCCGTACGTCCTCCAGCGCGGCGAACACCGCAGGCGTCGGCGCCGCGAATCGCCACACGCCCCGGAACCGGTAGTGGTTGGGATCCACGAGGCCACCCTAGCCCCGCGCCACCTCGCCCCGACCCGACCCGGGACGTGTCCGCCCCGCCCCGTCCCGCCCCGTCCCGTCCCCGCCGCTACCGCGGCTCGGCCAGCGCGAACGCGGTGTTGACCAGCGCCACATGGCTGAACGCCTGTGGCGTGTTGCCGAGTTGACGCCCGGCGTACGGGTCCCACTCCTCGGAGAGCAGCCCGACGTCGTTGGCGAGCCCGACCACCCGCGCGAACAGCGTCCGCGCCTCGTCCGTGCGCCCGGTCGCGGCGAGCGCGTCGGCGAGCCAGAACGAGCAGGCCAGGAAGGCGCCTTCGCCGCCCGGCAGCCCGTCGCCGTGCGGCCCGGCGCGGTAGCGGCGCACCAGTCCGCCGTGGTCGAGCCCGTCCCGGACGGCGTCCACGGTGCGCACCACCCGGGGGTCGTCCGGCGGCAGGAAGCCGCTCTTGACGACGAACAGGGTGGCCGCGTCCAGCCCGCGTCCGCCGTAGTGCTGGACGAACACGCCGAGCCGACGGTCGTAGCCGTTCGCGCAGACGTCGGCGTGGACGGTGTCGCGCAGCGCCCGCCAGCGGTCGACCGGCGCGGGCAGCCCGGTGGCCTCGGCGAGCCGGACGGCGCGGTCGGCGGCCACCCAGCACATCACTTTGGAGTGGACGAAGTGCCGCCGCCCGCCGCGCACCTCCCACAGCCCTTCGTCCGGCTCGCGCCAGTGCCGTTCGAGGTGGTCCATCAGCGAGCGCAGCAGTGTCCAGACGTGCCGCTCCATCGGCAGCCCTGCCAGCAGGGCGAGGTGGAGGGTGTCCACCACCTCGCCGTAGACGTCGAGTTGGAGCTGGTCGACGGCGGCGTTGCCGAACCGGACCGGCCGTGAACCCTCGTACCCGGGCAGCCAGTCGGCGGTGGTCTCGCCGAGCACCCGTTCCCCGGCGACCCCGTACACGGCCTGGACGTGCCGAGGGCCGCCGGCGATGGCCCGCAGCAGCCAGCGGCGCCAGGCGGCGGCCTCCTCCCGGAACCCGCCGCGCAGCAGGGCGGAGAGCGTCATCGACGAGTCGCGCAGCCAGCAGAACCGGTAGTCCCAGTTGCGCAGGCCGCCGATCCGCTCCGGCAGGGAGGAGGTGGCGGCCGCTACGATCCCGCCGGTGGGGGCGTAGGCGAGGGCTTTGAGGGTGAGCAGCGAGCGCAGTACGGCCGGCCGCCATTCGCCCTGGTACCGGCAGCCGGACGCCCAGTGCTGCCAGCGGTCGAGGGTGGCGAGCAGCGCCTGCTCGGGGTCGGTGCGCGGGGCGGAGGCCAGGTGCGAGGGCTGCCAGGTGAGGACGAAGGGCACGCGGAGCCCGGCGGTGACGGTGAACTCCGAGACGGTGACGCCGTCCAGCCCGTAGGTGTGGACGCCCGCGGGCACCCGGAGCCAGGCGGAGTCCGGCCCGGCGACGGCGACCCGGTGGTGCTCGGTGCGCCGGACCCACGGGTCGATCCGCCCGTAGTTGAAGCGCAGCCGCAGGGTGCCGCGCATCGGGACGGTGCCGTCCAGGCCCTCGACGATCCGGATCAGCTGGGGGTCGCGTTGCCGGCCCTGGCCGCGCTGGGGCATGAAGTCCGTGATCCGCACCCGCCCGTCGGGGGCCTGCCACTCGCTCTCCAGCACCAGACTGTCGCCCCGGTAGCGGCGGGCGTGGCACTCGGCGGCGCCGGCCGGGGCCAGCCGCCAGGCGCCTTGGCGCTGGTCGCCGAGCAGCCCGGCGAAGCAGCTGGGGGAGTCGAAGCGGGGCAGGCACAGCCAGTCGACCGATCCGTCCCGGCCCACCAGGGCGGCGGTCTGCAGGTCGCCGATGAGGGCGTAGTCCTCGATGGCTAAGGTCATCAAGCTCATTGTGGGACGCGCCCGCGCCCGCGGCGCGGCAGGAGCGCCCCGGCCTGCCCGAGACGCCACGCCGACGCGACACGCCCGGCCGGTGCACCGCCGGGCGCCACGCCCCGGCACGCCCTGCGGCCCGCCCGCACCGGCCGTACGGTCCGTCGGCCGCCAGGAGCCCGGCACTCCGCTTGCACCCGTTCGGGGTGCGGAGGAGGATCTTCTGTGCTTGTAGTCTCAGCTGTCACAGGAGTGCCCTCGCGGCACTGCCTCCCCGTTGACCGGAGTGAAGGAGTCACAGGCATGCGGCGACCGAGCTGGGTACCGGAGGGTACGGACCTGGACAAACCGAACGCCGCGCGGGTCTACGACTACTACCTCGGGGGCTCGCACAACTTCGAGGTCGACCGGGAGATGGCCCGCAAGGCGATGGCCCTGTGGCCGGAGCTGCCGCAGATCATGCGCTCCAACCGCGCCTTCCTGCGCCGCGCGGTGACCTTCCTCGCGGAGCAGGGCATCACCCGCTTCCTGGACATCGGCTCCGGCATCCCGACCTTCGGCGCGGTGCACGAGATCGCCCGCGCGATCCGCCCCGAGGCGAAGGTCGTCTACGTCGACCGCGACCCGGTCGCCGTCGCGCACAGCCGCCTGCTGCTGGAGGGGGACGGGGCCTGCGCCGTCGTCCAGGCCGACCTGCGTGACGTCGACGATCTGCTGGCCCGCCCCGAGGTGGCCGGGCTGCTGGCCGAGGGCGAGCCGGTGGGCGTGCTGCTGGTGGCCGTGGCGCACTTCGTCAGCGACGCCGAGGACCCGTGGAAGCTGATCGGCGCGATCCGCGACGTGCTGCCGCCCGGCAGCGCCCTGGTCCTCTCGCACGCCTCGTTGGAGGGCCGCCCGGACCAGGCGGAGGACCACCAGAAGCTCTACCGGATGACGCCGACCCCGCTGACCATGCGCACCCGCGAGCAGATCACCTCGATGTTCGACGGCTTCGAGCTGGTCGAACCGGGCGTGGTCTACCTGCCGCAGTGGCACCCGGACCAGCCGGAGTCGGTCGGCGAGCACCCCGAGCGGATGACCGGGGTGGCGGGCGTGGGGTTCCGCCCTTGAGCGGAGGCAGCGAGCGGGAGACCGACGGCCGGGCGGCGCACCGGGCGGCGGCCGTACGGTGCTGCGCGGCGACCGGAGGCAGGATCGGAGCCGGGACCGGAGCCGGGCCCCGCCCGCCGCACGCGGGGCCCACGAGGTCCGCCGGACCGACAGGGGCACGGACATGACCGGGACCCCCGTCGGCAGTGCCGAGCGGTTCCACGAGGAGTGGTCCCGGCTGCTCTCCGCCGACCACGGCATCGTCGTCCACCCCGGCCTGCTCAACCGCCTGGTGGCCCGCACCGCCGCCCTGCTGCACCGCGCCCAGGAGGAAGCGCCGTTCGAGCCGCAGCTGGCCGCGCAGGCCGGCGCCGAGCTGGTCGACGCGCACTTCACCGACCCGGTGCTGCTGGCCCGGGCGGTCGAGCTGCTCCAGGCCCAGTCGCTCACCGACGACCGCGGCCCCGCCCTGACCGGCGCGTTCGCCTCCGGCTGGGCCGCCGCCCTGCGGGAGCGCACGCTGCGCGAGCAGGAGGCGATCCGCACCGCCGCGGACGCCGCCCGCAAGGAGGCCGAGCGGGCGCTGCGCGCCTCCGAGGCCCGGTTCCGCGCGCTGTTCGAGAGCGCCGCGATCGGCATCGGCATCGGCGACACCGACGGCAACATCCTGGCCGTCAACAGGGCCCTGCAGGAGCTGTTCGGCGCGGGGCCCGCGGACATGGTCGGCCGCCGGGTCGGCGACCTGGTGCACCCCGAGGACACGCCGGGCGTCTGGGAGGCGTACGAGGAGCTGATCAGCGGCAAGCGCGAGTACTTCCAGTTCGACAAGCCGTACTACCGCCAGGACGGCGAGGTGGTCTGGACCCACCTGACCGTCTCGCTGATCCGCGACGACGACGGCACCCCGCAGTACCAGGTGGCGATGCTGGAGGACGTCACCGACCGTTACCGGCTCCAGGAGCGGCTGCGCCACCAGGCCACCCATGACCCGCTGACCGGCCTGCCCAACCGGGCGGCCTTCTTCGAGCGGCTGGAGAAGCTGTTCGAGGACCCGGAGCCGGGCGCCCGCTTCGGCCTCTGCTACGTCGACCTCGACGGCTTCAAGGTGGTCAACGACAGTCTCGGCCACGACATGGGCGACCAGCTGCTGTCCGCCGTCGCCGCCCGGCTGAAGGCCGCCCTCACCCCTCTGGGGCACCTGGTGGCCCGGCTCGGCGGCGACGAGTTCGTCGTCCTGCTGGAGAAGTGCCGGGGAGAGAAGGAGGCGGTGGCCGCGGCGAAAACCGTCCTGGCGGCGCTGGCCGGCCCGGTGCTGATCGGCGACCACAAGCTCGCCGTGGGCGCCAGCGTCGGCGTGCTGGAGCGGCGGGTGTCCACCACCACCCCGGGCGCCGCCGTCCGGGCCGCCGACCTCACGCTGTACCGCGCCAAGGAGGCCGGCCGCGGCCGCTGGACGCTGTTCGACCCCAAGGAGAACGCCCGCGCGGTCAGCCGCTACGCGGTGTCGGTGCGGATGCCCGCGGCCCTCGACCGCGGCGAGTTCTTCATCGACTACCAGCCGCTCTACCGGCTGGCGGACGGCCGACTGGCTGCCGTGGAGGCGCTGGTGCGCTGGCGTCACCCGCAGCTGGGCGTGCTCGGCCCGGACGAGTTCGTCACCACCGCCGAGGAGACCGGCCTGATCATGCCGCTCGGCCGCTGGGTGCTGGAGCAGGCGTGCGGTCAGGCCGCGGACTGGATCAAGCGGTTCGGTGACGACGCGCCGCAGCTCAACGTCAACCTGGCGGTCCGTCAGGCCCGCAACGCCGCACTGGTCAACGACCTCGCCCGGATCCTGGACGGCACCGGACTCGACCCGGCCCGGCTGCAGTTGGAGATCACCGAGTCGACGGTGGTCGGGCCCGAGGACGAGGCGCTGCGCAGTCTGCACGGTCTGGTCGACCTCGGGGTGTCGCTGGCCGTGGACGACTTCGGCACCGGCTGGTCCAACCTCGCCTACCTGCGCGACCTTCCGGTCTCCGGGCTGAAGATCGCCGGGTCCTTCGTCGGTGACCTGCACGAACCGGGGAAGGACGAGTCCACCGGGTGGCGGATCGTCAGCGGCCTGGTGTCGATGGCGCACGCGCTCGGGCTGAACGTCACCGCCGAGGGCGTGGAGACCGCCAAGGACGCCGAACGGCTGCGGACCATGGGCTGCGACTGGGCGCAGGGCTGGCACTTCGGCCGCCCGGTGCGGCCGTCCGAGATCGCCCGCCGGATCGTGGAGGAGCCGAAGGGTCGCCCCGTCGAGAGCTGAGCCGTTCGCGGGGCGGGGTCGGGGCGGGGTTCCCGGGCAGGCCCGGTTCAGCCGGTTATCACTGAACGTCACCAAAAGTTGCTGTAAAAGCGGGCAAAACACCCTTGACGTGACTGTCCGTACTGGACGAGGATGGGGTCTGGCCCCCACCCGCAGGGGTGGGAGGACATAGGCCAGTTCGTACGATCGGCGCCTCCGGGCGCCGGGAGCGCGACGGCGGTGCGCACCCCCTTCGGCCGCCCCAGTGCTCTCCGCATCGTATCGGCAGCTCCGGGGCCCTTCCCCGGGCTTCCCCGCAGGGCTCGACCCGCGCGTATCCGCCCGCGTGGTCGCCCGTTCGCCATAATCCAGGCCCGCGCCTCGCCGGCGCCCGCCCACCGCCTCCCCCCGAGAGGCCGCTCCATGAGCATCACCATGCCCCCCGACGCAGACTCCCGCCGTGCCCGGAGTTCCGGCTCCTCGCCGGCGCAGGCCGGACCGGGCCGCCGAGCGCCCGACGCCGCGTCCGACGGGTCGCCCACCGCCGCGGCGGACGCATCCGCCGACGGTTCGCCCGGCCACTCACCCGAGGCCGCCCCCTCCGCGGCGCTCCTCACCCCACCGGCTGCTCCAGCCGCTCCGGTCGCCCCGACGGCCCTGACCGCCCCGACGACCCCCGCCACCACCCCCTCGGCACCCGCCGCCCCCTCGGCCCCCTCGGCCTCCGACCGGGCCGTGCCGGACCACCCGAACCGGCGCGCCGAGGACCGCGGCGGACGCCGCCGAACCGACCGGCCGATGCGCCGCTCCGGCGACGGCGTCGTCCCCACCCACACGGTCAGCCTGGTGATCCCGGCCCACAACGAGGCCCGCAACATCCCCTGGGTGTTCGAACAGATCCCCCGCTGCGTGGACGAGGTCATCCTGGTCGACGGCGCGTCCAGCGACGCCACCGTCCCGATGGCCCGGTACTGCCTGCCGACGGTGCGCAGCGTGCAGCAGCGCGGCCGCGGCAAGGGCGACGCGCTGCGCACCGGGTTCGCCGCCGCCGGCGGCGAGTACATCGTCATGATGGACGCCGACGGCTCCATGTGGCCCGGCGAGATCCCGCACTTCCTGCACTTCCTGGACAACGGGTTCGACTTCGTCAAGGGCTCGCGCTGCATCGCCGGCGGCGGCTCGCTCGACTTCACCCGGGTCCGCTCGCTCGGCAACCGCGCCCTGCTCGCCGTCGTGAACCGGCTCTACGACACGCGCCTCACCGACCTGTGCTACGGCTACTGCGCCTTCCGCCGTTCCTTCCTGGACGCGCTCGACCTGCGGTCCACCGGCTTCGAGATCGAGGCCGAGATGGTCGCGCACGCGCTGCGCTCCGGGCTGCGGATCGCCGAAGTGCCGAGCCTGGAACTCCCCCGCCGCAGCGGTCGCTCACACCTGCACGCCGTCTCCGACGGCCGCCGGGTGCTGAGGACCCTGATCGCCGAGCGCCCCGGTGCCCGGTCCTCGGCGGACGCCCCCGCGGGGGAGCGCTGATGAATGGCACCGACCGGCGCGCCGGAGCCGCCTGCCCGCGCCCCGCCGCTCGTGACTCGCTCCACACCCCCGTCCGTGTCGTCGACCTTGACCTGGACGAACCGAGCGGGCTGCGCTCGCCCGGAGGTCTCGGTGCCGCCGCCCCGGACGGACGCGTGTTGGCGTTGGTGCGGCTGCACGGACACCCGCTCGGTCTGGTCACAGCCACCGGGGCAGCAGGCCACAGCGCCGCGCTGCGCCGGGCGCTGGTCGACGCCGCTCACCGGGAACTGCGAGTTCCCTCCCTGTCCACCGCGACACCCGCGGCGCGCCCTGGTCGGGTAGGCCGCGCCCGGGTGCCCGCGGACCCGGTCACGGTCAGCGTGATCGTCGCGACTCACAACCGGGCGGACCTCCTGCGATCGTGCCTCGACTCCCTGCTGCGGAACGGCTATCCGCGGTTCGAGGTCATCGTCGTGGACAACGCCCCCGCCGACGACACCGCCGAACGACTGATCCGCGACCGGTACCGGGGCCGGGTCCGCTACCTGCGCGAGCCGGTGGCGGGCCTGGCCCGGGCCCACAACACCGGGCTCGCCGCCGCCCGCGGCGAGATCGCCGCCTTCACCGACGACGACACCCTCGTCGACCCCGGCTGGATCGCCGCCCTCGCCCAGACCTTCGCCGAGGACCGGCGGATCGGCTGCGTCACCGGCCTGATCCTGCCCGCCGAACTCGACACCCCCGCCCAGGCCGCCCTGGAGTGCCACGGCGGCTTCGCCAAGGGCTTCGCCGCCCGCACCTGGACCCTCGCCGACGGGCCCGCCGACCCGCTCTTCCCGTTCGCGGCGGGCCGCTTCGGCTCCGGCGCCAACATGGCCTTCCGCACCGCCCGGCTGCGCGCCCTCGGTGGCTTCGACCCCGCCACCGGCACCGGCACCCCGGCCCGCGGCGGCGACGACCTGCTCTCGTTCTTCCGCATCCTGGTCGCCGGCCACGCCATCGCCTACGCGCCGGACGCCATCGTCTGGCACCGCCACCGGCGGACCATGGACGCCGTCCCCGCCCAGGCCTTCGGCTACGGCGCCGGCTTCGGCGCCTACCTCGCGGCCGCCCTGCACCACGAACCCGCCATGCTGCCCGCCCTGTTGCGCCGCCTCCCCAGCGGCCTCCGGTACGCGGTCCGCCGCGCACGCACCCGGCCGGACCCGGGCGCGGTGGACCGCCGGCCCGGCAGGCGCCTGGCCCGGCTCGAACTCCAGGGCCTGGTCTACGGACCGCTCGGCTACGCGCGCAGCCTGCGCCGGCACCGGGCCTCGGTCCGGACGGCGGGGTGAACCCGCCGTGTCCACGCGCGCCGTGCCCGCCGCCGTGCCCGCCGCCGTCCCCACTCGGGGCCGGGCCGCCTGCTCCTGCCCGCTGCCGCTGCCCTGCGAGTGCTCGTACGCCGGCCTGCTGCGGGCCCGGGTGCGCGCCCTGACGGCGGGTGAACCGCTGCTGCGCAACGGGCACGTGCTGACGGCCAGTTCGCTCCTCACCGCCGCCTTCGGCGCGGTCTTCTGGATGCTCGCCACCCGCTGGTACGGCTCGGAGTTCGTCGGCCTCAGCTACGCGGTGCTCACGGCGGTGGTGCTGATCTCCGAGATCGGCCAGCTCGACCTCGCCGACGTCCTGATCCGGTTCCTGCCCGCCGTCGGCCGGGGCGCGCGGAGCCTGCTGATCCGCTGCTACCTGATCGCCACGGCCGCCGCCCTGCTGGTCGGTGGCCTCTTCCTCGTCCTCGTCCCGGCGATCGCACCGGACCTCGACTTCCTGCGCAGCCCGCCCGTCGCCGTCTCCTTCCTGGCCATGACCGCGGGCTACACGCTCTTCGCCCTCCAGGACGGCGCGCTGACCGGTCTGCGCCGCCCGGGCTGGGTGCTCGGCGAGAACGCCCTGTTCGCCGTGGTCAAGATCGTGCTGCTGGCCGTCCTGGCGGGCTGGGCGCTGCGGGCCGGGATCCTGGTGTCCTGGGCCGGTGCCCTGCTGGCCGCCCTGCTCACCGCCAACGTCCTGCTCTTCCGCCGGATCCTGCCCGCCCGGGCCTCCGCCTCCGACCGGACCGCCGCCCGCGCCGCCGACGGCGCGGCCGGCCGGGACAGCGCGACGGCGGCCCCGCGGCTGGCCCGCTACGCGACCGCGGACTACCTGGGCGCCCTGCTGCGGCTGACCGCCGCGACCGTCGTCCCGCTGGTCGTGCTGGACACCCTCGGGCCGGATCAGATCGCCTACTACTCGCTCGCCTGGGTGATCGCGTACACGTTCTACCTCGTCGCCCTCAACCTGGGCAGTTCGCTCATCGTCGAGGCCGCCGGGGCTCCCGGCCGGCTCGGTGAGCACGGCCGCCGCGTGCTGCGGCACGCCGGTGTCCTGGTGGCGGCCGGGGTGCTGGTCACGGTGGTGGCCGCGCCGTGGGTGCTGTCCCTGTTCGGGGCCGAGTACGCCGAGCACGGCACCGCCCTCTTGCGCCTGCTGGCCCTGTCCGCCCTGCCGCACCTGGTGCTCAGCATCGCGGTCGACGCCGCCAGGGCCCGCCGACGGCTGGTCCCGATCGTCGCCCTGCAGGGGGTCTACTGCGTCCTCGTCCTCGGCCTGACGGTCTGGCTGCTGCCGCCGTTCGGCCTCGTCGGGGTCGGCCTGGCCTGGCTGATCGCCGCCACCGTCCTCGCCGTCCCGCTGCTGTGCACCCTGCCGCGGTGGCTCCCGGCCGGCGCCACCACGGCGGCTGAGACCCCGACAACCGCGGCTCCGGCGGACGGAGTTCGCACAACCGAGCGCTCGACGGCCGGGCGCTCGACAGCCGCGGTTCCGACGACCACGGTCCGGACGACCGGGCTCCCGCCGACCGCGGACCCGACAACCGAACGGAGGCGGCCGTGAACACCCCGGGCCTTTCCGTCATCGTCTGCGCCTACACGCTCGACCGCTGGGACGACCTGTGCGAGGCGATCGGCTCCCTGCACGCCCAGCGGCAACCGCCCGAGGAGATCCTGCTGGTCGTCGACCACTGCCCGGCCCTCGGCCGCCGGGCCGAGTCGGCGTTCGACGGCGTGCGCGTCCTCGCCAACCGGGAGCGGCAGGGCCTGTCCGGCGCCCGCAACACCGGAGTGGGTGCCGCCCGTCACGAGGTGGTCGCCTTCCTCGACGACGACGCGGCCGCCGAGCCAGACTGGACGGTCCGCCTCCTCGCGCCCTACCGGGACCCGGAGGTGTACGGCGTCGGCGGACTGGTGGTCGCCCGCTGGGAGGACGGCGGCCGGCCGGACTGGTTCCCGCCCGAGTTCGACTGGGTGGTCGGCTGCTCGTACCGCGGGCTGCCCGTCCACCGCAGCGCCGTACGGAACTTCATCGGCGCGAACATGTCCTTCCGCCGCGCCGAGGTGCTCGCCGTCGGAGGCTTCCGCACCGACCTCGGCCGCGTCGGCACCCGGCCGCTCGGCTGCGAGGAGACCGAGTTCTGCCTCCGCGTCGCCGAGCGCCACCCCGGGGCGCTGCTGCTCCACGAGCCGGCCGCCGTCGTCCACCACCACGTGCCGCCCGGCCGGGCCGGCTTCTCCTACTTCCGCTCCCGCTGCTTCGCCGAGGGCTGGTCCAAGGCCGCCGTGGCGCGCCACCGCGGGGCCGACGCCGCGCTCTCCAGCGAACGGCGCTACCTGCGCTCGACCGTCCCGCGGGCGTTCGGCGGCTGTCTGCGCCCCGGTGGCGGCGGGCCGCGGCGCGCGGGGGCGCTGGCCGCCGGAGTGGCGCTCACCGTGGCCGGGTACGCGCTCGGCCGCGCGCGGGCGTTCGTCGCGCCCCGGGCCGTGTGGGAGCCGTCCGCCGTGCCCTCCGCCGAGCCGTCCGCCGAGTCGTCCGCCGAGTCGTCCGCCGAGCCGTCCGCCGAGCCGTCCGCCGAGCCGGACGGCGTCTCCGCCGGGCCCGCCGCCTCCTCCGGGCCTGCCGTGCCCGCCACGTCCGCCGCCCCCGCCGCACGGGGCCGGCCGGGAGGTGTGCGGTGACACCGGTCGTTCCGGTGCTCCTCTACCACTCGGTCTCCGACGACCCGCCCGAGTGGATCGCCCCGTTCGCCGTCACACCACGGGTGTTCGGCGAACAGCTCGACCGGCTCGCCGACGCCGGCCGGCTGGTGGTCCCGCTCCACCGACTGGTCACCGCCCTGCGGGGCGGTCCGCCCATGCCCGACCACTGCGCGGTGCTCACCTTCGACGACGGCTTCGCCGACTTCTACTGGACCGTCGCCCCCCTCCTCGCCGAACGCGACCTGCCCGCCACCGTGTTCGTCACGACCGGTGCACTGCACACCCCGGGCCACCCCGCCGAGGGCAGTCTGCTGCCGCCCGCCGAGATGCTCAGCTGGCGCCAGCTCCTCAACCTCGACGCGCTCGGCGTCGAGATCGGCGGACACTCCCGCACCCACCCCCAGCTCGACACCCTCTCCCGGCGACGGCTGAACGACGAGGTGAGCGGCTGCAAGGGCCGGCTGGAGGACCTGCTGGGCCACTCCGTCGACTCCTTCGCCTACCCGCACGGCTACTCCAGCCCGGCCGTGCGCCGCTGCGTCCAGGAAGCCGGCTGGACCAGCGCCTGCGCCGTCGCCGACGCCTTCAGCTCCACGGCCGACGAGCCGCTGCGGATCGCCCGGCTGATGGTGCGCCGGGACACCCCGCGACAGCTGTTCGGCCAGTGGGTCGAGGGCACCGGCGCACCCGTCTCCCCGTTCCCCGAACGCCTGCGCACCAAGGGTTGGCGCGCCTACCGGAGGCTGCGGTCCGGCCTCGGCAGCCCGGTCGGCGGGCCGCCGGGGTCGTCACCGGCCGCGCCCTGAGCCGCGCCGAGAACCGTGCCCGAGCCGCGCCCTGAGCCGCGCCCTGAGCCGCGCCCCGAGCCGGGCCCTGAGCGGGGACTGCCGGGGTCAGTGCTGCCAGACCCGCACCCAGTCCACCGTCATGCGGGCCGTGTCGACGCTCTGCGGCGGTGAACTCGGGTACCCGACCGCCAGGTTGAGCAGCACCTCCATCGCCGTGTGCGGGATCTTCTCCGGGTCCGTCACCTGGTAGCGCTGCACGCCGTCGACGTACCAGGTGAGGGAGTCGCTCTCCCAGTCGACCGCGAACACGTGGTAGCCGGCCGGGAAGTCCTGCGGGCCGTAGCGCTCCCACTGGTCCTTGTCCTCGCCGTTCGGACCGGTGTAGTGCACGGTCATCTGGACGTACTGGGTGGTGGAGATGAACTCGGCGACGTCGAGCTCCGGCGGCGTGGTGCGGGACTCGGGCAGGAGCCAGAACGCGGGGAACATGCCGGCCTCGGGCGGGATGCGCACCGCGGCCGCGAAGAACCCGTAGGTGAAGGTGTGGCGCGGCTGCGCGTTCCAGGAGTCCCGGCCGGTGGAGACCATGCCGGAGGTCCACGGGTAGGTCGTGCCGTCGCTGCCCTCGGTGGCCGACCGGTTCGCGGTCAGGGTCAGGTCGCCGCCGCCCACCGTCACCTGCTGCGGGCGGTACCACTCCAGCTCGTGGTTGCCGGCGTTGGTGCAGCCGTCCTGGTTCCAGTCGTAGCAGGTGGTCCAGTTCGAGCGGTTGAGCCGGTCGCCGTCGAACCCGTCCTGGAAGGCCAGGTGCCAGGAGCCGGGGGCCGCCGGGTCGGCCGGGGCCCGGCCGGGGGCACTCGTCCCGCCCGCGGCCCCGCCGGAGTCCCCGGCGGCGGACGGCGAGGAGGAGGCGCCGCCGCCCGCGCAGGCGGCGACCAGCAGCAGCCCCGCCGTTCCGGCCCCGGCCGCCACGGCCCGCCGTCGGCGCCGCTCACCGCGCCCGCGGTCGCGGTCGTGCGCCCGGTGCTCGTTCCCGCGGCCGTCCTGGTGGTCGCCCTGGTGGCCGTCCCGGCTGCTGTCCCGGTGGCGTCCGCCCGTCCGGCCACCGCCCCGCCGTCCGGCCTGTGGTGGGCCGCCCGGGGTCCGTCGGCGGGGGAAGCACTGCGGCAGCGCCAGCAGGGTGGTGGCACCGGCCACGGCGGCCAGCGCCCAGCCGCTGATGAAGCCGCCGGTCAGGTAGAAGGCCACGATGATCAGGGTGTCGATGGCCAGGCTGAGGGCCACCACCATCACCCAGGACTCCAGCCGCCCCATCGGCGCGCCGGCGGCGGCCAGCCGTGGCCGGGCCGAGCGCACCGCCGCCAGGCCCGGGCAGCAGAGCAGGAACACGCCGGACACGGCCACCCGGACGGGGTTCGCGTCGGCCAGCGTGTAGACGGCGAGGGTCAGCCAGCCGGAGGCGGCCAGCGCCCAGCCGAGCCGGACGTCGTTCGCGGACGGGCCGCCGTCCCCGGCCGGAGCGCCGTCCGGGAACGGGCCGTCGTCCACCGAGGGGTCGTCCTTCGCGGAGTCCACGGAGTCCGTGGAACCCGTGGAACCGGTGGAACCCGTGGAGTCCACGGAGGCCTCGCCGCGCACCGACGGGCCGCCGTTCACGGACGGATCGTTGTTCACGGGCCGCCTCCCTGCCGGAGGAAGGGCTGCAACGGCGCCAGGGCGGCCGGCGGGGCGGCCTCGGGCACCTGGCCGGGCAGCGGGTTGGGGACGAAGCGGTAGACCACGGCGTCGTCGTTGCTGTAGACGAGCTCGAAGCCGGGGGTGCGGGCGACCACCTCGGAGAGCTTGTCCACCGTGTCGGCCGGCAGCACGCCGGTCACCGAGGTCTCGGCGGCCTGGGCCCGGCTCAGGATCAGGTACGCGGGCACGCCCGGGTGGGTGAACCCGACCGCCGCCTCCAGCCCGCCGAGCGGGTCCTGCGTCAACAGCTTCCGGGTCGGCTCGCTGGTCTCGGCCAGCCGCACCTGGGGGTGGTCCTCGTAGTGGTCGTAGATCCCGGGCACGCTCCCGGTGACGGACACCACCACCGAGTACGGCGGCGCCGCCGCGAACAGCTGCTGCGTCGCGGTGACCTCCGCGGTGGTGTACCGGTTCATCCGCTCCTTGCTGTCGTAGCCGAAGAAGAGCCCGCCCAGCACGGCCAGCAGCAGGACCAGCGCGCAGGCCGAGCGCAGCCGTGGCCGCGGTGTCGGCCGCAGCACGAGGGCGGCCACCAGGAACGCCGCGGCGGGCAGCATGAACAGGTAGGTGCGGAAGAGCATCTCGCCGCCGTAGCTGTTGGCCGCCAGCAGTGGCACCGGGGCCAGCAGGAGGTACGGCAGCAGGGTGCGCCGGACCCAGGGACGGCGGACGAGCGCGATCACCGCCAGCAGGACGACTGCCGCCGTCAGCCCGCGGTCGATCCAGTCGACCATCACCTGGTCCGCGGAGGCGGTCCCGAGGTTGGCGAACCCGGAGGTGACGTTGGAGTCCGGCGTGGCGAGCGCCTTGACGAACTGGCCGAAGTTGGCGGCCAGGTACGGGCGTGCCACCGTGGCGTCCCACACCGCCGTCATCACGACCGCGGCCAGCAGCGGGGGCAGGACCACCCGGCGGTTGCGGCGCGGCAGCGCCAGCGCGGCCAGCGAGCTGATCAGCATCAGCGGGGTGAGCTGGTGCGAGCAGACGATCGCGGCCTCCAGCACCAGGACCATCGGGAGCCGCAGCCCCCACGCCGGGGCCGGTGCGCCGCTGGCCCGCGCCCCGCTCGCCGTCACGGCCCCCGCCGCGCCGTTCGCCGCCCGGGGAGCGGCGGAGCGGTGCGCCCCGCCCGGCGGAGCCCCTCCCGGCGGAGCCCCACCCGGCGGAGCCCCACCCGGCGGAGCCCCGCCCGGCGGCGACCGGCCGGGTGCGCGGGGGACGCTCCGGTCGGGCAGCCGGCGCACCACGACGGCGATCACGGTGACGTACAGCACCAGGGCGAACGCCTGCGGGGAGAAGTAGTCCTGGCCGACCCAGGAGCAGGAGAAGTAGATCCAGACCGCCCCCCACACCACCGTCCGGTCCGAGCTGATCGCCCGGTAGAGCAGCAGTAGCGGGGCGAGCAGCAGCGCGTTGAACAGGGGCGGCCCCCAGCTCGCGTACCCGAGCGCGGAGTGCAGTCCGGTGACCCTCAGCAGCAGGCCGTTGAGGACGAAGAAGCCGGGCCACTGGTTGTAGGGGTCGAGCAGGGCGGCGTGCGGGACCGCCCCGCCGTGGCGGAGCATCGCGTCGATCACCGCCACGTGCTTCCAGGCCCAGGAGTACCGCAGGTTGGCGTAGAGCAGGGTCGGCGTGGCGTGGACGACCGCGATCAGGGCGAGGACGTAGGCGGCCAGCCACCACTGGCGGAGGCTGCGGTCCCGCAGGGCGAGCACGAAGCCCGCGGTCAGCAGGCCCGCCGCGACCCAGTACAGGACGGGGAGCACCTGCAACAGGCCGAGGTCGCCCATCCGGTCCAGGTCGACGTGGCGCAGCGCCAGCAGCCAGAGCAGCAGGGACACCGGCAGCAGCAGGCGTGCCGTCAGCGCGGGCAGTCGCAGGGACCGCCGGGGGCGGTCGCGCGTCGTCCCGGTGGGCGGTTGCGGCCTCGGCGCCGACAACGGCGTCACGGCCGGGTCGCCGGCCATGTGGCTGCCTCCTCCAGGAGCGGGGTCACGTTGCGGGTCACCCACCAGTGGCTGCGTGCGTAGCGCGGGGACTTGGTCACGTTGGACACGATGTGCCAGAGCCAGGTCAGCAGCGGTAGCACGGCGCCGTCCGGCGGCCCGGCCGGGCCGTCCCGGCGCAGGTCCACCAGGTCGGTGCGGGTGCCGTCGATCAGGGCGAGGTCCGGGCCGGTCAGGGCGCCGCGGCGCACCATCTCCCGGACGGCGGTGCCGAGCTGGCGGCCCTCGCGGCGGCAGGTCAGGGCGATGACGAAGGTGTACGCGTCGATGGCGCAGGGGCCGTCGGGCCGGGCGCCGCCCCAGTCGATCACGCCGGTGACCCGGCCGGAGCGTTCGTCGAGCAGGACGTTGCCGGCGTGGAAGTCGCCGTGGGTCCAGGCGACGGTGGTCTCGGCACCGGCCAGTCCGGCGCGCAGCCGGGCCCGTACGCCGGCCAGCCCGGCGGCTCCGGTCCCGCTGCGGCACCAGGGGATGCCGGCCCGGATCGTGGCCAGCGGCTCGTCGACCCAGTCCGCCAGCCGGCCGGTGGCGGCCTCGGTGCGCCCGGTGGCCCGGTGCAGTCCGGCGATGGCCGTGAGCGCGTGCTCGGCGACCGCGGTGTCCGTGCCGAGGCCGTCCCGGAGCAGCCGGTCGGCGGTGGTCCCGGGCAGCCAGCTCTCGGTGATCAGCGGCAGCGGTCCGGTCAGCCGACGGCGGACGGGGGCGGGGACGAGGGCGCGCCAGGCGCCGAGCCGGTCGTCGGCGGCCAGGGCCTGCAGCACCCGCCACTCGTGGTCGAGGGAGGTGACGGCGGGGTCGTTGCGGGCGTGCTTGACCGCCAGCCGCTCCTGGCCCGGGGCCTGCAGCGAGAGCACCAGGACGTCGGTCAGCCCGGGGGCCACCGGCCGCAGGGCGCCGGGGTCGTCCAGTCCCAGCCGGCGGGCGATCCGGCGGGCCTTCAGTCGGTCGGCGGCGCCGTAGACCAGCGGTGGGCGGCGCAGCGGCAGCAGCGCCCGGGGGGAGAACGGCAGCCGCGCGGCGCCGCCGTCCCGGTCCGGTCGGCCGTGCGGCAGCCGGGGGGAGTACCGGGGGAGCAGGACGTGGTGGCGGCTCATCTGCCCGGGCCCCGGTGGGTCGGTGAGGTCGCCGCGGTGCGCGCGGCCTGGGCGGCGAGCCGGGCCAGGCGCAGCGGCGCGCCCGTCCGGCCGGCTTCCGGGACGGCCAGGACGGCCAGCAGCGCGCGGGCGTCGGCGTTCGGCCGCGGGGCCCGGCAGCGCGGGCAGCCGCCGGGGCGGTGGCCGATCAGCCGGCCCACGGCGTCGGTGAGCCCGGCCTGGAAGGCGTGGCGGGTCACCGGGACGCCGGCCGCCCGGACCGGCGGTTCCGCGTTCGCGGGGGCGGCGGCGAGCGAGGCCCAGCCGAGCAGTTCCACGTCGGCGATGCCGTCGCCGACGGCGAGCGCGGGCGGTCCGTCGGCCCCGAGGCGGGTCAGCAGGGCGCGGGCTCCGGCGAGCTTGCCGGTGCCGCGCGGGACGAAGTCGGTCTGGGCCCGGCCCGGGACGGTCGTGAAGAGTTCGCCGATCGGCGCCTCGTCGAGGAGGGCGGCGACGGTCTCCGGTGGCAGGGCGTGCCGTCGGCCGTCCCGCGGCGCGCGGACCGAGGCCCGCACGCACCAGCGGGCGAGCGGATCGGTGACGGCGGGCGGGTCCAGCGAGCCCAGGCGTTCGGGCAGCCCGCCGTCGCCGGCGAGGCGGCGCCCGTCGTCGAGCAGGACCTCGGTGCCGCCGGTCGCCGCGTCGACCAGGACGGCCCCGTACTCGGCGACCCCGCCGGCCAGCCGGTAGGCGGCGCAGCGGTCGGCGACCTCGGGGGCGGAGCGTCCGGTGGCGATCACCGTGCGGTAGCCGTGGGCGCGCAGGGCGCGCAGGGCCAGCGCGCCGGCGGGGGAGGAGACCGGGAAGCCGAGGACGTCGTACTCCAGGACGCCGTCCACGTCGAGGACGCAGCACGGGCCCCGGGGCTCCTCGTCCAGGTCCGCGAGGTAGACGTCGGAGAGGAAGCGCTGCACCGCCCGGGCCTGGGCCCGCCGGGCGTCGGCGCGGGTGCGTTCGGAGGGGGTCAGCCCGTCCTGGACGGCGGCGTGCCGGGCCTGGACGAGCCTCAGCAGGCACCACCGGGCGGCGGAGACCTCCTCGCCGGTGGCCCGCCGGTACGCGGCGAGCAGTTCGGCGTCCCCGTCCGCCGGCGGGCGGTCCGGCCCGTCGGGCCGCTCGGCCGCGCCGGCGAGGTCGTAGGCGGCGTCGTAGCTGGCCAGGTTGAGGTGGCCGAAGGCGCCGTCGGCGTAGCCGGTCTTGTACCAGCCGCCGGCGCCGTCGGCGGTCCAGCGGTGACGCGCGGTCAGGCCGTCGGTCACGCAGGGGCGGTCGGAGGCCAGCAGGGTGCGGGTCAGCGGGTCGAGCAGGGTCGGGCGCAGCACAGTGTGCAGGCGCCCGAAGGCGGGTGCGAGCTGGCGGGCGGCGGCCTCCCAGACGGGGTCGCGGCCGGCCAGCCGCAGGCTCCGGTCGGCGGGGACGGCCAGCAGGCGCCGGCGGGCGGCCACGTACCGGGCGACCTCGGCGGGCGGGACGCTCCGGCCGGTCGGCGGGCCGTCCGGCGGTTCCTGCGCCGGGTCCTCCGTCGGCCGGGTCGGAGGCAGGGCCCGGAGCAGCACCCCGTCGGCGAAGCCGAGCTGCCGCGGGACCAGCCCGCTGAGCACCCCGGCGACGGTCGGTGCGTACGCCCCGAAGTAGCCGACGCCGGTCCACTCGGCGAGCAGTGGCAGGCTCTCCACCGCGCCGTCCGGGCCGGTCGTACGGGCCGTGCAGGTGACCGCCAGGTGCGCGCGGCGGGAGAGCGGCCCCTGCGGGCCGACCGACAGGTCCAGCAGCCGTCGTCCGGGCGGCAGCAGGGCGGGCAGCAGGGAAGCCAGCGCCCGGGGGGAGAGCAGCGTCCGGACGTGCCAGTCGCGGCCCGGCAGGGTCACGCACGGCAGGCCGCGCAGGGCGGGCGGCAGGGCGCCCGCGTCGTCGAGGGTGGCGAGCACCGGTACGACCGCCGCCGGGCCGAAACCGTCGTGGACGGCCAGCGCGGCGAGATTCGCCAGGGAGCCGCCGGTCACCGGAGGGTCGTCGACCAGCAGCACCAGGGCGCCCCGGCGCCGGAGGTCGCGCACCGCCGCCGGCCGCCCCGGCAGCAGCGCCGCACCGGGCCGGGTGGTGCCGACCGTCACCGCCCGGTGGCCGAGCCGGCGCAGCTGGGCCGCGAGCAGCGGGGCGAGGTAGCTGCCGGAGGTGCGCACGCCCAGGACCAGCACCGGGCGGTGACGGTCCGGGTGGCGGGCGTGGACCAGCCGGGCCAGCGCGACGCAGTCCTGCGGGTGCTGGTCGAAGCTGCGGAAGCAGGCCGGTGGGCGCTGCACCGCGTCGGAGAACAGCCGCCGGGCTCCTGACAACCGGGCCAACTCGTCCACGGCGGCCCGCAGTTCGACGCACAGTTCGGCGCACAGGGCGGCGTCCCGGCCGGCGTCCGGATCGTTCGTGTCCGGGTGCATCGCCGGGCTCGCCGGGCCGGCCGTTCCCGGGTCGTCCGCCACCGGGCCGTCCCGGAGCGCCCGCAGCGCGAGACGGTCACGCAGCGCAGCCATCCGCCGGCACCACGCGTGCAACCGGTGGGCCGGCGGCACGGCCAGCCACAGCCCGGTCGCGGTCCGCAGCCCGGCCCGGGCCGCCCCGACCACTGCGGGCGGACCGCCCTTCGCCAGGTGCTCCACCAGCCGGCGGGGCCGCCACGCGGTGCCCTGCAGCACGTCCTCGACCACCTGGACCAGCCCGGCGCTCAGCAGGAAGGCGTCCAGCCACTGTCCACCGGCGGCGCGTCCGAGCAGGCGGTCGGTCAGTTCCGGCACGGCGAGGTGCAGGTCCACCGGTGCTCGCGCACCGTCGGCCGCTGCGGTCTGCGCATCGTTCATTGGTGGACTCCCGTGAGCTCCCGAAGGAGGGGACAGCGCCCGCGGAGCCGTGCAGCCGCTGTGCCTCCCCACTCTAGGCATCCGGCGTCCCGCCTGCTCCTCCAGCCGTTCGCGGGGCGCGCGGCGGCGCGTGGTGCAGCGGGAGGCGCGTGCCGTGGACGGGCCGTGCCCGCCCCGGGCCGTCGTCGCGCCGACCGTCCGCGGGTACGGGGCCGGACCCGCGTCGGCGACCGTCGGCGCGGCGTCCGCGGGGACCGGCACGGGCATCGGGCGTCTCCTCCTCGAACCCCCCGTTCCGTCCAGGGTGCACCGGCCCGGCCCGGAACGACAGCCCGGATCCGTGGCCGTGCGGCCGCGCTGCGTGCCCGCCCGCCGCCGCCCGGCGCGGCCCACGACCGTGCCGGGCGCGGAGGGCCCGTGGTCGCCGGGCGGGTAACAGCTTGGCCACGGGCCGGTCGGGAACCGGTCGAAGTCGGCAACCTCCGGCCGGTGACTGCGAGATGATGACGCGTCAAGATGTCGGCTGGAAGGGGAGCTGCAGGATGGCCGACGGGGCGCCGACGGGATCGGGACCGCGCACACGGGTGGACCGGAGGCCCTGGGGGCGCCCGGAGGACGACCCGGCAGCCGGCCCGCCCTCGCGGCTCAAGCGGTTCCGCGCCCACCCGGAGGCGCCGACCAGGGTCGTTCCGCCCCGCGGTACCCACCCGGAGGCGCCGACCAGGGTGGTCCCGCCCCGCGGTACCCACCCGGAGGCGCCGACCAAGGTCGTCCCGCCCCGCGACGCCGACCCGCGGACCGTCCTGCGGCGGCCGGCGCCCGCCCGCGGCGGCCACTTCGGCGGCGCCTTCCCCGCGGCCCTGCTGAACCGCTACGAGCCGTACGAGGTCGCCGGCTCCGGCACCGAGGGCACCGTCTGGCACGTCCGGCGCACGGACGGCGGCGGGGACGCCGCGGTCAAGGTGGCCCGGGCGGGCCAGGCCATGGACGTCGAACTGCTGCGGCACCTGCGCACCCCGGCCTACCGGCGGCACGTTCCCGGGATCATCGACTTCGGGCAGGTCGAGCACGCCGGCGTGGAGTGCGCCTGGGTGGCCATGGAGTACCTGCCGGTCACCCTCGCCGACCACATCGCCGCCCTGCACGACAAGGGCCGGCACACCGATCCGCGGGAGACCGACCGGATCATCCGCGAACTCGTCGCCATGCTCGACTTCTGGCAGCGGCGGATCGAGCGCAACCCGGTGGACTTCAAGCCCTCCAACATCCTGGTGCGCCCCGGCGGCGGCCCCGGGGAGTTCGTGATCGCGGACTTCGGCGGCGTCGCCCGCCTCACCGCCAGCCGCAGCTTCTCGCCCGAGATGCAGGTGACCATCGCCTACATGGCCCCCGAGCAGCTCGCCGGGGCCAACCACCCGGCCGGGCCGTGGTGGGGCCTGGGCAACGTGCTGTACGAGCTGTTCTCCGGCCGCCCGCACTACCTGGACGCGGAGGGCCTGCTGGTCAGCGACGAGGTGCTGCAGTACGACCTGGTCTTCGGGGAGGAGGCGGACCTCTCGGGCGTCACCGACCCGCGCCGGCTGATGCTGCTCCAGGGCCTGCTGACCAGGAACCCGGCCCACCGCTGGAAGGCCCAGCAGGTCACCGGCTGGCTGGAGGGGGCCAGCCCGGCGGTCGTGCGCCCGCAGGGCGCTTCCGCGGGAGGTGCGGGCGGCCACACCCACCGGCCGGTCACCTTCCTGGGGGAGCCGTACCACGCCCCGTCCGTGCTGGCCTGGAGCATGCTGAACCGTTCCGCGGAGGCGGCGGAGTGGCTCGTCGACGGCGGCGCGCAGCACCTGCTGGACTGGCTGCGCGACGAGGTCAGGGACACCCTGTTCGACCTGCAGTACCTGCGGGCGGTCGACAGCGCCAGGGGCGCCCGGCGGGCCGACGCGGCCGCACTCGCCGTCCTCGCCTTCGGCGCCGCGTTCGCGCCCTCGGCCACCCCGGTCTACCGCGAGCGCCCGGTCGACGCGGCCGGCCTCACCCGGATCGCCGCCGGGCCGGACACCGTCGCCTTCGTCGACGACCTGCTCGCCGGCTCGGTGTCCACCGTCGCCGCCCGCTACGACTGCGACCACCCGGAGTGCCACGGCGAGCACTGCGGGCGGCTGATCGCGCTCGCCCGGGTGCCGCAGGTCGTCGCGGACACCGACCGGGCCGCCCGGGAGCTCGGCGGCGGCCGGCGCACCGGGGACGGCCTGAGCGCCGAGGAACGGGCCGATGCCTACCGGCTGGCGGTCTGGCTGACCGTCCAGCCCGAGGAGCACGCCCGGCTGCTGGGCCGGCTGTCCCCGCTGCCCACCGCGCTGCACCGGCTGCCGCTGCCCGCGCGGGTGTCGGCCGTCCTCGCCGTGGTGGCGGCGGTCGTGGTGGACGTCGTGCTCGCCGCCTGGGCCAGGACCCCGACCGGCCGCGGGACGGCGGACGGGGTGCGGCGCCGCTGGTCCGCACTGCGCCGCCGCGCGGTGCGCGCCGACCCCGGGACGGTGGCCGGCTGCGCGGTCCTGGTCGCCGCCGAGGCGCTGCGGGCCAGGGCGGCCGGCGGCACGCAGGAGGCGCCCGGGCGGGTGCCGGACGGCCGGGAACCGGTCGCGCGGCGGCTGTGGGCCCACCTCGTCCCCCGGGCCCGGGTCTGGTGGGGCAACGCCCGGATCGCCGTGCCGCGCCAGGCGGCCGCGGCCCTGCTGGTGTGCACGGCCCTGGCGCTGCTGCTCTGGGCCGGCGCGCTCGCCCGGACCAGCGTCGACGCCGGCAACGGCCTCGCGATCCTGCCGAACGGCCCGTTCGGCCACCGGCTGCGCACGGCCGGCGAACTGGCGGCCCGGTCGGTGGCGCCGCAGCTGGGTGCGGCCCTGGCGGCCGCCCTCGTCCTGGCGGTGTTCCCCGCCCGGGTCGGCCGCGGGACGCTGGCCCTGGCCGCGGCGGGGGCCGCGGCGATCGGCTACCTGCGGCTCGGGCCGCCGATGACGGTGCTCAAGCCGCCGCCCGCCGTCGTCGACCGGGTGGTGATGTTCGAGGGCGGCATGGGCAGTTGGGCCGGGGTGGCGGCGGCCGTCGGGGTCGTCCTGGCCGTGGTGCTGACCGAGCGCGCCGCCCGGCTGTCGATCGCGGCGTCCGAGGCCCGGCGGCGGACGGCCGAGCAGTGGCGGCGCCTGGCGCGGGCCTCGGCCGGCGGCGGGGCCGGGGCCGGTACGAGGGGCGGCGGCGGGGCTGCCGGCGGGACCGGCCGGACCGCGACCGGCCGGACCGCGACCGGCCGGCCGGGGGCAGGCCGGACCGGGGCAGGCCGGACCACGACAGGCGGGAGCGGGAGCCGGACCGGGACAGGCCGGACCGGGGCCGCGCCCGCCGCGCGGGACTGGAGCCCGGGCAGCGCCGGTGCGCGGGAGCGCGCCCGCTTCGTGCTCGGCAGCACCTTCGTCCTGGTCGTCCTGCTGTGGGCCACCGTCGAGGTACGGCTGGCCGCGACCGGGCACCACCCGACCCCGGCGTCCTGGGGCACCGGCCAGGTCGGCGCCGACTACCAGGCCGGTTTCACCCTGCTGCTGGCCGCCGTGTCGGTCGCCGGCACGCTGGCCGGGCCGCGCACCGCGCGCCGGCTGTTCGCCCTCTGGCTGCTCGGCACGGTGGTGCTCGGCGCCCTGCCGCCGCCGCTCGGCCCGATGGAGGCGCTGCGCATCCCGGTGGCCGGGCCGGTCTACCGCGGCATCGCCGGGCTCTGGGGCCACAGCGCCTTCTGGGCGGCCGTCCTGATCGCCCTTCCCCTGGTGTGCCTCGGCATCCAGCGCACCGTGCTGCGCGCCGGCCGCTGAGCGGCACGGAACGGGGACGGGAACGAGGTCGGGGCCTCGTACGGGGCCCGGTACGGGGATGGAGCCGGGTCCGGGGTGTGGTGCGGCCGCTCCCCGGCCCCGTCACCGCGGCGGGGTGGGCAGCCACCAGGAGCGGCGCCAGAGCAGCACGGCCGCCACCAGGGTCTGGCCGATCAGCCACGCCGCGCCCGCGCCGGTGATGCCCAGCACCGGCAGCAGCAGCGCGGTCAGCGCCAGCACGACGACCGCGAGCGCCGCCAGCACGCCCACCACCACGCCCATCCGGCGCCGGGCCCGGGAGAGCGCCACGACGGTGGTGTTGAGCAGGTTCGGCAGTGCGGACAGGGCGAGCAGCCACAGGACGACCGTGCCGTGGTTGGCGTACTCGCGGCCGAACACGCGCAGCGCCCACGGGGCGACCGCGATCAGCACCACGACCGCCGCCACCAGCACCCGGCCGGAGTGCCGCAGCACCCGTCGGTAGTCGTCGAGCCGGGTGATGTCCCGGGCGGACTCCACCACCAGCGAGTAGCCCATGTTGGAGCTGAAGCAGTAGAGCGCGAACGGCACCATCCAGGCCAGCGAGAAGTACGCGCTGTCGGCGGCACCGAGGCGGTTGAGCACCATCACGGGGGGCAGGTTCACCGCCGCCAGCCAGCACATCGCGCCCAGGTAGTCCGCGGCGATGTAGCCGAACGTCGGGGCCGAGGTGTCCGCGCGGGCCTTGGGCGGGGTGCGTTCGTGCCGGGGTACGGCGCGGCCGAAGACGAAGGTGTTCGTCACCAGGAGGGCGAACGCGAGCCCGACCATCCAGGAGAGCAGGATCCCGTTCTGTGCGCCGACGACGGCGAACAGGCCCAGCAGCCCGATCTTCTCGACCGAGAAGAGCCCGTTCTCCAGCGCCACCCAGTCCGGCCGTCGGAGGCCGGTGAGGACGCCGTCCTGCAGGTTGAAGATGGCGTAGCCGGCGGTGGCCACGACGAAGGCCAGGCCCAGGCCCCAGGTGTGCAGGAAACCGAGCCCCGGTGAGACCACGGGGATCAGCAGCACCAACCCTGCGGCGAACACCAGGGTGACCGCCGCGGCCGTGAGGTAGGCCAGTCCCACCAGCCGCCCGGTGCGCTTCCCGGCGGAGGGCACGAAACGCACCATGGCGTTGGCGAGGTTCAGTTGGCCGATCCCGCCGAGGAACATCATCGCGGAGACGGCGGCGACGTTCCGGCCGACGGTGGCCGGGCTGTACCAGTGGGCGGACAGCGCCCAGTAGAGGGCGCCGAAGAAGGAGGTCAGGAGCGAACTGAGGGTCAGCACGTGCGCGTTGCGCAGCAGCGGGTCGTAGCCCTTGGCGGAGCCGAGGAGAGCCCTGCCCCGGGTCCGCACCGACCGGAGGACGGCGGCGGACGGGCCGGCTCCGTTGCTCACCACCAGCAGCTCCCGTCGTCGGCCCACCCCGGTCCGGACGCGGCCCGCAGCCGGTACGGGCCGGCGTGCCCATTTTATGACCCGACCCCCGCTCGCTGCCCGGCCACGGCGAGCCCCCGCCGGACGGGCGGGTGCCCGCGGGCGAACCTAGCCTGGGAACCGGGGTCCGCCGGATCGGCCGGACGGGAACCGGCCCCCGCCGGATCGGCCGGAGAGGAGTCGGCGCGCCATGCCCAGGACGCTTCCCGCCGGTGTCGAGGTGACCAGTCCGGCGCCGCGCGAGGTGTGGTGGGAGCTGATCGCGCGCGACGCCGACGCGCTGGTGACGCAGACGCCGACCTGGCTGGACTGCCTGTGCGAGGCCTGGCCGTGGGAGGACGCGAGCCGGATGTACCGGTTCGTCGACGGTCGGCGGATCCTCGTGCCGCTGGTCCGGCACCGCCGCCGGCCGATGCGGCTGCTGACCGAGGAGTCCTGGCCCGGGTGGGGTGTCGGCGGCGCCGTCGTGCCGGACGGCGCACCGGACGCGCGGGAGGCCCGGCTCGTCCTCGCCGACCTCGCGGACCGGCCCGCCCTGCGGGTGGCGGTGCGGTTCGGCCCCGGCTCCGCAGCGGTCTGGAACGAGGTCGTGCCGGGGGCCTTCGCGGCGGTCGACCGCACGACCTACCTGCTCGACCTCGACGGCGGGTGGGAGGAGGTCTGGTCCCACCGCTTCCACCAGCAGGTGCGCCGGGGCGTACGGCGGGCCGAACGGGAGGACGTCGAGGTGGAGGTGGACCGGAGCGGGCGGCTGGTGCCGCAGTTCCGGCGCCTCTACGAGGAGTCGGTCGTCCGCTGGGCCGAGCAGCAGAACGAGCCGCTCGCCCTGGCCCGGTGGCGCCGGCGGCGGGAGGAACCGCCGCGGCTCCTGGAGGCGGTCGCGGAGCGGTTCGGCTCCTCCTGCGCGATCTGGCTGGCCAGGTGCGGCGGGCAGCCGGCCGCCGCGATCGTCGTGCTGCGGCACGGCACCCACACCAAGTACTGGCGCGGGGCCATGGACCGGAGCCTGGCGCATCCGGTCCACGCCAACCACCTGTTGCACCGGCTGGCGATCGAGGACGCGTGCGCGGCCGGGAGCCGCCTCTACGACATGGGTGATGCCAGGCCCGAGTCCTCGCTGGCCCACTTCAAGCAGAGCTTCGGCGCGCGGCCGGCGGCGTTCCCGGCGTACTACCGCGAGCGGCTGCCGCTGACGGCGCTGGACCGGCGGCTGCGCGGGGCGGTCAAACGGGTCATCGGGTTCCGGGACGCCTGACCCTGCGACGGGCCTGACGGCCTGACGGGGGCCGACGGGCCTGACGGCGTCCGGCGGGTGCGACCGCGGGCCGGCCGGGCCGGCTCAGCCGACCAGCCGGGAGAGCTCGATCGAGTGCCCCGTCCGCTCAACCTTCGCCGTCAGGTACCGCACGTTGCTGGGCGAGAGGTGCACGCCCGTCGGCACCCGGTGCCGCACGGAGATGTCGAGGCCGGCCAACTGCGCGGCCTTGTCCGGGTTGTTGCTCAGCAGGTCGATGCCGGTGGCGCCGAGCGCGGCGAGCATCTGGGCGGCGGCGGTGTAGTCCCGGCCGTCCTCGGGCAGGCCGAGCGCGGTGTTGGCGTCGTACGTGTCCAACCCGGAGTCCTGCAGGGCGTACGCGTCGAGCTTGTTGTACAGCCCGATGCCCCGGCCCTCCTGGCGCAGGTAGAGCAGGTACCCGCCGGCCTCGCTGATCCGCTCCACCGACTCGCGCAGCTGCGGCCCGCAGTCGCAGCGCTCGGAGCCGAAGACGTCGCCGGTCAGGCACTCGGAGTGCAGCCGGACCAGCGGCGTCCCGCCCTCGGGGACCGTGCCGAGGGCGAGCGCCAGGTGCTCGGCGCCGTCGGCGAGGCCGTGGAAGGTGAAGACCTCCGCCTCGGCGCGGTAGCCGTCGGGGAAGGTCAGCGGGATGCGCACGCGCGAGCGCACCGTGGCGGGGCCGGGTTGAGGCATGGGCGGGCCTTCGTCGATCGGGGGCGGACCGGGTTCGGTCGGGATCCGGGATGGATCGGATGTCGACCGTACTCGGTTGTTCCAATTTGAACAACTGCCCGGAAGGTGCGGGGCACGACTGCGGAGGCGCACAACACCCCGCCCGCCTCGCGTGTTCCCGCGCGGCCGCCGTCCGGTGTTCCAACATGTGGAAGGGAGGCGGCCCGGGGTGTCGACACTGCGAGACTTCCTCCCGTTTCCTGGGCACGGGAACGCACCCGCGCACGACCACCGACGACGACGGAAGGTCCTGATCAGATGCCCATGAGCCGCCCCGACTCCACCACCGGTACCACCGCCACCGGTACCACCGCCGCCACCGCCATCACCACCGACACCGCGACCCGGCTCCGCTTCGACGCCGAGCAGCGCGCGGTCGAGGCCCTCTACGCGGACGTGGTCCGCCGCAACAAGGGGGAGACGGAGTTCCACCAGGCCGTCCACGAGGTGCTGGAGACCCTGGCCCCGGTGCTCGCCCACCGCCCCGAACTCCTCGACGCCCGGATCATCGAGCGGATCTGCGAGCCCGAGCGGCAGTTGATGTTCCGGGTGCCGTGGACGGACGACTCCGGCGACATCCACGTCAACCGCGGCTTCCGGGTGGAGTTCAGCAGCGCCCTCGGCCCGTACAAGGGCGGGTTGCGCTTCCACCCCTCGGTGAACCTCGGCATCGTCAAGTTCCTCGGCTTCGAGCAGATCTTCAAGAACGCGCTCACCGGGCTGTCGATCGGCGGCGGCAAGGGCGGCTCCGACTTCGACCCCAAGGGCCGTTCGGACGCCGAGATCATGAGGTTCTGTCAGTCCTTCATGACCGAGCTCCACCGACACCTCGGCGAGCACACCGACGTGCCCGCCGGGGACATCGGCGTCGGCGGCCGCGAGATCGGCTACCTCTTCGGCCAGTACAAGCGGATCACCAACCGCTACGAGGCCGGCGTGCTCACCGGCAAGGGGCTCGGCTGGGGCGGTGCGCAGGTCAGGACCGAGGCCACCGGCTACGGCTGCGTGCTGTTCACCGCCGAGATGCTGCACAGCCGCGGCGAGAGCCTGGACGGGCGCCGGGTGGTCGTGTCCGGCTCGGGCAACGTCGCGCTCTACGCGATCGAGAAGGCGCAGCAGCTCGGCGCCACGGTGCTGACCGCCTCCGACTCCTCCGGCTACGTGGTGGACGACAAGGGCATCGACCTCGGCCTGCTCAAGGAGGTCAAGGAGGTCCGGCGCGGCCGGGTCTCCGAGTACGCCGAACTGCGCGGCAGCCACGTGCGGTTCGTCGAGGGGCCGGGGGTGTGGAGCGTGCCCTGCGAGGTCGCGCTGCCCTGCGCCACCCAGAACGAACTGACCGAGGCCGACGCGCTCGCCCTGGTCCGCAACGGTGTGCTCGCCGTCGCCGAGGGCGCCAACATGCCCACCACCCCGGAGGCGGTCCGGGTGTTCCAGGAGGCCGGGGTGGCGTTCGGCCCGGGCAAGGCGGCGAACGCGGGCGGCGTCGCGACCAGCGCGCTGGAGATGCAGCAGAACGCGTCGCGCGATTCCTGGACCTTCCGGCACACCGAGGAGCGGCTGGCCGGGATCATGAAGCACATCCACGACTCCTGCTTCACCACCGCCGAGCGCTACGGCCGGCCCGGGGACTACGTGGTGGGCGCCAACATCGCGGGCTTCGAACTGGTCGCGGACGCGATGCTGGCCCAGGGTCTGGTCTGACCTGCGCCTCCCGCCGCCGACCCGGCGATCGGTACCCGACCGGAGCGGGCACCGATCGTCGGGTGCGGCAGGGTGGGTCCTTCCTACGGTGGTGATCACAAGGAAGGACGGGGTCGGAGTGCTGGAGCACCTGAACCGGGCGATGGAGCACATCGAACGGCACCTGGACGGCGAGGTCGACGCGGCCGAGCTGGCGAGGATCGCGATGACGTCGGAGTACCACTTCCGGCGGCTGTTCTCGATGCTCGCCGGGATGCCGCTGTCGGAGTACGTGCGGCGTCGGCGACTGACCGTCGCGGGGGCCGAAGTCCTCGGCGGCGAGCGGACGTTGCTCGACATCGCGGTCCGGTACGGATACACCTCGGGGGAGGCGTTCGCCCGGGCGTTCCGGGCGATGCACGGGGTCGGGCCGGGGGAGGCCCGGCGCGACGGTGCGGTGCTCACCTCCCAGCCCCGGATGTCCTTCCGACTCGTCGTGGAAGGAAGCAGCAGCATGGAATACCGGATCGTCGAGAAGCCGGACTTCCGGATCGTCGGCAGGAAGGCCCGGGTGCCCCTGATCTACCTGGGGGTCAACCCGCACATCGCCGAGTTCATCAAGGGGCTCGGCAAGGAGACCGTCGAGCGGATCACGGCCCTGAGCGGCAAGGACCCGGTCGGCATCGTGTCGGTGAGCGACGACTTCTCCCCGAACCGCGAGGAGGGTTCCGAACTCGACTACTGGCACGCGGTGGTGGCGGCCGAGGACGCCGAGGCCCCGGAGGACATGGACGTCCTGGAGGTGCCGGCCGGCACCTGGGCCGTGTTCACCAACACCGGGCCGTTCCCGCAGGCGCTGCAGGAGATGTGGGGGGACGTGGCCGCCCAGTGGTTCCCGTCCAACCCGTACGAGGCCCGGCCGGGCCCGGAGATCCTGAAGACCCGTTTCGTCCCCGGGACGGGCAACGCCGACGCCGAGCTCTGGATCCCGGTGGCGCGGGCTCCGCGGGGCTGACGACTGACAGATAGCAGCTGACAGATAGCAGCTGACAGCTGACAGATTTCGAAATCTGTCAGCTGTCAGCTGTCTTCTGTTTCCCGTCTCCTGTCGTCCCGTCTCCCGCCCCGCCCCGTTCGGCCCACCAGCGCCCGCCTCCGGGCCTCCTGCCCCGCATCCTGGGCGGGGAGGGCCGGGGGCCGAGAACGAGCTGGAGAACCGACGCCATGAAGCAGACCTCCGTGACCACCGACGGCCCCTGCTGGGTCGAGCTGGGCACCTCCGACCCCACCGCCGCCCGGGCCTTCTACCGCGAGCTGTTCGGCTGGCGGGAGGACGACGGCGAACGGCCCGAGGACGGCGACTACGTCCAGATGCTCCTCAAGGACACCCCGGTCGCCGCGATCACCCCGCGCTACGCGCCGCAGCAGCCGACGGCCTGGTCGATCTGCTTCGCCGTGGCCGACGCCGACGCCACCGCGGCCAGGATCGAGAGCGCCGGCGGCACCCTCCTCAAGACGCCCGCCGACGTCCTCGACCGCGGCCGCTTCGCGGTGGCCGCCGACCGCTCCCACGCGGTCTTCCTGCTCTGGCAGGCCCGCTCCTTCAAGGGCGCCGGGGTGTTCAACGAGCCCGGCTCGCTCGGCTGGGTGGAGCTCCTCACCCGGGACCGGGACGGCGCGGTCGCCTTCTACCCGGCGGTCTTCGGCTGGTCCGTCGCCCCCTCCGAGCACTACACCCAGTGGGGCCTGGCCGGTGAGGACTTCGGCGGCATGCTGGTGATGGGCGACGCCTTCCCGCCGGAGGTGCCGCCGCACTGGCTGCCGTACTTCTCGGTCGCCGACGTGGACAACACCGTCGACCGGGCGGTGGCCCTCGGCGGGGACGTGCTGATGCCCGCCTACTCCATGCCGGGCGGCCGGCGGATCGCCGTGCTGCGCGACCCACAGGGCGCCGCCTTCGGCGTCTACCGGCCCCCGGCGGAGGGCTGAGCCGGGCGCGGCTCCGTGCGCGGGCGCCGTCGCGCCGCCACCGTCACCACCGCCGCCCCCGCCGTGATCAGCAGCGCCCCGGCCGGCACCACGTCGCCGACGCGGTCGTACCAGGTCACCGTGGCCGGCTCGGTGAGCGGCAGCCGGACGGTCAGCGCGCCGGTGCCGTCGGTGCCGAGCCGGGCCAGTTCCCGGCCCTGCGCGTCGAAGGCCGCCGAGACCCCGGTCAGCGAGGCCTGGACGGCCGGCCGCCCGGTTTCCGCCGCCCGGATCGCCGCCAGCGAGACGTGCTGCTCGGGCGCCCAGGTCTGCTGGAAGGTCGAGGTCGAGGACTGGTAGACGAGCACCCGGGCGCCGTCCCGCGCGGCGGTGCGGGCCATGTCGGGGAAGGCGGACTCGAAGCAGATCAGCGCCCCGACCGGCAGCGGAGCGCCCGTCCGGTCGGTGGCCGGCAGCAGGTGGAAGGCGGTGCCGGGCGCCCGGTTCTCGCCCGCCGCCCGGCTGACCCCGGCGATCCAGCCGAGCACCGGCCGCAGCGGGATGTACTCGCCGAACGGCACCAGCCGGATCTTGCGGTAGCGGTCCACCACACCGGCCGGGGAGACCAGCACCGCGTCCTTGGAGATCCGCCCGTCCGCCTTGCGCGCGTCCTCCCCGGCGATGACCCGGGCGCCGGTGGTCGCGGCGAGGCCGCGCAGCGTGTCCAGCGCGGCCGGGTCGTGGTCCAGGTCGGCCGTGGTGCTGCTCTCACCCCACACCACCAGGTCCAGCGGCTGTCCGACCAGCGCGGCGGTGGCCCGCGCGCTCGCGTCGAACCGGGCCTGCGGGTCCTCCACGACGCCGGGCTGGACGAGCGCGACCGTGACGGCCCCGGCCCCGGCGGGCGCCTCGCGCAGCGCGAACAGCAGCGGACCGGAGGCCACCACCAGCACCGCCGCCGAGGCCGCGACGGCCCGCGGTCGCCAGTGCACCGCGGTGAGCGCGATCAGCACCCCGGTGTTCACCGCCGCCACCGCCGCGCTGACCAGCCAGATCCCGCCCGCCGAGGCCAGCCCGAGGATCGCCGGGTGCTGCCACTGGGTGGCGCCGAGCAGGGCCCACGGCCCGCCCAGCGCCGGCCAGGACCGCCCGTACTCGGCGGACACCCAGACCGCCGGGACGACCACCAGCGCGAGCAGGGCCCGACGGGCGGTCAGCGGCGGGTGCAGCAGCCGGTGCACGGTGTACCCGACGGCGCCCTGCAGCGCCCCGAACAGCACCGCGAGCACCGGGAGTCCGGGCCCGATCGACGGCACCAGCCAGTACATCGCGGTCAGGATGAACCCCGCTCCGAACCACCAGCCGCGCACCGCCGCCTCCCGGCCCCCGGGAGCCCGCTGCATCAGCAGCAGCCCGGGGACGAGCGCGATCCACGCCAGCCAGGCCTGCCCCGGCGCCGGGAACGCGAGCACCGGTACCGCCCCGGCCGCGAGCGCTCCGAGCCGCGCCCGGTAGCGGTGTGGCGCGGGCGGCTCGTGTTCCTCCGCTTCCCGGGCTTCGTCGGCGGGGGTCGTGCTCAGGTCTGGGCTGGTGGGACCGGTGCGGCGCGGCATGCCCCGTATTGTCCGCTCGGACGGCGTGCGCCACCAGTGTTCCCATCACCCGAATGGACGACGGGAACACCGTCAGCGAGCTGCTGCCCGGCCTCCCGGACGGCCGCGGGACCGCCCGGGAGGCCGGGGACCGTCCGCGAGACCGGGAGGCCGGGGAACGTCCGGGAGACCGCCCTGGGAGGCCTCAGCCCTCGTCGCCCTCCAGGTCCCCCTCGGTCTCCAGGAACGCGGCCTGCAGCTGCGCGATCAGCTCCGGGTCCGGCTGCTCCCACAGCCCGCGGCTCGCCGCCTCCAGCAGGCGCTCGCTGATCCCGTGCAGCGCCCACGGGTTGGCGCCCGCGAGGAACTCCCGGTTGACCGGGTCGAGCACGTACTCCTGGGTCAGCTTCTCGTACATCCAGTCCGCGACCACGCCCGTGGTGGCGTCGTAGCCGAACAGGTAGTCGACCGTCGCGGCCATCTCGAAGGCGCCCTTGTAGCCGTGCCGGCGCATCGCCTCGATCCAGCGCGGGTTGACCACGCGGGCGCGGAAGACGCGGGCGGCCTCCTCGGTCAGCGTCCGGGTGCGGACCGTCTCCGGGCGGGTGGAGTCGCCGATGTACGCGGTCGGCGCCTTGCCGGTGAGGGCGCGGACGGTGGCCACCATGCCGCCGTGGTACTGGAAGTAGTCGTCCGAGTCGGCGATGTCGTGCTCGCGGGTGTCGGTGTTCTTCGCGGCGACGGTGATCCGCTTGTACGCGGTCTCCATCTCCTCGCGGGCCGGCCGCCCGTCCAGCCCGCGCCCGTACGCGTAGCCGCCCCACACCGTGTACACCTCGGCGAGGTCGGCGTCGGTGCGCCAGTCGCGGCTGTCGATCAGCTGGAGCAGGCCGGCCCCGTACGTGCCCGGGCGGGAGCCGAAGACGCGGACGGTGGCCTTTCGCTCGTCGCCGTGCACCGCCAGGTCGGCCTGGACGTGGGCCCGGACGAAGTTGTCCGAGTCGGCCTCCTCCTGGGCGGCGGCCAGGCGCACCGCGTCGTCCAGCAGGGCGACCACGTGCGGGAAGGCGTCGCGGAAGAACCCGGAGATGCGCAGCGTCACGTCGATGCGCGGGCGGCCCAGCTCCTCCAGCGGGATCGGCTCCAGGCCGGTGACCCGGCGGGAGGCGTCGTCCCAGACCGGGCGGACGCCGAGCAGGGCGAAGGCCTCGGCGATGTCGTCGCCGGCGGTGCGCATCGCGCTGGTGCCCCACAGCGAGAGCCCGACCGAGGGCGGGTACGCGCCGTCGTTGTCGGCGGTGTACCGCTCGACCAGCGAGGAGGCGAGCGCCTGGCCGGTCTCCCAGGCGAGCTTGCTGGGGACGGCCTTGGGGTCGACGGAGTAGAAGTTGCGGCCCGTCGGCAGCACGTTGACCAGGCCGCGCAGCGGCGAGCCGGACGGGCCGGCCGGGACGAAGCCGCCCTGCAGCGCGTGCAGCACGGCGTCCAGCTCGTCGGTGGTGGCGGCCAGGCGCGGCACCACCTGGGTGGCGGCGAAGGTCAGCACCTCGTGGACGGCCTCCCGAACGGTCTCCGGCAGCTCGGCGGTGACCTTCTCGACCGCCTCGGGCGCCCAGTCCTGCGCCTCCATGGCCTCGACCAGGGCGCGGGCCCTGGCCTCGGCCGCGTCGGTGGCGCCGAGCGTCAGCGCCGCCTCGTCCAGGCCGAGCGCCTCGCGCAGGCCGGGCAGGGCGCTGACGCCGCCCCAGATCTGCCGGGCGCGCAGGATGGCGAGCACGATGTTGACGCGGTCGGTGCCGGACGGCGCCTGGCCGAGGACGTGCAGGCCGTCGCGGATCTGGGCGTCCTTGACCTCGCAGAGCCAGCCGTCGACGTGCAGCAGGAAGTCGTCGAAGCCGTCGTCCTCGGGGCGCTCGTCCAGGCCGAGGTCGTGGTCGAGCTTGGCCGCCTGGATGAGGGTCCAGATCTGGGCGCGGATGGCGGGCAGCTTGGCCGGGTCCATCGCGGCGATGTTGGAGTGCTCGTCCAGCAGCTGCTCCAGGCGCGCGATGTCGCCGTAGGAGTCGGCGCGGGCCATCGGCGGGACGAGGTGGTCGACCAGGGTGGCGTGGGCGCGGCGCTTGGCCTGGGTGCCCTCGCCCGGGTCGTTGACCAGGAAGGGGTAGACCAGCGGGAGGTTGCCGAGGACGGCGTCCGGGCCGCACTCGGCGGACAGCGCGGCGGTCTTGCCGGGCAGCCACTCCAGGTTGCCGTGCTTGCCGAGGTGGATCACGGCGTGGGCGCCGAAGCCGCCGTCCTCCTGCGCGGCCTCGATCCAGCGGTAGGCGGCCAGGTAGTGGTGGCTCGGCGGCAGGTCGGGGTCGTGGTAGATGGCGACCGGGTTCTCGCCGAAGCCGCGCGGCGGCTGGATCAGGACCAGCAGGTTCCCGGAGCGGATCGCGGCCAGCACGATGTCGCCGTCCGGGTTCTGCGAGCGGTCTACGTACAGCTCGCCGGGGGCCGGGCCCCAGTGCTCCTCGACCTGCTCGCGCAGGGCCTGCGGGAGGGTGGCGTACCAGCGGCGGTAGTCGGCGGCGGGGATGCGCACCGGGTTGCGGGCCAGTTGGTCCTCGGTGAGCCAGTCCTGGTCGTAGCCGCCGGCCGCGATCAGGGCGTGGATGATCGCGTCGCCCTCGTGCCCCTCGTCCTCGGTGCCGTCGAAGCCGGGCAGGTCGTGCCCGAGGTCCATGCCCTCCTCGCGCAGCCGCTCCAGCAGGCGGACGGCGCTGGCCGGGGTGTCCAGGCCGACGGCGTTGCCGACCCGGGCGTGCTTGGTCGGGTACGCGGACAGCACCAGCGCGAGGCGGCGCTCGGCGGCCGGGACGTACCGCAGCCGGGCGTGGCTGACGGCGGTGCCGGCGACGCGGGCGGCGCGCTCCGGGTCGGCGGCGTAGACCGTCAGGCCGTCCTCGTCCAGCTCCTTGAAGGAGAACGGGACGCTGATCAGGCGGCCGTCGAACTCCGGCACGGCGATCTGGGTGGCGGTGTCCAGCGGGGACAGGCCGTCGTCGCTGGCCTCCCACTGGGCGCGCGACCAGGTCAGGCAGAGCGCCTGCAGGATCGGGCGGTCCAGGGCGGCGAGCGCGCCGGCGTCCCAGGCCTCCTCGTCGCCGCCGGCCTGTGCGTCGGCCGGGCGGGTGCCGCCGGCGGCGAGCACGGTGGTGACGATCGCGTCGGCCTCGCCGAGCGCGGCCAGCAGCTCGGGCTCGGCGCCGCGCAGCGAGGCGCAGTAGTAGGCCCGGGCGCGGGCGCCCTGGTCCTCGATCGCCCGGCAGAGCGTCTCGACGAAGGCGGTGTTGCCGCTCATGTGGTGGGCGCGGTAGTAGAGCACCGCGACCGTCGGGCCCTCGCCGGTACGGGCTTCGCGCTCCAGCGGGCCCCAGGCCGGGGCGGAGGCGGGCGGGGCGAAGCCGTGGCCGGTCAGCAGCACGGTGTCGGAGAGGAACGAGGCCAGCTCGGCCAGGTTGGCCGCGCCGCCGTGGGCGAGGTAGGCGTGCGCCTCGGCGGCGATGCCGGCCGGGACGGTGGACAGCTCCATCAGCTGGGCGTCGGGGGCCTGCTCACCGGTCAGCACCACGACCGGGCGGGGGCCGGCCAGCAGTGCGTCCAGGCCCTCCTGCCAGGCGCGGCGTCCGCCGAGCAGGCGGACCACGACGAGGTCGGTGCCCACCAGCAGCGCGGGCAGGTCCTCGGGGGTCAGCCGGGCCGGGTTGCCGAGCCGGTAGCGCACCGGCCCCTCGGAGGCACGGGCGCTGAGCAGGTCGGTGTCGGACGTCGACAGCAGCAGGATCATGCGAAGGCCCTCCCGGCCTCGTCGGTGGCCGGGACGGCCGTGAAATGGGCCGGGATGGCCGTGAAGTGAGCCGGAGTGGCCGTGGGGACGGCCGTGGACGCGTGTGCGGGCATGCGACAGCGCTGGTGCATTTCTGCCTTCCTCGGGGTCCGCGCCCCGGGCCGGTGGAGGACGGCAGGAGTTCCTGGCTCCCGCGGTCGGCCGGTTTCCCGGTGAACCGCGGTCACAGTGGCGGGACCGCACCGGGCTTGCACCGGTTTCCTCCCCTGCGCCGTCGCTGGCGTGTGCGGACGGTCCGCCGGACCGTCCGCCCTGCATCGTACGGGGTACGGCTGACCTGGGGGAGAGTGAGCTTTCGGTCGCGGGCTCCGGACCGCCCGGCGCACGGCTGTCCGTCGTGCGGACCGGCCGCCCGGCGTACGCGGCGGGTGCGCCGGAGTGTGATGCAGCGGACGGAGGCAAGCGATCGGATCATCTGTATGCTCGCCGCCATGCCACCGACACCCGACGCCACCGCGCCGGGCGCCGCCGTGCCCGACCGGGAGGTGCCCGACCGGGGGCGCGGGGACGCCTGCCCCGGAGCGCTGCGACTGCACCAGGCCGACGACGGCGCCCTGGCCCGGATCCGCCTGCCCGGAGGCCTGCTGACGGACCGTCAGGCGCTCGCCCTGGCCGAGGCCGCCGAGGCCCTGGGCGACGGGGAGTTGGAGACCACCTCGCGCGGCAACGTCCAGCTGCGCGGCCTGGCGCCGCACTGCGCGGCGGACCTCGCGGAGCGGCTGCGCGCCGTCGGCCTGCTGCCCTCGGACACCCACGAGCGGGTCCGCAACATCGTCGCCTCGCCGCTGGCGGGGCTGGACGGCACGGACTCGGCCGATGTCCGGGCCTGGGTACGGGAACTGGACGCGCGGCTGTGCGCGAGCGACTGGGCGGCCGGGCTCTCCGGCAAGTTCCTGTTCGCGCTGGACGACGGGCGGGGTGACGTCGCGGCGCTCGACGCCGATGTGACATTGATCGCAGGCTCGGGGGCCGCCACCGCGGACCGCGACCGGCCCGCCCTGCTGCGCCTCGGGCGCGCGGGCCACGGGCGCCCGGTCGAGGCCGGGCAGGAGGTGACGGCCGTGCTGGACGCGGCCCGCTCCTTCCTGGACGCGCTGCGGACGAGCGGCCGCAAGGCCTGGCACTTGCGCGAGGTCCCCGAGTTGCTGCCCGCCGGCTCGGTGCCGCTGCCGGCCTTCGCCGGTGCGGCGCCCGCCGTGGGCGCGCTTCCCGGCGGGCTCTCGGTGGGCCTGCGCTTCGGCCGGGCGAGCGCCGCTCAGTGGCGGGCGCTGGTCGCCGCCGCGACGGCTTCGGCCGGTGAGCTGCGGCTGACGCCCTGGCGCGGTGCGGTCCTGCCCGGCGCCTCCGCCGACCTGCTGCCCGCGCTCGCCGGGGCCGGTTTCCGTACCGAGCCGGGCTCGCCCTGGGAGCGGGCCACCGCCTGCACCGGGCTGCCGGGGTGCGCCAAGTCGCTCGCCGACGTCCGCTCGGACGCGGCCCGGGCGCTGGACGCCGACCCCCGGTCCGCGGCCGGTGACGGGGTCCACGACGCGCTGCCCGTCCACTGGTCGGGCTGTGAACGGCGCTGCGGCCACCCGGCCGGGCGGTGGGTGGACGTGCTCGCCACGGGGCACGGCTACCGGGTGACGGTGAACGGACCGGCGGCTGCCCCCACGGCCGCCGAGGTGACGAACGAGGAGATGGCCGAGGCGGTCGCCGAGGCCAGGAGGACCACGAAGTGATCGAGTACGAGAAGGACGGCGCGTCCATCTACCGCCAGTCCTTTGCCACCATCCGCGCGGAGGCCGATCTGGCCGCCCTCCCGGCGGACGTCTCCCAGGTCGCGGTGCGGATGATCCACGCCTGCGGGATGGTCGACCTGGTCGAGGACCTGGTGTACTCGCCCGGCGTGGTCGCCTCCGCGCGCGCCGCGCTGCACGCTGGTGCGCCGATCCTCTGCGACGTCAACATGGTCGCGAGCGGGGTGACCCGCAAGCGGCTGCCCGCCGACAACGAGGTGATCTGCACCCTCACCGACCCGTCGGTGCCCGAGCTCGCCCGGAAGATGGGCAACACCCGGAGCGCCGCGGCCATGGAGCTGTGGCTGCCCCGGCTGGAGGGTGCGGTGGTCGCCGTCGGCAACGCGCCGACCTCGCTGTTCCGGCTGCTGGAGATGATCGAGGCGGGCGCGCCGCGCCCGGCTGCGGTGATCGGCGTCCCGGTCGGCTTCATCGGTGCCGCCGAGTCCAAGCAGGCCCTGGCCGAGCACCCCTCCGGCCTTGAGCACATGGTGGTGCGCGGCCGGCGCGGTGGCAGCGCGATCGCCGCCGCCGCCGTCAACGCGATTGCGAGCGAGGAAGAGTGACGGAGCATCAGAACGCCTCGGTCGGAAGGCTGTACGGTGTCGGGCTCGGCCCGGGCGACCCGTCGCTGGTGACCGTCCGCGCCGCCGAACTCATCGGCAAGGCCGACGTGGTGGCGTACCACAGCGCCCGCCACGGCCGGTCCATCGCGCGCTCGATCGCCGAGCGCTATCTGACTGGTGGTCAGATCGAGGAGAAGCTGGTCTACCCGCTCACCGTCGAGACCACCGACCACCCCGGCGGCTACCGGGGCGCGCTCGACGACTTCTACGAGGAGGCCGCCGCCCGGCTGGCCGCCCACCTGGACGCCGGCCGCGACGTCGTCGTCCTCGCCGAGGGCGACCCGCTCTTCTACGGCTCCTACCAGCACATGCACAAGCGGCTCGCGTACCGCTACCCGACCGAGGTCGTGCCCGGCGTGACCTCGGTCAGCGCCGCGGCGGCCCGGCTCGGACAGCCGCTGACCGAGGCCGAGGAGACGCTCACCGTCATCCCGGGCACGCTGCCCGAGGAGGAGCTGACGGCGCGGATCGCGTCGGCCGACTCCGCCGTGATCATGAAGCTGGGGCGCACCTTCCCGACCGTCCGCCGGGCCCTGGAGCGGGCGGGGCGGCTGGCGGACGCCCAGTACGTCGAGCGGGCCTTCATGGCGGGGGAGCGCATCGCGCCGCTCGCGGAGGTCGACGAGGAGACGGTGCCGTACTTCTCGGTCGCGGTGCTGCCGAGCAAGGTCGCGCCGCTGGAGCCCGAGGTCCGGCTGTCGGAGGGCACCGGCAGCGTGACCGTCGTCGGCACCGGGCCGGCCGGACCGCTCTGGCTCACCCCCGAGGCGCGCGGCGCGCTGGCCGAGGCCACCGACCTGGTCGGCTACACCACCTACCTGGCCCGGGTGCCGGAGCGCCCGGGGCAGCTCCGGCACGGCTCGGACAACAAGGTCGAGTCGGAGCGCGCCGAGTACGCGCTGGACCTCGCGCGGCGCGGGCACCGGGTCGCGGTGGTCTCCTCGGGCGACCCGGGCGTGTTCGCGATGGCCACCGCCGTGCTGGAGGTCGCCTGCGAGGAGGCCTACCGGGACGTACCGGTGCGGGTCCTGCCGGGGATGACCGCCGCCCACGCGGCCGCCTCCCGGGCCGGCGCCCCGCTCGGGCACGACTACGCGACGGTGTCGCTCTCGGACCGGCTCAAGCCCTGGGACGTGGTGGCCAAGCGGCTGCGCGCCGCCGCCGAGGCGGACCTGGTGCTCGCGCTGTACAACCCGGGCTCGCAGTCCCGCACGACCCAGGTCGGCCTCGCCCGGGACCTGCTGCTGGAGTACCGGGCGCCGGAGACGCCGGTGGTGATGGCCCGCGACGTCGGCGGGCCGACCGAGCGGGTGCGGATCGTCCGGCTCGGCGAGCTGGACCCGGCGCTGGTCGACATGCGGACGATCCTGCTGATCGGCTCCTCGCAGACCCGGGCGGTCGAGCGCGGCGGCGGCGTGGAGGTCGTCTGGACGCCCCGGCGGTACCCGGAGGCCGAGGGCCCCGCGGCGGAGTGACGGCGATCGACTGACGGATGACAGCTGACAGATTTCATCATCTGTCAGCTGTCATCCGTTTTCCGTCAGCCGTCAGCCGTCAGCCGTCAGCCGTCAGCGGGTCGGCTTGGCGAGCAGCAGCTCCGTGTTGTGGTCCTCGCCCGAGCCCAGCAGCGACGTCACCCGCCCGTTCGGGTCGTTGTACGACAGCTCGCGGTAGAGCGCCGCGAGGTTGGCGTCCGAGGTGCTGCCGAAGTCCGTGCCGTACGGCGCGGAGGACTCGATCAGCGTGGTGAACAGCGAGATCGTGGCGTCCCCGTTGTCCACGACCTCGATGATCCGGCCGTGCTGCGGGTAGTCGATGTGCGAGGCGGTGTTGATCTCCCAGAACGCCCGCTCCGGCACCGCGTGGCCGTGCGGCGTGATCTTGTTCATGTGGGTGTGCCCGTTCACCCACCCGACCACGTTCGGGTAGCGCTGCAGCAGCGCCACCAGCTCGTTGCCGTCGTGCCGCTTCTCGAAGATGTTCCGCGGGTCCGGCAGCAGGTTGCCCATGCTGGTGCTGGTGTGGTGGCTGAAGACCAGGATCAGGTCGTCCGTGCTGCCGCCCGTCACCCGGTTCCCGTTGGTGTCGTACCAGTGCCCGCTGTGCGCCTTCAACTGCTGCTCCAGCCAGCGCAGTTGCGCGGTGCCCAGCGAACCGTCGGCGAACCCGGCCTGGTTGGTGGTGTCCAGGCTGATGCCGACCACCTTCTCCGAGATGCGGAAGGTGTAGTAGAGCTTCCCGCTGCCCACCATGTCCGAGGTGAAGCCGTGCCCGTACGGGCCCGCGCCGGTGGCGGCCGGGTCCAGGTGGGCCTTGGCGAACTCCTTGAGCGTGAACGGCTTCCGGCGCTCGTCGGGGGTGATCCGGCGCACCGCCTCGCCGTTGGCGATCAGCTTGGCGAGCAGCAGCACGGCACCCGCCGGGTCGCGGCGCAGCGAGTCCATCAGCTGGGCGGCGGTGGCGTCGTCGCAGCCCTCCAGCTTGTACTGACCGGTGTAGAGGTCGTTGAGCAGTCCGAGGTCCGGCAGGGTGCCCTCGATGCTGTCGTCGTGGTTGCCGACCGTCGTGTACCAGGGCGTGCGCAGGCCCGGCGCGTCGAAGGGGCGCCCGGCGGCGGAGAGGAAGCCCGGCACCTGCGGGAAGCCCTTGGCCTTGTAGCCGTCGCTGTAGGCGAGTTCGGGGTTCCAGTAGGCCGCGTTGCCGGAGTTCTGCACGCCCTCGTAGCGGTTCGGGTCGCCGGTGTTCTGGGCCAGTCGGCCACCGCCCATGACCTTGAGGTACCAGTCGAGCTCGGCCAGTTCGTGGTTGTCGGTGTTGTCGCCGGTGGCCATCACCATGCTGAACGGCATCCCGGTGTAGGGGCCGCCGGCGAGCGAGTTGACCCGCTCGACGAGGGCCGACACACCGCGGGCGTTCAGGGCCTCCTGCGGCCGGTAGGCGCTGCCGTTGAACCGGGCCAGGTACTCGAAGCGCACCGGGGACTCGGTGTCCACCAGGTGCAGGTCGCTGAACTGGACGAAGCTGGCGAGGCCGGTGCGGCGGTCGTCCCGACCGGAGCCCGCCGCCGCCAGGTCGCCGCGCACCACCAGCGGCCAGCCCGGACCGGCCGTCAGCCGCTTGTAGCCGCCGGTACCGACGGGCGTGGCCACCTGCTCCAGGGTGGTCCCGGTGACTCTGACCGCCCGCGCGGCCGTGGCCGCCAGCGCCTGGTCGCGTGCCGCGGCCGAGGCGAACTGTGCGCCGCCGAGCGACAAGGCCGACCATGCTGCGGCCACCGACGTACCGGTGAGGAACGTACGCCGACTCATCCCTGCCACAGAAAACCCCCACATAGTGATGGCCCGGCAGGGCGGACAACCCGTGCACCGGACCGACGTGTCATGAACCCGCATCTGGCGGACGGCCAGATTACTCACTGGTAGGCCGCGGGACGAGACCCGTGCAGAGAACTCTTCGGGAACGGATCGGAAGGACTCCTCCGCAAGTCGCACACGGCGCCCCGGCGGCCCGTGCCGCCACTCGCGCTCCGCCTGCCGCTCGCGCTCCGCCCGCTACGGGCCGCCGCCCCGCCACAGCCCGCCGCCGGCCACCGCCCGCCACCGCCCGCCGTCGGTCACCGCCGGTCACCCCGGTCGGGCCCCGCCCGGGCGAGTGGGGGAAAATCGGCGGCGGCGGCCGAGGTGGCCGCCCGGGAAGACGGGACGGCGCGGGGCGCCGTCGGAAGCGAGGCGCAGGTGGCCGCAGCGGGAGCCGATGGCGGAGCCCAGGCGGGGGCCGGGGCGGGCGGCCGGGCCGGGCAGCTGAAGAGCAGCGGCCTGCGGCACGGCTGGACGACGGGTGCCTGCGCCACCGCCGCCACCAAGGCCGCGTACACCGCGCTGCTCACCGGCGAGTTCCCCGACCCCGTGGCCGTCACCCTGCCCAAGGGCCAGCAGCCCTCCTTCGCCCTCGCCGCCGAGGAACTGGGGACGGACGGGCGGTCCCACGCCACGGCCGGGGTGGTCAAGGACGCCGGTGACGACCCCGACGTCACGCACGGCGCGCTGATCCGGTCGACCGTCCGGGCCGGGGAGCCCGGCGCCGGGGTGGTGTTCCGGGCCGGTCCCGGGGTGGGGACGGTCACCAAGGCCGGCCTGCCGCTGCCCGTCGGCGAGCCGGCGATCAACCCGGTGCCCCGGCAGATGATCCGGGACGCCGTCGCCGAGGTGGCCGCCGAGTTCGGCGGCACCGGGGACGTGGTGGTCGAGATCTCCGTCGACCACGGCGAGGAGATCGCCCGCTCGACCTGGAACCCGCGGCTCGGCATCCTCGGGGGCCTGTCGATCCTCGGGACCACCGGGATCGTCGTCCCCTACTCCTGTTCGGCCTGGATCGACTCCATCCGCCGCGGCGTGGACGTGGCCCGGGCGGCGGGGCGCACGCACGTGGCCGGCTGCACCGGCTCGACCTCGGAGAAGGTCGCGGTCGCGGTGCACGGGCTGCCCGAGGACGCGCTGCTCGACATGGGCGACTTCGCCGGTGCCGTGCTCAAGTACCTGAAGCGCCACCCGGTGCCCCGGCTGACCATCGCGGGCGGCTTCGCCAAGCTGTCCAAGCTCGCGGCCGGCCACCTCGACCTGCACTCGGCGCGCTCCCAGGTGGACAAGGGGTACCTGGCCGAACTGGCGCGGCGCGGTGGGGCGGACGAGGCGCTGGCCGCGGCGGTGGCGGCCGCCAACACCGGTCTGGAGGCGGTGCAGCTGTGCCGTGCGGCCGGGGTTCCGCTCGGGGACCTGGTCGCCGAGGCGGCGCGGGCGACGGCGCTCGGCGTGCTGCTGGGCTCGCCCGTCGCGGTGGACGTCATCTGCATCGACCGCGCCGGAACCGTCGTCGGCCGGGCGGAGCCGCTGGGCCCGTGACATCGTCACGACTGTCATGGGAGCGTGACAACGCCGCGTGGTGATGTGAAGATCTGACGGCCATACAAGGAGAGAAACGGACAAAAGGAGCGCCATGCCGCCCTTGGTTTCCGTTGCCATCTCAACCATGAGATATGGTCTGGCGAGTGACAGGCGACTATCTCACCCGTATCGGCACCCTCATCCGCACCGCGCGTCAGCACCGTGGCTGGTCCCAGGCGCAGCTCGGAGAGGCACTCGGCACCAGCCAGAGCGCGGTCAACCGCATCGAACAGGGCAAGCAGAACGTCAGCCTTGAGATGATCGCTCGCATCGGCGAAGCCCTCGACAGCGAGATCGTCTCCCTCGGCTACTCCGGCCCGATGCACCTGCGGGTCGCCGGCGGCACCCGGCTCTCCGGCGCGATCGACGTCCGCAGCAGCAAGAACGCCTGCGTCGCGATCCTCTGCGCCTCGCTGCTGACCACCGGTCGCACCACGATCCGCAGCGTCGCCCGGATCGAGGAGGTCTACCGCATCCTCGAAGTGCTCACCAGCATCGGCGTCAAGAGCCGCTGGATCAACGACGGCCGCGACCTCGAACTCACCCCGCCCGCCGAGCTGGACCTCGCCGCGATGGACGTCGAGGCCGCCCGCCGCACCCGCAGCGTGCTGATGTTCCTCGGCCCGCTGATGCACCGCGCCGAGCACTTCGAGATCCCGTACGCGGGCGGCTGCGACCTCGGCACCCGCACCGTCCAGCCGCACCTGACCGCGCTGCGCCGCTTCGGCCTGGAGGTCGCCACCACCGGCGGCGCCTACCACGCCTCGGTCCAGCCGGGCGTGCCGATGGACCGCCCGATCGTGCTGACCGAGCGCGGGGACACCGTCACCGAGAACGCCCTGCTGGCCGCCGCGCGCCACGACGGCGTGAGCGTCATCCGCAACGCCTCGCCCAACTACATGGTCCAGGACCTCTGCTTCTTCCTGGAGGAGCTGGGCGTCAGGATCGAGGGCATCGGCACCACCACCCTCACCGTGCACGGCGTCCCGCAGATCACCCGCGACGTCGACTACACCCCGGCTGAGGACCCGGTGGAGGCGATGAGCCTGCTCGCCGCCGCCGTCGTCACCTCCTCCGAACTGACGATCCGCCGGGTGCCGATCGAGTTCCTGGAGATCGAGCTCGCGGTGCTCGAAGGCATGGGCCTCGACTACGACCGCACCCCCGAGTACCGGGCCCACAACGGCCACACCCGTCTGGTCGACCTCACGGTGCGCCCCTCCAAGCTGACCGCGCCGATCGACACCATCCACCCGATGCCGTTCCCCGGCATCAACATCGACAACGTGCCGTTCTTCGCCGCCATCGCCGCGGCCGCCCACGGCACCACGATGATCCACGACTGGGTCTACGACAACCGCGCGATCTACCTCACCGAGCTGACCCGCCTCGGCGCGGACGTCAAGCTCCTCGACCCGCACCGCGTGCTGGTCCAGGGCCCCACCCGCTGGCGCGCCGCCGAGATGATGTGCCCGCCCGCGCTGCGCCCGGCCGTCGTCATCCTCCTCGCGATGCTCGCCGCCCAGGGCACCTCCGTCCTGCGCAACGTGTACGTCATCAACCGCGGTTACGAGGACCTGGCCGAGCGCCTCAACTCGATCGGCGCCCGGATCGAGACCTTCCGCGACATCTGACGCACAGTCATCGACGTCATCACCGCCATCCTGCCGGCCGGCCTCACGCGTTGAGCCCGGTCAGCAGGATCGCCACGTCCAACCCGGTGTTCAGGTACTCCGTGAACACCGGGTTGTTCAGTGCCCAGGGCGAACGCCGCTCCCGCACCAGCCGGACCGCCTCACCGGTGTCCCGGCCGAGCCCGACCAGTGCCTGCGTCACCACCAGGCCCGAGCGGTTGTAGCCCGAGTGGCAGCGCACCAGCGTCCGGCGGCCCCGGCGGACGGCCGCCGTCGTGAGCTCCGCCGCCTCCTGCACCGCCAGCAGTTGGCCGGGGGAGAGCGGATCGTCCGGCACCTCCCGGACGACGTGCTCCACCCCCGGTGCCGGGCCGTGGCCGGGCAGCGTGAACAGGCTGACCACCAGGTCGAACTCGTGCCGGACGACGGCGGGTTCCAGCTCGCCGCCGGGTGGGGTGAAGTAGTGCCCGCCCATCCAGAGCCCGGGGACGATCTCGTTCCACCGGTCCGACGGTCCGGGGGTGCCGCGTTCCTTCTGGCGGGTCCGCACCGGTGCTCCCTCCCGGCCGACCCGTCCGGCGCTACTCGCCGGTGGTGCCGTCGAGGTGTTCGCGCAGGAGGTCGGCGTGGCCGTTGTGGCGGGCGTACTCCTCGATCATGTGGGTGACGATCCAGCGCAGCGAGAAGACCTCCTCGCCGTGGTGGCCCAGGACGTCCAACGACTCGGCGGCGGCGACGAGTTCCCGGGCGTGGTCGCATTCGCCGCGCCAGGTCGCGAAGGCCTCGTCCGGGTCTGCGGTGTCGACGTCGAACTCGGCGAAGGAGCCGTCGGGGTGCTTCCAGAATCCGGGCGCCTCCTCGCCGGCGAGGACGTTGCGGAACCAGCCGCGCTCCATCTCGGCGAGGTGCCGGACCAGGCCGAGCAGGGAGAGTCCGGAGGGTTCCAGCACCCGGGCGCGGAGCTGCTCGGTCGTCAGACCGGCGCACTTCATCGCGAGGGTGTCCCGCTGGTAGTCCAGGAAGCCTGCCAGGGTGGCGCGTTCGTCGGCGGTCTGCGGGGTCCGGGTGCGCTGATCGTCGCTCATCGGGCCATCCTGCCGGGCGGACGGCACCGCCGCCCGGCTTTTCCACGGACCGGACTCAGCCGAGCCGCTCCAGCCAGTGCACCGCGCCCGCCACGTCCGGAACGACCGGCACGCCGTCCGGCACCGGGGGGCGCTCCACGATGACGACGGGCAGCCGGAGCCCGCGGGCGGCGGTCAGCTTGGGCGCGGTCGCGGCGCCGCCGCTGTCCTTGGTGACCAGGACGTCGATGCGGTGCGCGCGCAACAGCGCCTCCTCGCCCTGGACCGTGAACGGGCCGCGGTCCAGCAGGACTTCGAAGGAGGGCGGCAGCGGCGGCTCGGGCGGGTCGACCGAGCGGGCGATGAAGTGGACCCCGTCGACGTGGGCGAAGGCGGCGATGCCCTGCCGTCCGGTGGTGAGCAGGACCCGCTCACCGCGCCGCGGCAGCAGGTCGGCCGCCGCGGCGAGCGAGGGGACGGGGAGCCAGCGGTCCCCCTCCACGGGGGTGAAGCCGGGGCGCCGGAGCACCAGCAGCGGTACGCCGGTGGCGGCCGCCGCGAGGGCCGCGTTCTGCGACATGCCGGACGCGAACGGGTGGGTGGCGTCGACGACGGCGTCCACCCGCTCGGCGCGCAGCCAGTCGGCCAGACCCTCCGGGCCGCCGAACCCGCCGATCCGCACCTCCCCGGCGGGCAGTCGGGGGTTGGCGACCCGGCCGGCCAGCGAGCTGGTGACCCGCAGGGCCGGCCGGCCGTCGAGGGCGGCGGCCAGCTCCCGGCCCTCCGTCGTCCCGCCGAGGACGAGCAGGTGGCGCATCACGACCCGCAGGGCTCGTGCGGCCGCTCGCGGTCCGCCGAGTAGAGGTGGCTGTCGCGGAACTGCTCGGCGGCCAGCGTCCGGCCGACGAGGATGACGGCGGTGCGGACCACGCCCGCCGCCTTGACCTGCCCGGCGATGTCGCCGACGGTGCCGCGCAGCACCAGCTCGTCCGGGCGGCTGGCCATCGCGACGACGGCGGCCGGGCAGTCGGCGCCGTAGTGCGGGAGCAGCTGCTCGACCACGTCGTCCACGTACCCGGCGGCCAGGTGCAGCACCAGCAGGGCGCCGCTGCGGCCGAGGGTGGCGAGGTCCTCGCCCTCGGGCATGGGCGTGGCGCGCTTGGCGATCCGGGTGAGGATGACGGTCTGGCCGACGGTCGGCACGGTCAACTCCCGCTTCAGCGCGGCTGCGGCGGCGGCGAAGGCGGGCACGCCGGGGACGACCTCGTACGGGATGCCCACCGCGTCCAGGCGGCGCATCTGCTCGGCGACCGCGGAGAAGACGGACGGGTCGCCGGAGTGCAGCCGGGCCACGTCCTTGCCCTGGTCGGACGCGCCGGTCATCTCGTCGATGATCATGGCCAGGGTCAGGTTGGCGGTGTCGACCAGGCGGGCGCCGGGCGGGCACTCGGCCAGGAGCTCCTCCGGGACGAGGCTGCCGGCGTACAGGCAGACCTCGGCGCGGGCCAGGAGCCGCTGGGCGCGCAAGGTGATCAGGTCGGCGGCACCCGGGCCGGCTCCGATGAAGTAGACGGTCACGAGGCGTCCTCCTGGCGGGTGTTGGGCGTGCCGGTTTCGGGTTTGACGGCGGACCACTGGGTGACCGGCATGGCCTGGCGCCAGCCGGTGAAGCCGCCCACCGGGACGGCGTGGGCGACGGCCAGCTTGACGAGCTCGCCGCCGTGCCGCCGGTACCACTCGGTGAGCAGCGCCTCGGACTCCAGGGTCACGGTGTTGGCGACCAGTCGGCCGCCCGGGCGCAGAGCGGCCCAGCAACCGTCCAGCAGGCCGGGCGCGGTGAGGCCGCCGCCGATGAACACGGCGTCGGGGGTGGGGAGTTCGGCGAGCGCGGCGGGGGCGCGGCCGGTCACTACGCGCAGTCGGGGCACGCCGAGCGCGGCGGCGTTGCGGGTGATCCGCTCGGCGCGCACCGGGTCGCGCTCGACGCTGACGGCCTGGCAGTCGCGGTGGGCGCGCAGCCACTCGATGGCGATCGAGCCCGAGCCGCCGCCGACGTCCCAGAGCAGCTCGCCGGGGGAGGGGGCGAGCGTGGCGAGGGTGGCGGCTCGGACGTGGCGCTTGGTGAGCTGTCCGTCGCTCTCGTACGCGGCGTCGGGCAGGCCGGGGACGAGGGAGCTGCGGGGGCCGTCGCCGAGGTCGACGGCGATGAGGTTCAGTGCGTCGCCGGGCGGGTGCGGCCAGCCGTCGGCCGGGCCGTCCAGGTGCCGTTCGGCGGGGGAGCCGAGCTGTTCGAGGACCCGCAGTCGGGCGGTTCCGTAGCCGCGCGCGGTGAGCAGCGCGGCGACGGCGGCCGGGGTGGCGGCGTCGGCGCTGAGCACCAGCAGGCGGCGGCCGGGGTGGAGGGTGAGCGCGAGGGTGTCCAGCGGGCGGCCGACCAGGCTGACCACCTCGGTCGCCTCCAGCGGCCAGCCGAGCCGGGCGCAGGCGTGGGAGACGGAGGAGGGGTGCGGCAGGACGCGCAGCCGCTCGGCGCCGAGGGTCTCGGCGAGGGTGCGGCCGATGCCGTAGAACATCGGGTCGCCGCTGGCCAGGACGGCGACGCGGCGGTCGGCGTGGGCGGCGAACAGGGCGGGGACGGCGGGGCGCAGCGGGGACGGCCAGGGGACGCGCTCGGCGGTGACCTCCTCCGCGGGGAGCAGGTCCAGCTGGCGGGGGCCGCCGACGACCACCTCGGCGTTTTGCAGCGCGGCCCGGGAGGTGGCGGCGAGGCCGGGCCAGCCGTCGGCCCCGATCCCGACGACGGTGATCGGGGGTGGCAGCTCGGGCACCGGGTGGCTCCTCGTCGTTCGGTCCTGGGTCCAGCGATCCTGCTGGTCGGGGCAGCCTACCTGGCGATATCCGGGTGGGTCCGGGGGGTCAGCCGACTGCCGGCGGGCAACGGAGAACAGCTGACAGATTTCAAACTCTGTTCGCTGAAATCTGAAACCTGAAAGCTGTCACCTGTCACCTGTCACCTGTCCGCCCAGTCCCCCGACGCGATCAGCGCCGGCCGCTCCCGGAGCCGCGCCGCCACGGCCGGCCCGGCGAGGTAGACCCACGCGTCCCGCGACCCGCCCGCCGCCGTCCGCACCGCCAGCCGCCGCCGCACGTACAGCCCGGTTCCGTCCGCCCGGCACTCCTCCAGCAGGTCCAGGTCCGCCAGTGCTCCGGCGTACGCGCCCGGGCGTACGGTGATCAGCTCGCCCAGGATCCGGCGCCCGGGCGTCGCATCGGGCAGCGCGTACGGGAAGCCGGGGCCCGCGTGCAGCGCGGCGCCCTCCAGCACCGCCGGGCGGATGTCCGCACAGCGTCCGGCCAGGTGCACCGCGTGGTTCCGGCCGCCGCTGCGCAGGGTTCCGTAGACGAAGAAGGGCAGGTCCTCGTCGGATGCGGACACGGGTTCGACCTCCTGGCTGGGGAGCGCCCACGGTACGTGCTCCGGTCCGATTCGTGATACCGACTGGCGCACCGGGCCGTCGATGCGCTGTCATATCGGATGTTCGGCCAGCACCATTCAAGGGGGACACACATGACACCGCCCGCTTCCTCACAACCGGCCACCACCCCCGACCCGCCGTCCGACGCCATCCCCACCCCGGTCGACGTCGCCGTCCCCTCCCCGCTCGGCGACGCCGCCGCCACCCCGGTCGACGACGCCGTCCCCAGCCCGCTGGGCGACGCCGTCCCCTCCCTGCGCAAGGACACCCGCCCGGCCGCCCGCCTGGGCGGCGCGGTCTGGCTCGCCCTCGCCGTGGTCTACGTCGTCTGGGGCTCGACCTACCTGGCGATCCGGATCGCGGTGGAGACGATGCCCTCCTTCCTCTCCGCCGCCGCCCGCTTCCTCGTGGCAGGGCTTCTGCTGACCGGCTACCTGCTGGTGCGTCAGGGCCCGGCCGGGCTGAAGGTGAGCGGGCGCCAGCTGGCCTCCTCCGCCCTGGTCGGCGTGCTGCTGCTGACCGGCGGGAACGGACTGGTGGTCCTGGGCGAGACCTCGGTCCCGTCCGGCCTGGCGGCCCTGCTGGTGGCCGCCGTCCCGCTGTGGATGGTGGTGCTGACGTCCTTCGGCGGCGAGCGTCCGAAGCCGGCCGAACTCGTCGGTGTGCTGCTCGGGCTGGTCGGCCTCGGGGTGCTCTCGGCCCCGGCGATCGGCGGGTCCGTCGAGCCGCTCGGCGTGATCCTGATCATCTGCGCCACGCTGCTCTGGGCGTCCGGCTCGTTCGCGAGCAAGAAGGTCCCGATGCCGGGCAACGTGCTGGCCGCGAGCGCCTACCAGATGCTGGCCGGCGGCCTCTGCGATCTGGTGATCGGCCTGGTCCGCGGCGAGCAGCACGGGCTGGACCCGGCAGCCGTCTCCGGCCGCTCCTGGCTGGCCCTCGCCTACCTGGTGCTGTTCGGCTCGCTGCTCGCCTTCACCGCGTACGCCTGGCTGCTGCGCTCGGCGCCACTGACACTGGTCGCCACCTACGCGTACGTGAACCCGGTGGTCGCCGTGCTGCTGGGCTGGCTGATCCTGGCCGAGCCGCTGACCGGCCCCACCCTGGCGGGCGGGGCGATCGTGGTCGCGGGCGTCTGCCTGGTGGTGAGCGTCAGCCGGCGGCCGCGGCGCGGTCCGTCGTCGACGCCTCCGGCGAAGGGCGTGTCCGCGCGCCGGTGAGGTGACGAGCCGCCGTCGGGGTGACGGGTGCGGGGCCGCCCCCGAGCTTCCGGCTCGCGGGGGCGGCCCCGGTTCGTGCAGGTCGGAGGCGCGGGGCCGAGGCCCGGATCAGAAGGCGTGCGGGGGCTTCCCCGTCCACCAGTTGCCGGGTGCGTCGGGGTCGCGGCTGGTCCAGTACTCGATGATCGCGTTGGTGAACTCGGTCGCGGACAGCACGCCGTCGCCGTCGGTGTCGAGGTGGCGGAAGGCCTCGTCGGCGTCGTCGCGGCACAGGCCGGCGAAGTGGCCGCGCTGGAAGACGAAGAACTCGCCGGCGTCCACCGTTCCGCTGCGGTCGGCGTCGGCGACGGCGAGGAAGGCCTCGGCGAGTGCCCCGAGGATGTCCCGGGCGGCCTCGGGGTCGTCGACGAGCGAGCCGGTCGAGGCGACGAACTGCTGCCGGGTGATCGCCTCGGTGCCGGCGGGCAGCCGCGCGAGGTGCAGGTCGTGCCAGATCGTCAGGTAGGCGCGGACGATGACGGCTTCCGCCTCCGAGCCCTCCTGGTGCCCGAGCGAGCGGGCCACCGAGTGGCCCATCAGGACGTGGTCCCGTTCGGTGATGAGGCCGTCGCCGTCGGCGTCGAGGTGGTCGAAGCCGTGGTTGATCTTTGCGATGAGAAGGTCGTCCGACAATGTGTCCCCTCGGCTGGCGGTTCCTGGGTCTCCTACGTCACATCGCCTGCACGCTAACGCCTCGGGTTGCGCTCGCGCAGCCGAACGAAGGGCGAACGCAGGGCCGTGCCGCCCCGCGCCCCGCAGCCCTCAGTCGACCTGGTGGTCGGCCCAGACGTACGTCTCCGGCAGCAGGTCCGCCACCGGAACGGTACGCAGGTCGGCCCCCTGCCCGACGACGATCCGCACCTCCGGGAAGTAGTCCAGCAGTACCTGGCGGCAGCGCCCGCACGGCGGGATCACCCCGCGCTCCCGGTCGCCGACCGCCACGACGGTGGTGAGCTCGTACGCCCCCTGCCCGGCCGCCGCGCCGATGAGCACCAGCTCTGCGCACGGCCCGCCGGTGAAGTGGTAGGCGTTCAGGGCGGTGACGATCCGCCCGTCGGCATTGCGCCCGGCCGCCGCCACGGTGTGGTTGTCACCGCGCGCGTACCGCCGCGCCACCTCCAGCGCCGCCGCGACGAGCTCCTCGTCCACGGGCGCCCCGTTGCCGCTCGCCGTGTCCGCCGCATTCGTCGTGTTCACCATGTTCGTCGCACCTTGCTCTCCGGTCGGACCTGACAGGGCCGGATCATGATCCACCCGCCGTCGATCGTGCCACCCCTTTTGCCGCCGCCTCCCCCCGTGTCCCCGCCGCCTCCACCCCCGCGCCCTCAGTGCGCCGACGCCAGCAGCTCCCGGGTGTAGTCGGTGTGCGGCGCGGCGAACAGCCGGTCCCGGTCGGTGGACTCCACCAGCCGGCCCCCGTGCATCACCGCCACCCGGTCGCAGAAGTGCCGGACCACGGCCAGGTCGTGGGAGACGAACAGGAAGGCCACGCCGAGGCGTTCACGCAGCTCCATCAACAGGTTGAGCACCTGCGCCTGCACCGACACGTCGAGCGCCGAGACCGGCTCGTCCGCGATGATCAGCCGCGGCCGGGGCGCCAGGGCCCGGGCGATGCCGATCCGCTGGCGCTGCCCGCCGGAGAACTCGTGCGGGTAGCGGTCCAGGTGCGCGGCCTCCAGCCCGACCTGCTCCAGCAGTTCGGCGGAGCGCTCCCGCCGTTCGGGCGCGGTCAGCGGGGTGTGCAGGCGCAGCGGGGTGTCGAGGGTCTGGGCGACGGTGCGGCGCGGATTGAGCGAGGCGTACGGGTCCTGGAAGACCAGCTGGATCTCGCGGCCGAGGCGGCGTCGCAGCTCCCGGTCCGGGCGGGTGACGTCCCGGCCGTCGTACGAGACCCGTCCGCCGGTGGGTCGTTGCAGGCCGGCCAGGACCCGCGAGGTGGTGGACTTGCCGGAGCCCGACTCGCCGACCAGGCCGACCGTCTCGCCGGGCGCGATCCGCAGGCCCACGCCCTCGACCGCCCGGACCGGCTCGGCCCGCAGGCCGGGGAGACGCCGCCGCCCGGGGAAGTGCACGGTGAGGTCGTCCACCTCGACCAGCCACCGCGCGGGCCGCTCGACGACCCTCGGCCGGAACGACCGCCGAGGTGACGGGTCGTCGACTGTCGGCAGAGCCGTGCCGGGTACGGAGTCGAGGCGGAGCGCCGCTCCCACCAGCGCCCGGGTGTACGGCTCGCGCGGTGCGGCCAGCAGGTCGGCGGTCGGCGCGGACTCGACCCGGACGCCGCCGCGCAGCACCAGCGTGCGGTCCGTCGTCCCGGCCACCACGCCCAGGTCGTGGCTGACCAGCAGCACCGCGGTGCCGTGCTCGCGCTGCAACTCGCCCAGCAGGTCGAGGACCTGCCGCTGGACGCGGGCGTCCAGGGCGGTGGTCGGCTCGTCGGCGATCAGCAGCTGTGGGTCGTTCATCAGCGCCATCGCGATCATCACGCGTTGCCGCATCCCGCCCGAGAACCGGTGCGGGTGGTCGCGCACCCGGGCCGCCGGGATGCCGACCCGGTCGAGCATCTCGACCGCCCGCCGACGGGCTTCGGCGCGGCCCGCCCCGGGGTGGTGCAGGCGGTACGCCTCGGCGAGTTGGGCGCCGACACCGTGGAAGGGGCTGAGCGAGGTGAGCGCGTCCTGGAAGACCAGGGCGGCCCGGCCGCCCCGCACCGCGCGCAGCGTCGCCTCCCCGGCGCCGACCAACTCCTGTCCGCCCAGCCGGATCGAACCGGAGACGGTGGTGGTGCGCGGGTCGTGCAGGCCGAGGACGGCGAGGCCGACCGTCGACTTGCCCGAGCCCGATTCGCCGACCAGGCCCAGGACTTCACCCGGGGCGAGGTCGAAGGACAGCCCTTGGACGGCGGTCACCGGCGGGCCGCCGCGCGGGCCGGCGAAGCTGACGGTCAGGTCGCGGACGCTCAGCACCGGCTCGGCCGTGCCCCGGTCGAGACCCGGCACGGCACCGTCGGCGCCGACACCCGTGGCGGCGGCGGTGGCAGTGGCCGTGCCGGCGGACCTCGTGCCGGCGGACCTCGTGCCGGCGGCCCTCGTGGCAGTGGACTTCATCGAACCGTTCCCCTCAGCTCAGCCGGACACGCGGGTCGAGCCAGGCCACCGCGAGGTCGGCCAGCGCGACGAACAGCACCACGAAGCAGGCGGCCAGCAGCACCGCGCCGACGACGGCGGGCAGGTCCTGCCCGGCGACGGCCTGCGCGGCGAACCGCCCGACCCCGTTCAGCCCGAACACCGTCTCGGTGATCACCGCCCCGCCGAGCAGCGCCCCGGCCTCCAGCCCGAGCAGCTGCACGAGCGGCCCGGCGGCGCCGCGCGAGGTGTACTTGAGGTGGGCGCGCAGCCGCCCGAGCCCCTTGCCGCGGGCCGTGCGGACGTACTCCTCGTTCATCGTCTCCAGCAGCTGCGAGCGCGAAAGCCGCGCGAACACGGCCGAGTTGACGAAGCCGAGGACGACCCAGGGGAGCAGCATCCCGCCCGCCCAGGCCGCCGGGTCCTCGCCCGGCGGGGTGTAGGAGGGCAGCGGCAGCAGGCCGGTGGAGTAGACCAGGAGCCACTGGGCGATGTACCCGAGGAAGTAGATCTGCACGCTGGCGCCGACCAGGGTGAAGCCGGAGAGCAGCCGGTCGGTCCGCCGTCCGTGCCGCAGCGCGGAGACGAATCCGGTGCCGAGGCCGAGCACCAGCAGGACGGCCAGGGCCCCGGCGGTCAGCGAGAAGGTGACCGGCAGGTGGTCGGCCAGGGCCTCGCTGACCGGCTGGTGCAGCCGGTAGGAGTAGCCGAGGCAGGGTGCGGCGCAGTGGACGGTCGAGCCGTCCACGTCGTCGATGTCCCGGCCGGCGACGATCCCGGCCAGGTAGTCGGTGTACTGGGCGACGAGCGGCTGGTCCAGGCCCATGCTCCGGCGCACCGCTGCGACCTGCCCGCTGTCGCAGCGCGGACCGCAGGCGGCGCGGGCCGGGTCGGCGGGCGCGGCGTAGAAGAGGGCGAAGGCGGCGGCGGAGACCGCGACCAGGACGGCGAGGGCCTGGGCGGTCCGCCGCAGGACGAAGGAGAGCATGGCCGATCCGGGGGAGGGGTGGCAGGGGAGGGAGACGGCGGGACCTCAAGGCCTCAAGACCTCAAGACCTCAAGGGGCCTCAAGACCTCAGGACTTGAGGCCTTCAGACTTCAGAGCTTCAGGACTTCAGGTACAGCCAGGCCAGCGACACCGTCCCGTAGATCGGGTGGATGAACGCCCCGCCGACGTTGCTGCCGTGCAGCTGGCTGACGGTCGGGTAGGCGAACGGCAGCACCGGCACGTCCTTCATCACCGTCTGCTCCAGCGCGTACAGCTCCTTGGCCTTGGCGCGCGGCTCGCCGATCCGGTTGATCCGGTCGATCTCCGCGTCCACCGCCGGATTGCGGTAGCGCGCGGAGTTGATGTCTCCGCCGGCACGCCCGTCGAAGGAGAACGGGACCAGCGTGGACGGCGTGGGCCAGTCGACCGACGAGGTCTCCTCGAACAGGTCGTACGGGGAGTCGGCGCGGTGCACCTCGTCCAGGAAGGCCTTGGGATCGATCGGCTTGGGCACGACGGCGATTCCCGCCTTGGCGAAGCCGTCGACCAGCACCTGCGCGACGCGCTGCCCGTTCGGCGTGTTCCTGTACGCGTAGGTCAGGCTGCCCGGGGCCTGCTCGGCCTTGGCGAGCTCGGCCCCGGCCGCCTCCGGGTCGCCCTCGGGCTTGGCCGGGTACAGGTCGTACTTCTGCCAGTCGATCAGCGCGGGCGAGCTGAGCGTGGTGGCGAGTTCGCCGGTGCGGGCGCCGCCCTGGACCTGGCGGGCCTGCTGGCGCGGGTAGGCCAGGTGCAGCGCCTTGCGGACCTCGACGTCCGGCACCCGCTCGTTGTTGATCACCAGCTGGGTGACGAAGGCGCCCTGCCGGCCGGAGACGACCAGCTCGCGGGCCTTCGGGTCGGTGTCGGTCGTCTGGTACAGCTCGGGGGAGAGGGTGTCGGCGGCCGTGGTGGCGTCGGCGCCGCCGTCCCGTCCGGAGAGGATCTCCTGGTTGAGGTTGAGCGCCTCCTTGCCGTACGTGAAGACGAACCGCTCCGGGTACTGGTTGCGGATCGGGTCGGTCTCGGGCTTCCAGGCCGGATTCCGCTCCAGCACCATGCGGGTGTTCTGGACGTGCTCGACGATCCGGTACGGGCCGGTGGCGAACGGCTGCCGGTCGTAGTCCGTCCCGGTGTCCTTGTCCCGGCGCACCGGTGAGGAGGAGGACTGGGCGGCCATGTACGGCACGTCGGCCTGCGGCTGCGGGAAGTGGAAGACGACGGTGCGCTCGTCCGGCGTCTCGATCGCGGCCAGGTCGCCGTCCTGCGGGCCCTTGTACGCGGCCCGCGCCGCCTCGTAGTCGGCCGCGCCGGTGAGCCACTGCGGCCAGTAGGGCGGGCCGACCTCGTAGCCCTTGCCGAAGGTGCGCTCGATGCCGTACTTGACGTCCTGGGCGGTGATCGGCTTGCCGTCCTCCCAGGCCACGCCCTGCTTGAGCCGGTACGTCCAGGTGCGCCCGCCGTCGGTCGGGGTGCCGGTGTCGGTGGCCAGGTCGCCGACCAACTTGGCCTTGCCGTCAATGACCTGATACTGCGTCAGTTGACGCCCCCAGAGCAGCGAGGCGTTGTAGGTGGCCCCGGCGTAGACCTTCTGCGGGTCGAGGTGGCGGAACTCGACGCTGTTGTACACGTTGACCGTGCCGCCCGCACGGGCGCCCGGGACGGCGGGGGCGGGGCCGGCGCTCTCCTGTTCGGTGCCGAGCGTGGCGGTCAGCGGGGAGGTCTCCTTGGCGGAGGCCCCGGTGCCGGCGGAGCCGGTGCTGCCCGCGCCGGCCGAGCAGGAGGTCGCCAGCAGGGCGGTGGCGATGACGGCGAGGGACGGTCGGGTCCAGCGCATGGCGAATCTCTCCTCGCCCCGGCGGATCGCGCCGGGAGGGTTCGGGTGACGAACGGAAACGAACGGAAGGGGGCGAACGGGACAGAACAGAACAGAAGGAAAAGGAAAGGCGGAGCAGGGTGCGCGGATCGCTCAACGGGTGCCGGAGCGCGGGTCCAGCGCGTCCCGGACGGCGTCGCCGAGCAGGTTGAAGGCGATCACGAACAGCAGCAGTGCCACCCCGGGGAAGGCCAGGTACGTCGGGTCGGCCCGGAAGACCTCGGAGCCGCGCGAGATCATCCGCCCCCAGTCCGGGACGGGCTCGGTGATGCCGACGCCGAGGAAGGACAGCGCGGCCTCGGAGGCGACGTACGTCGGCACCGCCATGGTGGCGTGCACCAGGAGCTGTGACCGGACGTTCGGCAGCAGTTCGCGGACGACGACGTGGAAGCGGCTCGCGCCCTGGGCTCGGGCGGACTGCACGAAATCCCTTTCCCGGAGCGAGCGCACGGCGGCTCGCAGGGAAAGCGCGAGCGGAATCCAGCCGAACGCGGAGAAAACCAGGACCAGCACCAGGAACTGCATCCACTCCGGTTCCGCGGTGCCCGGATCGACCAGTCGGGACTCGACGACCGGGCTGAGCGCGAGCAGCAGGAGCAGTGTCGGAAAGGCCAGCAGCACATTGGCGAGGAATCCGAACAGCCGGTCCGCGATTCCGCCGAGATAGCCGACCGCGACACCGGCCAGGACGCCCAGGGCGGTGGTCACGGTGGCGGCGGCGAGAGCGATCAGCAGCGAGGTGCGGATGCCGTAGAGCAGCTGGGTGAGGACGTCCCGGCCGAGCCCGGGCTCCAGGCCGAACCAGAAGTCGCCGGAGATCCCGCCGTTCGGCAGCATCGGCAGGCCGCCGTCACTGAGCAGGCCCGGAGTGTCCTGGCCGTAGTGCTCGACCGGATTCCGCCCGTACAGCGCGGCGATCAGCGGGCCCGCCGCGGCGAGCAGCAGGAACAGCAGTACGACGGCCAGCGCGGCGGCACCGACCCGGTCCCGCAGGAGCCGGCGGAGCAGGCCCGGGGCCGCGGGGGTCGCGGGCCCGGCCGCGCGGACTGGGACTGTGTCGACCGCTGCCATGAGGCATGACCCCCGAATTCTCCGCCGCCCCGTGGGTGGGGGTGCGCTGGTGTGCATTTCCGGTACGGCATCCGGGGGTTTCCCGGGGCCGTTCGAGCGCCATTCGATCGGATGCGTCCGACGTTCCGCAAATCGCTTCCGGAGGCTCTCCGGGGAATTCCTGCGGGATTGTTTCGGGAATTGTGGCGGCTTCATTTCGCCGAAACAACGGCGTTGCAGGGGAACGGACATATCCCATGAAACCGGACCGGCCGTTCCGCATTCTGAGACCTCCGCCACAGTCCCTCCGATGTTGGTACGATCCCGGTGGGCTGCGACTGGCGCGTAGGGATGGAATCAACCATCGGGAAGCGGCCTCGTGAAACCTCACGTGAAGTTGCCGAGCGCCTGGGCCATCCGCAATCCCCACCAGGAGACCGCCTTGGCCCAGCAGCCCCACACCGCCGCGACCCCCGCCGCCGACACCGCGTTCCGCAGCGCCCTCGACGTGGTCGCCGGCGTCGAACCGCGGATCGCCGCCGCCATCGGCCGGGAACTCGCCGACCAGCGCGCCTCGCTCAAGCTGATCGCCAGCGAGAACTACGCCTCGCCGGCCGTCCTCCTCGCCATGGGCAACTGGCTCAGCGACAAGTACGCCGAGGGCACCGTCGGCCGCCGCTTCTACGCGGGTTGCCGCAACGTCGACACCGTCGAGGCCATCGCCGCCGAGCACGCCCGCGAGCTGTTCGGCGCCGACCACGCCTACGTCCAGCCGCACTCCGGCATCGACGCCAACCTCACCGCCTTCTGGGCCGTCCTCTCCCAGCGGGTCGAGAGCCCGGCCCTGGAGCGGGCCGAGGTCCGCAACGTCAACGACCTCACCGAGGAGGACTGGGCGAAGCTGCGCCACGAGCTCGGCAACCAGCGCATGCTCGGCATGTCCCTGGACACCGGCGGCCACCTCACCCACGGCTTCCGCCCCAACATCTCGGGCAAGATGTTCGAGCAGCGCAGCTACGGCACCGACCCGGTCACCGGCCTGATCGACTACGACGCGCTGCGCGAGACCGCCCGCGAGTTCCGCCCGCTGATCATCGTGGCGGGCTACTCCGCGTACCCGCGGCTGGTGGACTTCCGCACCATGCGCGAGATCGCGGACGAGGTCGGTGCCACCCTGATGGTCGACATGGCGCACTTCGCCGGCCTGGTCGCGGGCAAGGTGCTGACCGGCGACCACGACCCCGTCCGGCACGCCCACATCGTCACCACGACCACCCACAAGTCCCTGCGCGGCCCGCGCGGCGGCATGGTGCTCTGCACCGCCGAACTGGCCGAACACGTCGACCGCGGCTGCCCGCTGGTGCTCGGCGGCCCGCTCTCGCACGTCATGGCCGCCAAGGCCGTCGCCTTCGCCGAGGCCCGCCGCCCCGAGTTCCAGGCCTACGCCCACGCCGTCGTCGACAACGCCCGGGCGCTCGCCGAGGGCCTGCTGCGCCGCGGCGGCACACTGGTCACCGGCGGCACCGACAACCACCTCGTGCTCGCCGACGTCTCCGGCTACGGCCTGACCGGCCGCCAGGCCGAGGCGGCGCTGCTCGACTCGGGCATCGTCACCAACCGCAACTCCGTCCCGCAGGACCCGAACGGCGCCTGGTACACCTCCGGCATCCGGATCGGCACCCCGGCCCTCACCACCCGCGGCCTCGGCGTCACCGAGATGGACGAGATCGCCGAGCTGATCGACACCGTCCTGCGCGCCACCACCCCCACCACCGCCGCCAGCGGAACCCCGTCCAAGGCCGGCTACAGCCTCGACCCGGCCCTGCGCGACGCCACCGCCAAGCGCGCCGCCGACCTCCTCGCCCCGTACCCGCTCTACCCGGGCGTCGACCTGGTCTGACCTGCACCCCGGGCTGCCGCACCCGCCGGGAACGCCTGAAACGCCCGGGAACGCCAGGGAACGCCGGGGACACCTGAACCAACGGGACCACCGGCAACGCCAGAAAAGCTCCGAGCACCCGGAACACCCCCAGCACCCGGAACACCCCCAGCCCCCCGGAACACCCCGAGCACCCGGACGCCCGGGGCCGCCGGCACCTCCGCCGACGGCCCCGGGCCACGTCCGGCCCCGGTGTAGTGGCTAGTACTGCAGCGACTTGTACTGCAGGAACTCCTCCAGCCCGTGGCGCCCCAGTTCGCGCCCGAGGCCGGAGTTCTTGTAGCCGCCGAAGGGGGCGAGGGGGTTGAAGCGCCCGCCGTTGAGGTCGACCTGGCCGGTGTCGAGGCGGCGGGCGAAGGCGGCGGCGGTGTCGGTGTCGCGGGCCCAGACGCCGCCGGCCAGGCCGTACGGGGTGCCGTTGGCGAGCTCGACGGCGTGGTCCTCGTCGCGGTAGGCGAGGATCACCAGGACCGGGCCGAAGACCTCCTCCTGGGCGACCGCCATGTCCGGCTTGACGTCGGCGAGCACGGTCGGGCGGACGTAGAAGCCGGTGGGCAGTTCGGCGACCGGTTCCGAGCCGCCGACGACCAGCCGGGCGCCCTCGGCCAGCGCGCCGTCGATGTAGCCGCGCACCCGGGCCAGCTGCTCGGCGCTGACCACCGGACCGATCCGGGTCTGCGGGTCGGTCGGGTCGCCTGGCACGTACTGGGCGGCGGCCTTGGCGGCCCGGGCGACGGCCTCCTCGTACTGGTCCTCGTGGACCAGCAGGCGGGTCCAGGCGCTGCAGGTCTGGCCCGAGTTGGCGAAGACCCCGGCGACGTTGGCCTTGACCGCGCGGGTGATGTTGGAGCCCGGCAGCACCACGTTGGCCGACTTGCCCCCCAGCTCCAGGGCGACCCGCTTGAGGTCCCGGCCGGCCGTCGCGGCGACCTGCCGGCCGACGGGGGTGGAGCCGGTGAAGGAGACCACGTCCACCCCCGGGTGGGCGACGAGCGCCGCGCCCGCCGCCTCGCCGGTGCCGGTGACCAGGTTGAACACGCCGGCCGGGAAGCCCGCCTCGTGCACCAGCCGGGCGAACAGCCGGGCCACCAGCGGGGTTTGCTCGGCGGGCTTGAGGACCACCGGGCAGCCGGCCGCCAGCGCGGGGACGACCTTGGCGACGATCTGGTGCAGCGGGTAGTTCCACGGCGTGATCGCCGCGACCACTCCGGCCGGCTCGGCGTGCACCACCGAGTTGCCGATCCGCTCCTCGAAGGGGTGTTCGGCGAGCAGGGTCAGGTAGGAGGTCGCCACGGTCAGCGGCAGCCCGGCGTGCACGGCGGCGGTGAAGCCGACCGGGGCGCCCAGCTCGGCGACCACCGTCCCGGTGATCTCGTTCTGTGCGGCGGCGAGCCCGTCCCGCAGCCGAGTCAGCAGGTCCAGCCGCTCCTCGCGGGTGGTCGCGGCCCAGCTCCGGGCGGCCCGGCGGGCCGCTGCCACCGCCGCGTCGACGTCGGCCGTCCCACCGGCCGGCACGGTGGCGAGCACCTGCTCGGTCGCGGGGTTCAGCACGGCGATCGAACCGGGGTCCCCGGAGGGCCGCCAAGAGCCGTCGATGTACTGGTCGCCGTACTCCGCGTACTCCTGCACCGAGTTGTCCTCTCATGGGATCAGCCGATCGACCGACAGTGCTCGTCGGAGGCCAGTCAAAACGGCCGGGCGGCAGCGCGCAAGAGCCAATCCGGACCGGCAGACTTGCCGGTCAGCGCGGGGCGAACCGTGCGGTGTACTCGTCGAACGGCTCGATGCCCACCTCGGCGCGCCGCTCGTCCAGCCGCTCCGGTTCCTCGCACGGCCACGGCACCGGCCGACCGTCCGTCACCGCACCGATCTGGGTGCCGTAACGCTGCTCACGGCCCTCGTTGACGGCCAGTCGGTCCTGGAGGAAGGCGAGGTCGCGCGGGCTCGCCTCGCCGCGCGCGACGGCCTCGCCCATCAGTGCCACCGCCCGCCGCTGGACGTCGAGTTGCCGGTCCGCGTGCTGGGCGACGAGCCAGGCCGCCCGGGCCGCCTCGGGACCGACGGTCCGCTCGGTCGGCCAGCCGTGCTCCGCCATGAGCTCCGCGAGCCGGTCGCCGTGCCGGGCGGTGAGCCGCCGCCAGGCCGCCTGCTCGGCCAGGTCCGCACTGTTCGCCGACCGGGCGTTCGCCCCGTCCTCCGCCATCATCGCGACCAGCTCCCGGGCGAGCGCCCCGTCCTGCTCGCTCCGTCGTGCTTCCGTCATGCCGTCGACGCTCCTCACCGTACGGGCCCTCCTGGTGAGGGCCGCCGGGCCCCAACGCTAGGCGCTGAAGTCGGAACGAAGATCATCCGCTGGGACGGTGCCCCGCGGACCCCGATCGGGACATAATGGATCCACGCTCGGGATGCGCCGTGTTCACCCTCCGGCGGTTCCGTGACGGTTCCGGAAACTCCCCCGGCCAAGACCTCCACACAGTGGTCGGCACGCAGGTACATTGCAGTGAACTCAGCGGCGGAGGTTTAAAGCTGACGACGCTTCGACGTGCGCGCGCGTACGGTCGGGTCGGCGCATTCTGCGACCGGCCCGGAACTCCTGCTTCCGTTGAGGTCCGGTTAGAGATCCACAGGTCCACCCGTGCCCCGAAGGAGCTTCCATGACCGACGCCGCGTTCCCGGGCGAGTCGCAGCAGGCCGCCGAGCCGGCGAGCCTGGATGACGTCCCGGGGTGGTTCTGGGACCACGACCGGCACTCCTTCGACTGGTTCCTGGGGCGTCAGGAGAAGGCCGGTGTCACCGGCGACCTGCTGGAGATGGGGGCCTACCTCGGCCGCAGCGCGATCGTGATCGGCGAGCACCTCCAGCCCGGCGAGACGTTCACCGTCTGCGACCTCTTCGACTCGGACGCGCCCGACGAGGAGAACGCGGCCGAGATGGACCTGTCCTACCGGAAGACGCTGACCCGCGAGGCCTTCGAGCGCAACTACCTCGCCTTCCACGATGAGCTGCCGGAGATCATCCAGGCGCCGACCTCCGTCCTGTCCCGCGGCCACATTCCCGCCGGCGCGTTCCGCTTCATCCACATCGACGCCTCCCACCTGTACGAGCACGTCGTGGGGGACCTCCAGGTCGCCCGGGTCGCGCTGCAGGAGCAGGGCGTCGTCGTGCTGGACGACTACCGTTCCCAGCACACCCCGGGCGTGGCGGCCGCGACCTGGGAGGCCGTGTTCAACCACGGGCTGAAGCCGATCCTGCTCACCGAGTGCAAGTTCTACGGCACCTGGGGGGACGTGGAGCCGTTCCAGCGCGAGCTGCTGGACCGGGTCGACCTCGCGGTCGGCTGTCAGCTGAGCGCCGAGACCGTCAACGGCCGCCAGGTGCTGCGCATGACCGGTGACTCGGAGGGCATCGACCGTTTCCGCGGCTCCCGCCACCGGGAGCGACTGGCCGCCGAGGCCGCCCGGCGCGAGGCCGAGCAGTCCGCGGTCGAGGCCCGCCGGGCGCTCCGGTCGGCCCACGACGAGGCCGCCGTCGACCTGGCCGCCAGACGAGCCCGGGCCGCCGAGGCACGCCGCCCCGTCAACGTCGCCAAGCGCGCCGCCCGGGACCTCCTGCCGCCGGTCGTCACCTCCGCGATCCGCCGCGCCCGCCGCGGCTGACCGGGGCGCGGGCCCCCTCGGACGACACCGAGGTCGACACGAGGTCGACACCGAGAACGATGCCGGGGACGACGCCGGCAGCCGTGCGGTCCCGGAAGGCGCACAGCTCCCCGTCGTACGGCTCCGAAGACGCCGAAGGGCCGGTCGGAACATCCGACCGGCCCTTCGGCACGTCACGCGCTGCGGTGGCTCAGACCCGCGAGGGCTCGCCCGCCTCGACGGGAGCCTGGGCGTCCTGGGCGGCCTGGTCGTCCGCCATCTCCTGGCGGACGGCGGCCAGCGACGGGTTGGCCCAGGCGCTGGCGACGCCCCAGTAGTAGAACGCCAGCCCGATCCCGGCCACGATCAGCAGGTCCCAGCCCTCGGGCAGGTAGCCCTGCCCGCCGAAGTCGGTGCTGCCGGCCCAGGAGACACCGGCCATCACGAACAGGTAGGCGACCATCCAGGCGCCGGCCAGGAGGTGCGGCTTCAGCTCGGCGAACGGCTTGCGCAGCTCGTACCAGGCCCAGATCGGCAGGCCGGCGGCCATCAGCAGGATGACCTTGCCGGTGAGCGGCCAGCGGGCCCAGTACAGCACCAGCGAGCCGAAGACCATCGCGACCGGGGCGATGACCGGCATGGCGCGCAGCCGCACCGGGCGCGGCAGGTCCGGGGCGAGGCGGCGCAGGGCCATCACGGCGACCGGGCCGGTGATGTACGAGATCACGGTGGCCACCGAGACGATCTCGGCCAGCGAGCCCCAGCCGCGGAAGACCGCGAGGAACAGGAAGGCGACGACCAGGTTGAGCACCAGCGCCGGGCGCGGGATGCCGGTCTTGGCGTCGACCTTGCCGAAGAGCTTCGGCAGGTGGCCGTTCTCCTGCACGCCGTGGATCATGCGCGAGGTGGTGGCGGCGTAGATCATGCCGGTGCCGGAGGGCGAGACGAAGGCGTCCGCGTAGAGCAGGATCGCCAGCCAGTTGATGCCCCAGGCGATGGCCAGGTCGGCCAGCGGCGAGGTGTAGGAGAGGCTGCTCCAGCCGCCCGAGAGGTCGGCGGCCGGGATGGCGCCGAGGAAGGCGATCTGCAGCGCGACGTAGATCACCAGGGCGATCAGGATCGAGCCGATGACGGCCTTGGGCAGCGACTTGCCGGGGTTCTTGGCCTCGCCGGCCAGGTTCAGCGGCGACTGGAAGCCGTTGAAGGCCCAGACGATGCCGGAGACCGCGACGGCGGTGAAGACCGCGCTCCAGCCGTTCGGCGCGAAGCCGCCGTGGTCGGTGAAGTGCGCGGTGTCGAAGTGCGCGAGCAGCAGCGCACCGGCGGTGAGCGTCGGCACGACGACCTTGAAGACGGTGATCGCCGTGTTGGTCTTGGCGAACAGCGTGATCGCGAACCAGTTGAGGGCGAAGTAGACGAGCAGCAGCACGCTGGCGAGCGCCACACCGCTGAGGGTGAGCTCCTGACCGTTGAAGAGCCCCTTGGCCCAGCCGAAGTGCCAGGAGCTCATGTACTGCACGGAGGCGGTGGCCTCACCGGGGATGACCGAGACGATGGCGATCCAGTTGGCCCAGGCCGCCAGGTAGCCGGCCAGCGAGCCGTGCGAGTACTGGCCGTACCGGACCATGCCGCCGGCCTTGGGGAACATCGAGCCCAGCTCGCTGTACGTGAGGGCGATGGTCAGCGCCACCGCGGCACCGATCACCCAGGCGAGGATCGAGGCCGGCCCGGCGAGCTTGGCGGCCCGCTCGGCACCGAACAACCACCCGGATCCGATGATCGACCCCAGCCCGACCGCGGTCAGGCTGATGGTGCCGAGCGATCGGCGGTAGTTCTGGTGAGACGCCGTCGAGGATTCGGGCTCACTCAACGTATCGGTCCTTTCGCTCGGGGTTCATCGGGTGGTGTCGGTGTTTTTGCTGTTTTGAGTCGGTATTCCGGACAAACGCACAGCAGCTTATGGTCCAAAAACGGGCGAATACCTCAGAGGAAGCTCAAACCGTTCGATCGTTGCCATCTCGTGTCCGGTTTCCGGACCGGCGGGCCCCGCGAAGAGGCCGGCGCCACACCGCCACTGGGGTGGCGGTCAGGGCCGGCCG
>NZ_JBITTM010000052.1:0-64495 GCF_044541955.1 Kitasatospora sp. NPDC085464
AGCTGTTCCGGGGAGCCGTGCAGGTTCGCGAAGTACGGCGTGGACTTCGGGTCCCAGGGGACCCGGACGTCGGCGTCGGCGCCGTCGCGCTCGCCGGGCTTGTTGTCGCCGCGCCGGTAGGCCTCCCAGTCGAAGCCGCCGTCCGGGCGGACGGCCTTCTTCGGGACGAAGTCCGGGTTGCTGACCTGGTGTTCGGCGCTCGTCCGCTCCGAGGGGAAGTTCAGGTGCGTCTCGCCGCGCAGCGTGAAGTCCGCCGTGGTGTGGAAGGAGCGTCCGACGCTGCCGCCGTTCGCCCCGACGATGGCATGGGTCACCAGGCCGCCGTCGGCGGAGGGCCGGTGCCCGTCGGTGTGGTCGTCGTGGACGGTGCCGTTGTCGTGGACGGTGTCGTGGATGGTGGCCGGCGGGTCGTCGTGGGCGGGCTGTTCGCCGCCGGGCGGGGTGTCGGCGGAGGGGTCGGCGAACTCCGGGTCGTGGACGGACCATTCGCCCACCAGGTGTTCGTCGGGGAAGAGTCCTTCCGGTGCCACGTCCCTGCGCAGCTCCTGCTCGGTCAGCGGCGGGAGGAAGCGGTAGCGGTGGTAGGTGTCGCTGTAGGTGAGGTCGGTGTTGGCGAGGTTCGGGTTCGCGCGTTCCTCGGGGGTGAGGCTCTCGGAGAACAGGCGGGAGCCGCTCATGATCTCGTGGAAGCTGTGGTCCTCCGACTCCAGCATCCAGCCGAGCAGGGCCAGCCGCAGCCGCTCGAAGTCGACCGGTCCTTCGCCCAGTTCGGCGAGCTTGGCCTTCCCCGCGTCGGTCTTGACGAGTTCCTTGACGGCCTGGAGCATCCCGAAGGCCGTGCCGGAGGTGCCGCTGACGACCAGCCCGCCGCTGTCGTGGGCGGCCTGCTGGAAGTCGGTACCCAGCTTGTAGTGGAAGGACTTGGCGCCCGGCTGCCAGCCGAGCCGGCCGTCCTTCTCCACGGCGCTGTACCACTCGCCCCGGCCCAGCGGCGGGTTGACGTCGAAGGGGTTGCGGTCGGTTTCGAGGATGCTCTTGGCCTGGCGCTCCGCGGCCTTCTGCGCGTCCCCGACCACCCGCTTGCGGTCCCACTCGGGGATCTGCTGGCCCTGGATCCCGGCGTAGGCGTTCCGGATCCCCTCGATGACGGGTCCGTACGGTTCATCGGTGCGGAACGATTCGAAGGGCGTCTGCTGCCCGCGCTCGGCGGCCGGCTTCAGCAGTTCCCCGTAGGCCTTCTTGATCTCCGCGGTCAGCGGGGTGACGACCTCCGCGCCGATGTCGTGGCGGTCCTGCCGTTCCTGCTTCAGCTGTTCCGGTCGCGGCAGTTGCCGCTGCCGCACGAGCTTGGCGAAGTGGTTGGAGGTGTAGCCGTTGTAGAGCAGGGCCATGCGTTCCCGGAGGTTTCCGCCGTCGACGACCTCCTGCAGCATGTGCCGGTCGGTGCCGACCATGCCGGTCGTGCCCGTGCTCCTGGAGCCGAACTGGGTCCTGTCCTTGTCGTTGGTGGTCATGGACCAGGCCAGGTCGACGACCTTCTTGACCTCGCGCCGGACGTCGGCGCGGTCGAGCAGGTGGGTGGCGAGCCGCCGCTCGTAGGCCTCGGCCTGCTCGCGGTAGCGGATGCGCCGGAGGTCTCCGGGCGCGGCGGGCGGGGCGGCCTCCAGGGCCTCGCTCTTCGGGACGGGATCCGGCTCGTGGGCGGGGGCGGCCGCGTCGTCGCCGTGCGGGAGTTGACGGGCCTTGTCCTGGTGCGCCTTGATCAGGTAGCCCTCGAACTCCGGGACGAAGTCCTCGGTCCGGTAGTGGTTCCAGACCGATGCGCCCTCCTTCACCTTCAGGCCGGCGATGCGCAGGCCGCTCTGCTTGTCCGCGGACTGCCCGCCGTCCCGGATGAGGCCTTCGTAGAAGTGGGGGTGGAACTTGAACTGCGTCCCGTCGGTGAGGAAGTCGTACTTCTTCAGCGTCTCCGGGACCTCCTTGGCCGTCCAGTCCTCGGTGATGTTCTTCACCTTCAGGCCGGTGGCCGCGCGGCCGAGGACGAACTCCATGACCACCGGCAGGCCGGAGAGGGTGTCGCTGTAGGTGGCCGCGTGGTCGAAGTCGTGGCCGGTGTAGAGCCCGGGCCCCAGCTGGGACCAGCCCTCCTTGTTCTTGACCGCGCCGATCTTGCCCTGGAGCAGGTACCCGCGCAGCGTCCACGCGTCGGTCACCCGGAAGACCGGCTGCCCGGGTTCCAGGGTGACGACGACGATGTCCGGCTGGACCCGCCCGGTCAGTTCCTTCGCCACCTTCGGGTCGACGGGACGCTCGGTCGCCACCGCCTGCGGCCCGCGCGTGTCGGGGCGCAGTTCCGCGTAGTGCGCGGCCGAGCCCGGCCCCCTGCCGGGGTCGCGGTAGACGTGCACCTCGCGGCCGGTCGCCTCGGTGTTGAACGCGGTGCGGCCGTTCCCCTCGTGGACCACGAGGTGGATGCCGAGGGCGTGGGCGATGACCGCCGGCGCCTCGTCGTAGAACGAGGTGTTCCACAGGGACCGGTTGCGCAGTCCCATGTCGAGCAGGTCGCTCATGCGCAGGTTCCCGAGGTCGCGCGCGGACAGCGTCGACGGCTGCTCGTCGCCCGGGCTGCGGTACACCTGCCAGGTCCGGTCGCGCTCGTGCGGCTCCAGCCGGTCCACGGGCCGCCGGCCGGTGGCGTCGGCGTTGCGGCGCAGCGCGGCGCCGGCGTCGCTGCGGAACCACTGCGAGGCCAGCTCGCGCAGCCCGTGGACGGTGAGGTCGGGGTGCTCCCAGCCGTCCAGTCCGCGGGCGCCGGCGAGGACGGCGTGCAGCAGGCAGTCGCCGTCGCCGGGCACGCTGACGACGTGGTGGAGCCGGCCGCCGTCCAGCACGTTCACGCGTGACTCGTGCACCGGGACCGGGGCGTTCGGCGGCCTGTGGACGGGGCTCTCGGTGACGTGGGCGACCGCGTTCGGCGGTGCCGGGGCGACGGGTCCCTCGGCCTGCCGGTGCTCCTCCGTCAGCGGGGCGGGTGCCTGGGCGGTGTCCGGGCGGGAGCTGTGCTGCTCGTGGGTCAGGTCGCGCAGGACCGGGCCCGAGCGCAGGACCTCCTCGATGCGCTGGAGGTGGCGGGGCAGCACCGTGAAGTCGTCCCGGTAGGCCGCGGTGCCCATCACCCCGTTCTCGCCGGCCCACCAGTCGCGGCGGCGCAGCGCGTAGGCGTCGCCCGGCCTGGTCACCGGTTCGACGTACTCGTCCGGCAGGCCGAGGAAGTGCAGCAGTTCGTGCAGCACCACGCCGGGCGGGCTCTGGTCGGACCAGCGGGTCTGGTTGCTGCGCTCGCCGCCGGGGACCACGGTGACCGTCCGGTGCGCGCCGTGCTCGGTCTGCGCGCCTTCGATCCGCAGGTGCACCTGGTCGCCGCCGGGCAGGTGGAAGCGTTCGTTGAACCGCTCGCCGACCACGTCCCGGGCCCGGTCGAGCGTCCGGGCGGCCTCGTGCGGGGGCAGCGGGTGGCCGTCCGGCCCCTGCAGGTGCAGGCGCAGGGTGAACTCGGTGACCCAGTGGCCGGGCCGGACCTCGAAGCGCCGCGCGTCATAGCCGATCACGGTCGCGGCGCCGTGCAGGCCGCCGAGCAGGCGCTGCCGGTTCTCGTAGTGGTCGCGCACGCCGGGGCCGGCGATGTCGCCCGGGCCGGCCTGGCCACGCACCAGGGGGTCGAAGCGCACCGTGTCCATCCGGGCGGGCGGCGCGAGGGTGCGGATGTCCGCCCAGGCGGAGGCGGGCAGCACCGCGCCCGGGGTGACGGGCGGCGCGGCCGGGGGCACGACGGCGGGAGCCCCGGCGGCGGGCGCCACCGGTGCCTGGGCGTTGTGGTGCACGGCCGTCGCCGCCCCGGCGTTCTCCCCGGCCGGGTGTTCGGGCTGGCCGAGGAGCTGTTCGACCGCACTGCGGAACTGGTCGTTGGCGTCGGCGCCCAGGGCGTCGCGCCACACGTCCAGGTACTGGTGCACCTCGCCGTTCTGGTCGTCCAGGCCGTGCAGGAACGTGCTCAGCTCGGTGGTGTTCCCGGTGGCGAGTGCCGTCGAGGCCTCACCGATCCGGTGCCCGCCCTGTGACGGGGTGCCGTTCGGTGCCAGCGTCCAGGGGCGGGTCTCGCCGCCGGGGCGGGCCGAGATGCCGGGGGTGGCGAGGGTGAGGATCTCCTGCCACGTGTTGGCACCCTCGGTGACGACCAGGGTCGAGCGCTGCTCGAACAGTTCCATCACCGCCGGCTGGACGCGTCCCAGCCGCAGGCGGTGGACGCCCCCGTCGCCGGCCTGGGCGGCGGCGACGTCCTGGAGGCCGGTCAGCAGGTCGGCGTGGTTCTGGACCTCGTTCGGCTCGGCGCCGAGCAGGATCACGACCGCCGGACGGGACGGGTCGGGCAGCGCCCGCAGGGCGGCCTCCATCCGGGTGGCCATGTCGCGGTGGCGGACCGTGCCGTCGCCGATCTGTCCGTAGTAGGCGGTGACCAGCCGGATCTCGCCGTCCTGGGCGCGTCGCAGGAGGTCGGCGACCAGGTCCGGCACCTGGTCGTCGGGACCGGTGGCCTCGGGCCAGTGGTCGCGGACGTGGCCCGCAAGGTCCGCCGGCACGGGCTGCGGGCGGAAGGGGTAGGTGACGGTGGCGCCCTGGTCGTGCCACAGCTCCGCCAGGACGTCGCCCCCGCGGCGGATCTGCCGGGGGTGGCTGTCCCAGAGGAAGGGCTGCAGGACCAGGGCGTCCGGGTCCTGTTCCCCGGTCATCTCCCGCAGGGAGGACGCCAGGTTCTGCTCGAAGTAGGCGGCCGCGTCCTCGCCGTGCGGTGCGTCCAGGGCGGCGAAGACGGTCAGCGTCCGGCCCTGTCCGGAGGACTGGGCGCCGGCCCTCAGGAGGTCGGAGGTCAGGTGCTGGGCGGGGTTGATCGTCCGGTCCCGGTTGTCCTCCTTCGTGACGGAGGCCCGGAAGTCCGTCTGGATCTGCGGAGAATTGCCCGGATTGCCCAGGTAGCGGCTGCGCACGTTCGCGTTCGCCCCGGCGGAGACCAGCCAGGACTCCTCGGGCCTCGCCCCGCTCCAGGCGAAGTACTTCCAGTACGTCTCCAGATCGGCGACGAGCCGCCGCTCGCTCACCCGGTACGCGACGTCCAGCGGCGCGCCCACGGGGTGGGCGGTCACCCGCATCCCCCGGTGGACGCCCGTCCACGGACCGTGGAACAGCCCGTAGGAGTGCCGGGGGTGCCCGATGTCGGCGGCACGGCCGAGCCGTTCGGCGTAGAACGGGGCCTTGCCGCTCGCGAACGTCAGGTGGACCTCGCCCCGGTAGCCCATCGCGGCCAGGCCCTCCAGCACCCTCAGGAAGGCGACCTGGTGGCCGCTGCCGGGCGAGCCCGGGTCGACCAGGCTGACCCGCGGGTAGCGCTGGTGCAGCTGCTGCCCGAGGGCGGCGTCGGCCGGGGACACGGTCGGCGGCTCGCCGGCGTGCGGCGGCATCGCGGCGAGATGCTGCTCGTCCTCGACGCGGTGCTGCTCCCGGATCTCCTGGGCCGGCCCGCGGGAGACCACCGGCACGAGCGGCATGGCGAGGGGCTGTCCCGCACCACCCGGCACGGGCGGCAGCGGCGGACCACCCACCGGCGGAGGCGGCGGGCCACCACCCGGCGGCGGGGGCACCGGCGGGCCACCACCCGGCGGCGGCGGGGGCACCGGCGCACCGGTCCCGCGACCCGGCGGCGGGGGCGGCGGCGGGGGCGGCGGGGCCTGCGCGGGCGTGTGCTGCGCCACCGGGTAGACGGTTTCGTCGGCGGCCCGGCGGTCCTTCCCGGCCACCTCCCGGCGTTCCTGCTCCTGCGTCTCCCGGCGGGGCCCGGCGTCCTCGTGGTCCCGGCCGGTCGTCCGGACCGTGCGGCCCGCCTGGTCCCGCAGCGGTCCGACCGGCCCGGACCGGTCGCCCTCGGGTGCGGGGGTGTCCGGGTGGAGGTCGCCCCGCTCGACGGGTTCGTGGTCCTTCGGGCGGCCGCCGCCCGGCTTCCTGTCCGAGGACGGCTCCGGGACGGTGTCCCGGGGGCGGACGGGCGGGCCGGACGGGGTGCGCGGTCCGGGCACGGGGATCGGCTCGGGCTTGCGCTCCGTCTCGGTCTCCGCCTCGGGCTTGTGCTCGGGGGTCGGCTCGGGCGTGTGCTCGGGCTTGTGCTCCGTCTCGTGCTCGGGCCGGTTCTCGGGCCGGTTCTCGGCGTGCGGGCGGCCGAAGACGTTCTCGTTGGCCGCCTCGTGGCCGCGCCAGCGGTCGCCGTCCAGGTCCTCGGGCCCCCAGTGCTCCTTGTAGGCGTCGAAGAACTCGCCGCCGTAGCGGGTCTTGAGCTCCTGGACCTCCTCCGGCGACACCCGGCGGCCCTCGGCGAGGCGGTCGTAGCCGGCGGCGGCGTGTTCGCGGGCGGGCAGCACGGCGCGCTCGAAGGCGACGTGCTCCTCCAGACCCTGCGTCAGCCGCTCGCGCTCGCGCCGCCACTGCTCCAACTGCCCGCGCAGGTCGGCCTTGTGGTCGGCGTCCGGGTCGCGCAGCAGGGAGCGGAAGTGCTCGTCGAACGCGGCGCGGACCCGCTCGGTGTAGCCCTCGCGCACGCGCCGGGCCGCGGCGGAGGCCGGCGGTTCCGAGCGGTCGGTGCGGGCGCCGCGCACCGGCCGTCCCAGGGCCGTCTCGACGGAGGCCGCCGGGTCGGTGCGGTGGTCGGCGGCGTCGGGGCCGCCCAGGTCGTGCGGGACCTCGGCGCGGGCGGTGTCCTCGGCCGCGCGCACCGCCTCCTCGCGGGCGCCGTGCAGGGCCAGCAGACGGTTGGCCTCGGCCTGCGAGGTCAGCCGGTCCAGTTCGGCCTTGAGCCGGTCCGGGTCGCGCCCGGCGGCGGTGTGCTCGGCGACGAGGCGGTCGGCGCGGCGGGCGAGGTCGGCGCGGGCGGCGGCCACCGCGCGGGGGGACGGGCCGTCGGCCAGGCCGAGTTCGCGCAGCGTCTCGGGGCCGAACTGGTCGGGGGCGCTGGCCTTCCACGCCGCGGCCGCGTCGTCCACCGCGTCGACGGAGCGCTTCAGGACGGTCTCGCGGACCGCCTGGACGGTGAACTCGTGGGACAGCCCGCTCCGGTGGCTCTCGAAGCCGGCCCGGAAGTCGGCTTCGAGCTGCTCCTTCCCCTGGACGGCGGAGTCGAGGGCGGCGAGGTCCTCGCCGTTCTCGTCCTGGATCCCCAGGAACGCGTCCTCGTCGCGGCGGCCGCCGTACGGTTCGGTACCGCCGGGGCGCCGGGCACCCGGCTCGGTCTCGTCGACGTGCTGGGCCGTCCGCTCCTGGTAGCGGCCGTGGAAGTCGGCGATCCGCTCCCGCATGGCCTCGGCGATCTGGTCGCGGGCCTCCTCCGAGACCCGGGCGTCCTTCGGCACGCCTGCGGCGTCCAGCAGGGCGCGGTCCGTCTCGGTGAGGTCGTCCCGCTTCCAGTCGGCGTGGGCGTCGTCCACCGCCCGTTCGATCCGTTCGGTCTGCGTGGCGCGTGCCTGCCGGACGTCCAGGTCCCCGGCGGCCCGGCGAAGCCGGTGTTCCAGGGCGCGGGCGGCGAGGGCGTTGCGTTCGGGGGTGACGTCGGCTCGGGTGGCGTACAGCTGGGCGATGTCGCGTTCGGCGTCGGAGCGGAAGCGTTCGGTGGCCTCGCGGCGGATCTCCGCGTGCAGGTGGTCGCCGCCGGTGGCGGCGGGGTCGAGGCCGCGTTCGGTCAGCAGGTGCTCGAAGCGGCCGACGGCGACCCGCAGGGCGAGTTCGCGGGCGCCGGCCAGTTCCAGGCGGTCGGCGGCGGCGTCGAGGATCTCCTGGCGCTCGTGCGGGCGGGCCTCGATGTCGGTCTGCAGGTCGGCGGCGGTGCGGCGCCACGCCTCGGTGCCGGGGCCGGTGAGGGTGCGCAGTTCCCGGGGCAGGTCGGCGTGGATGTCGATCAGGCGGTCCTCGATGTCGCCGTGCAGGGCTTCCTTGGCCTCGGCCTCGGCGAGCACGGCGTCGTGCCGCTCGGCGATCTCCTTCTGCTTGTCGTGCCAGGAGGTGCGCCGTTCGTCGCCGGCGGGTGCCTTGGCGTGCTCGGGGGCGTCGACGCGGTGGTAGGGGTGGCCGGAGGCCGTGTGGGAGGTGGCGGGGCCGTCGGGGGTGTGCGGGTCGGCGGGGCCGCCGGGCTCGGGGTCGCGCGGCGGGGTGGCGGGCGGCACGGGGCCCTGCGGGTCGGGGCGGTTCGCGTCCGGGCCGTTCGGGCCGTTCGGGCCGTTCGGGCCGGGGCTCTTCGGGTCCGGGGTCTTCGGGGCCGGGCCGTTCGGGTCCGGGTGACCGGGCGCAGCAGGCGCGGTGCCGTTGCCGTCGCCGGGGCCGCCGGCGCTGGTGCGCACCGGCGGCGGCGAGGCGGCCGGGCTCCGGTGGGCGGTGTTCTCCTGCGGCTGCGGGCTGGTGTCCGTGCTGCCGGGGTGCCGGCCCGCTCCCCCGGGGCCGCCGCCGGTCGAGGTCGGGGGCTGGTGCAGGGGCGGTTCGTTGTGCTCGTCGACGACCGTGGTGCGGCGCGCCGGGTCGAACGTGGGCTTGGGCTGCGGCTGGGGTTTGACGGCGCCGTCGCGGCCGTTGGCGTCGGCGGAGGCCGTCGCGGTGGTGCCGCGTTCCCCGCCGTTCACCGGGTTCCCGGCGCCCTGGTTGCCGCCGCTCTGGTTGCCGCTGCCCTGGTTGCCGGCCTTGGGTGCGCCCGCGCCGGTGGTGCCGGACTCGGTGGTCCCGGGTCCGCCGCCCGTCTTGCGGGGCACGGGCGGGGTGACGGGGGCTTCCCGGTCGCCGGGCGCCGTGGTGGACTTCGGCGGGGTGGGGGCGGTCGTGCGCTCGTCGCCGCGGGACTGCGTCTCGACGGGCCGGGCGGGGGCCTTCGGGTCCCATCCGCCGTCGACCGAGGAGTTGAAGCTGGTCTTGCCCTTCGGGTCGGCGAGGACGCCGTCGCCGTTCTCCTCCCGGTGGTGGTTCCCGGATCCGAGGAGGGTGGAGCCGGACAGCGAGGCGCCCGACTTGATCGGGGCGCCGTCGCCGCCCGACAGGTGCGTCCCGGCGATCTGGTCGATGTGTCCGGGCCGGGGCACCGGGAAGGGCGCCGAGTGGCCGCCGATGTTGCTGATCACCGACAGGATGGTCAGCGGGTGGGTCAGGGGGTAGTTGGGGCCGGACTCGTCGGTGATCCGGGAGCTCTCCAGGCCGCGGACGAAGTCCGCGTAGCGCAGGGTCAGCGGCGAGGCGAGCCCCATGATCATGTGGCGCATCCCGCCCATCATGAAGCCGCCGACGAAGCTCATCCCGCTGGCTTGCCACTCGCCGTTGTAGATCGTGTTGTAGATGCCCTCGGTGAGGTACTGGTTGATGCCCGACTCGATCTGGCTGCCCAGCACGTGCCCGAGGTGGAACATCTTGTTCATCCTGTTGACGCCGCCCGCGAGTTCGGGCATCTTCTCGACCAGCAGCTTGAGTTCGGGCGTGAGCGCGACCCGGGCGCCGTCCTTGGCGAGGTTCTCCAGGGTCTCCGTGAGCGCTTCCTTGCTGCTCTCCTTCATCACCGTCTTGAGCGAGTGCTCGGCGAACTGCCTGCCGATGTGCTCGCCCATCTCCCGGGCGAACTTGGCGCCGAGCTCCTGGCCGAGTTCCTTCTCGAAGAGCTCGCCGAGCTGTCGCACGAACTTCTCGCCGGTCGCGGCGCCCACCTTGCGTCCGGCCTTGAAGCCCTTGGTCAGGTACTGGGCGTTCTCCTTCAGGAGGTTGGAGATGCCCTTCGCGAACCGCTCGGCCGCCTCGTTGCCGAGCAGGTGGCCGAGGCCCTCGCCGCCGGCCTTGGCCCCTTCCTTGGCGCCCGCCTTGACGGCGCCGTCCCCGAGTTCCTTGATGCCCGACTTGAGGGTGCCGCCCGCCACGCTGCCGGCCAGTTCCTTGGCCGCCCCCTTGAGGGCTCCGGCCGCGGCGTCCTCCCCGAGTTCCTTGCCCGCTCCCTTGAGGGTTCCCCCGGCCAGCCCCTTGATGACGTCGTCGAGCGCGCTCTGCACGAACAGCTTGGCCAGACGGCCGCCGAGCAGCTTGCCCAGGCCCTCGCCGATCAGGCTGAGCGGCCCGCCGATCGCGCCGCTGAGCGCGCCGAAGATCGCCGCCTGCTTGGTGAGGTCCTTGTCCCACTCGTGGCGGTCGCCGTGCTCGAACTGGATGCCCTGGATGATCGCGTCCAGGATCAGGCCGCCGACGACGCCGCCGAAGGTGTGCATGGCGATCAGCAGCGCGAGCTTCTTCAGCAGCTGGAGGAGGAACTGCCGCGTCAGGATCTTCTGCCACTCCAGCTGCACCATGGAGAAGCCGCCGGTGAACACGGACCAGGCGATGGCGAAGGCGATCTCGATGATCAGCTGGACGAGCTGACCGATCGCCATCCACTTGGTGTACTCGACGGTGTTGGCGACCTTGCCGGCCAACTCGGCCAGCTGGGTGCAGAGTTCACCGGCCTTGCGGAGCGGGTCGTCGCTCGGGTCCTGGCTGGTGAACTGACTCCACTCCCGCCTGAAGGCCTTGGCGGCCTCGCCCTCGATCCGCTTGTCGCAGGTCTGCACCGCGTCGAGGATGTACTCGCTCAGCTTCGGCAGGTCCTGGGCCAGCGCGAGGTAGTCGTCCCGGACGTCCCGCAGCAGCCCCTCGTCCGACTCGGGCCAGGGCATGCCGCTGATGATGTGGAAGAACTGCGCCACGCCCGGGGAGACGTGGATGGACGAGTGGGACATGGCGCAGGGCCTCCGGGGCGGTGCTGGCGGTACGGGGGGTGCGGGGGCCGGCGGGAGCGGGCGAACGGACGGGCAGGCGCGCGGGACCGGCGCCGGGGCCGATCCCTAGCGGAGGCGGTTCACACCAGGCCGCGGCCGTGGTCGTCGGCGGCGTCGAAGAGGTCGGCCGTGCCCTGGCCGTGGGCGGACATCGCCTTCAGCTTGTTGCGGATCTGCGTGGTCAGCCCGGTGAGGTCGGCGGTGGGCTTGTCGATCTTCTCGTGGTACTGCTTGCCGATGTCGTCGCCGCCGCCGGCCTTGACGTTCTTCGTGTTGATGTCCTCCACCTCGGTGTTGATCTTCTCCACCAGGGCGGCCACGTCGTCGAAGTTGGCGAACGCCTGCTTGAGGCCCGACTCCTTGCGCAGCCTGTCAGCCATTGAACTCTTCCTGCTTGCGGGACTTGACGCTCTGGTCGGCGCCGGGGCGCATCGCGGTGAGCGGGGCGAGCAGCGCGTCCAGGTCCAGGGCGCCGCCGGTTCCGAACGGGTCCTCGTCGCCGCGTTCGCCGGTGAAGTTCATCCGCAGCGTCTCGCCGACGCCCTCGAAGCCGCGCATCTCGGCGGCGATCCGCTCGCCCATCCGGGCCTTGGCCTCGTTGAGGACGTCCTTCAGCACGGCGCTCAGCTCGGCCGGCGCCATGGACTGGTAGGCGGTGGTGTGGAAGCTCAGCGCGAGCAGCTCGCCCTGGGGGCCGACCTTCGCGGTGACCATCCGGTCCTTGCTCCTGGCCTCGGCGGTCATCGCCTGCATCCTGCGCGTCGACTCGGCCAGCCTCTCCTTCTGTTCCTCCAACGAGGCCAGGGCCCGGTCCAGTTGGTCCTCGAACGAGTACGACATGCCTTCTCCGTGTCCTTTCCCGGGGCGGCGTCCCTGCCGGGACGCCGCCCTGCCTGCCGGTGGTGCCCGCCGCTCAGCGGCCGATCACACCGTTGACCGCACCGGTCTCGGTGCCCCACACCTCTTCGTCCTCGGCCAGCCAGGTGGTGCGCTGACGGTCCTTCTCGCCCTGGCCCGCGCCCATGCCACCGCCCATGCCGCCGCCCATCGGCGGCATCATCGGCATCCCGCCGCCGCTGGTGGACACCGACCGGCCGCGCATCGCGGCCTGCTCCTCGGCCGCCAGCGCGGAGGCCTTCTGCATCGCGGCCTTCTCCGCCGCGGCCGACTCGGCGGCCGCGGCGGCCGCCGTCCTGCCGCCCGGGGCCAGCCCGCCGCTGTTCTCGACGGCTCGCGCGCTCAGCCCGCCGCCGGATCCGACCAGCTTGGGCAGCGAGCCGCCGGAGGGGATGCCGCCGGAGCCGCCCACTCCCCCGACGCCGCCGAGGAGGCCGGCGTAGGAGCCCGGGCCGCCGGAGCCGGAGTCCGCGCCACCGCCGGAGCCGTAGTCGCCGAAGGAGGAGCCGAGGTCCAGCTTCCAGTCGTCCCCGCTGGACGGCGGGCGGATGCCGCCGCCGCTGCCGGTCCCGCCCCCGCCACTGCCGCTGCCACTGCCGCCGCTGCCGACCATCGCGTCGATGGCGTGCTGGCGGTCGGTGTAGCGCTGGGAGATGTCGGAGATCGGGCGGCCGGTGGAGTCCAGGAGGGTGCCGTCGCCGGCGACGGAGCCGCCCTTGGGCAGCACCACGGGGTTGCCGTCGCGGTCCAGCACCTCCTTGTCGTCGGGGCCGATCACCGTCCCGTCCTCGCGGACCCTGGAGCCCCTGGGCACCTTGGCGTTCTGCCCGTAGACGCCGCCGCCCGTGCCGGGCGGGACGTCCGAGCCCGGCGGGACGACGACGGGCTTGCCGTCCTTGCCGATCACCTTCTGGCCGTTGGCGTCGTACACCTGGCCGTCCTTGCCGATGTAGCCGCCAGGGGGCAGCAGCACCGGCTTCTTGTCGGCGCCCAGGACGGGCTTGTGGTCCTTGTCGAGGATGGGCGTGCCGGCGCCGTCGCCGATGCCGCTGCCGCCTCCCCCGCCGGGACCGATGACCGGGGGCGGCGGGGGCAGGTGGGTCTTGGAGTCGCCGCCCTTGCCGTCGCCTCCCTTGCCGGCACCGCCGCCGCTGCCACCGCCCAGGTCGAACTTGCTGCCGGAGCCGCCGCCCCCGCCGCCGCTGCCGCCGCCCAGGTCGATGTTGCCGTCACCGCCCTTGCCGTCACCGCCCTTGCCGTCCTTGCCGTCACCGCCGGTGCCGTCGCCGGTGCCCGGGCCGGGGGGCGCCTGGGTGGGCAGGTCCAGGCTGATGTTGACGTAGCCGCGGCCGAAGTCCGTGACCAGCTGCTTGTAGGCGGTGTTCAGGGCGTCCGTCGGGTCGGTCCCGCCGCCGGTCCCGCCCTTGCGCGCGTCGAGGTACACGGCGGCGTTGGAGCGCCAGATCTCCTTCGCCCGCTGCTCCAGCAGGACGTAGAAGGAGTCGTGCAGGGCGTCGCCGAGCGTGTTGGAGGGGATGGCCGTCGCGTTCCCGGAGGCGTCGACCGTCGGCGTGACGCCCCTCAGCGCCTCTTCCAGGGCCTGGTAGATGGCGTGGGAGGGCCACAGGGTCCCGGAGTCCCACCACTGCTGGTGGACGGTGTAGAGGCCCGTGACCGTCTTCGGGATCTGGTCGGCCGCCGCTTCGAGGTCGTGCGGGTGGTTCACCGTGTCCAGCTGGAGGCGGATGGTCTCGATCTCCAGCGCGTACCGCTTGAGCAGCATCTTGAACTCGCCGGCCGCGTCGCCCTGCCAGTTGCTGTCCGGGCCGTCGATCAGGTCGACCCACTTGTTCACCCGCGGGTACCAGGTCTCCAGCCACGTGCCCACGTCCCGCAGGCCCTGGGCTGCGGCCCGCAGGCTCCGGGGGTCGATCGCGGCGTTGCCGCCGCCGGACGCCAGCGGGCTGAAGATCCCCTCGTGCTGGTGGATGAACTGGGACAGCGGCTTGTCCGTGTCGTTGCCCCAGTCCGTGTAGTTGACCGGGATCCCGACCAGGATGTGGCTGTGGCTGCCACTGCTCCGGGTGAAGTTCCACGCCCACCAGACGTCGGGCCTGCTCTCGCCCTCCTTGGCCATGTCCGTCTTCCCGACGTCGGACTTGTCCCCGAAGTAGAAGTCGGCGCCGGTCTCGCCCTTCTTGACCTGATCCGTCCTGATCCAGGACTTGGCGCCCGTGGGCAGCTCCGCGACCTTGGTCCGGTCCACGATCTTCTGGTCCGGGCCCGCGAAGAACGTGAGCACCTGCTCCCAGCTCACGGCCATCAGTGCCCCCACATGCTCGGTACGGTCAACTACTTTTTCAGCTGCCCGACTTGGGCGCGGTGGCGGTCGACACCTTGGTGAGGACCTCCATCATCTCGGCCGCCGTCATGGCTTTCTCATGGGCCTCGTCCATGATCGTCAGCGTCAGCTGGATCTTGATCTGGGCCTGACGCATCTGGGCCTTGAGGGTGCCGAGGTCGGTGGCCAGGCCGGTGGCCAGGTTCTTGAAGTCGAGGACGACCGAGTCCGCGAAGAAGTACTTGTTGCCCACCAGCAGCGAGTTGCCCGTGTCGTTCAGCATCCCGGCGTAGCGCTGCATCACGTTGTAGCCGGGGTTCTGGTTCAGGTCGTCCAGCAGGCCGCCGATCTCCGTGTTCGCGAAGTACTGGAGGTCGTCCTTGTCGACACTGAGCGTGTGTTCGTAGTTCGGCGGCTCGGGCGTCGCCATCAGCCGACGCCCGCGGCGGCGCGCTTGTCGGCGTCGCGCAGCAGGCCGTGCATGGTCCTCAGGGTGCCGGCGGCGGCGGAGATGTCGTTGGTCATCTCCGACTCCTGGGCGTCGAGCATCAGCCGGAACTCCCGGGCGGCGGTGGCGAGCTGGCCCTGGAGCTGGCCCTCGGTGCTCTGGAGCGCGGTGCGGAGGTTCTCCATGGCGTCGTGCATGGCGCCGCCGGCCGCGGCCAGCGCGTCGGCGGCCTCGTCGATGTTGGCGTGGTTGAGCGTGATGTGTCCGTCGTTCGCGGCCATCGGTTTCCCCTCGGGTCGGTGGTGCGGGTCGGTGGTGCGGGTCGGTGCCGGGCGGCCGGCTGCTACTTGGGGTTCAGGCCGTTGCTGATGTCCAGGCTGAGGCTGGAGGGGCCGGAGCCGTTGACGGTGGCCAGGGCCTCCGAGTGGGCGGTGTTGATGGTGTTGTGCCCGGCCGCGAAGTTCTCGTGGAAGGTGCTGTAGGCGCTGTTGAGCTGCCGGTAGCGCGTCGTCCAGTCGTTGATCTTCTGCTGGTAGAGGTCGCTGCAGGCGGCCTGGAAGTGCTGGTGGATCTCGGTGTTGATGTCCTGGATGTTCGTGCAGGCCCTGAGCATGGTGTCGATGTGGCCTTGCAGGGTCGCCAGGACGTTGCGGACGACCGTGTCCTCTGTCTGCAGGGTGTTCACCATCGGGGGCTCCTCTCCGTCGGCCCGGCGCGGATGCCGGGTTCATTTCAGGTCAACGGCGCCGTGTCGGCGGCCGGTTCACCGCGGGCAGGCAGGTGCGGGGGCGGCGGGCGCGGGGGCGGCGGGGGCGCCGGTGAGGGCGGCCGGGTCGAGGCTGGGGCCGGTGGGCAGCAGGGTCAGCAGCGCCTCGGGGACGCCCGGCGGGGCGGCCTCGCCGTAGCCGAGCTGCTTGGCGACGGCCGGTGAGGGCAGCGGGTACTTCACCCCGGTGTCGGTGACCAGGTACAGGGTGGTGCCGGTGCCGGCGGTGGACAGGGCGCGCACCAGGGCGCCGCCGCCGGGGCGCACCGCGATGGTGTCGGCGGTGGCGCAGGGCGCCTCGACGCCGGGCTGGACGGTGGGGGCGGAGCCCTGCAGGGCGGTGTCGTCGACGAGGGTGACGGCGGTGGTGGGCCCGGGGTCGCCGGGGCGCAGTTCGGCGCAGACGTCGCGGCCCTGGGGGGCGGTCAGGAGTTCGGGCACGGTGGTGGGCAGGGCGGTGGCGGCGTTGGTGGCCGGTGCGGGGGGTGCGCTGTGGGCGGCGAGGTCGGCGGCGAACACGGCGGCGGGGGTGACCGCGGCGTCCTGGTAGGCGCTCTGCTGGGTGCGGGGGTCGTTGCGCAGCAGTTCGAAGGCCATCGGGGTGAGCGGGGTGAGTCCGGCGGCGGTGAGGACGTAGGGGTCGCCGTTGGGGCCGGTGAAGAGCTGTCCGACGCGGGTGGGGCGGGTGGCGAGGTCGGGGCCGGGGGTGCCGCGCTGGTCGAGGTCGGGGGCGGCGAGGTCGGGGCCGGCGGGCAGGGCGTTGAGGAAGGCCTGGGGGACGGGCTGGGCGGTGGCGGCGCTCTGGCCGAGGGCCTGGCGGGCGCCGTTGCGGGTGTCCAGGCGCAGGCGGCGCCCGTGCCACAGGAGGTGGGCGGTGCCGTCGGGGGCGGTGACCAGGAGGGCCTGGTTGTCGGTGAGGGCGGTGCCGCGGGTGGCGGGGTCGACGGCGAGGGCGAGGTGGGGGGTGCGGGTGCCGGAGGGGCCGGGGCGCAGGGCGGCGCAGGCGAGCCAGGGGGCGGTGGTGAGGCGGCCGGGTTCGGGCAGGCCGTCGGGGGCGCCGAGGATGCCGAGGGGGGTGCCGCGGGGGGTGCCGGCGAGGGAGTGGGTGCTGACCTGGTCGACGGTGAGCTGGTCGCCGGCGATGAGGCGGGCGGTGGTCTCGTTGAGCAGGGGGTGGAGGGTGCCGTCGAGGTAGAGGTAGCGGGCGCCGCTCTCCTTGACCAGGACGAGGGTGCCGGGTTTCTTCCAGCCGGTGGCGCCGCCGGGGACGAGGACGCCGTAGACGGCGGCGATCAGGCAGGCGAGGACGGCGATGACGGTGCCGGTGACGATGCCGCGGGAGGTGCGTGCGGTGGGGGCGTCGGGGGCGTCGGGTTCGCCGCGGAGCATGCCGGTGGCGAGGCGGCCCATCACGAACAGGTGGGCCTGCACCTGGTCGCGCTTCGACTGCATGGCGTGGTTCTCCTCGGGGCGGGGCGTCGGGTCGGCTCGCGCGGGCGGTGCGCGGGTGCGGGTGCGGGTGGCGGCGGGCTTCAGCCGGAGATGGCGCGCAGCCCGTGGTAGGCGCCGGCGGCGGCGAGGGCGAGCGGGAGCACGCTGACGGCGGCGAGGGTGTGCAGGAGGTCGGCGGCGCGGCCCCAGTAGGGCAGCAGGCGCCGGCCGGGGACGGTCCAGGAGACGGCGGCCAGGACGGCGGCGGTGGCGACCAGGGCGGCGAGCAGGCCCGTGCGCTCGGCGGTGGACCGGCCGGCGGCGAGGTGGGCGATGAGCAGGGCGGGGCCCAGGGCGCCGGGGACGAGGACGGCCAGGCGCTGGGGGATGCTGCCGATGCCGCGGGCGTGCAGCAGGAGCAGGAGCGCCAGGGCGCAGGTCAGGGCGGTGGGGGCCCAGCCGTCGCGGCCGGTGAGGGTGACCAGGCAGAGGGCGAGGACGGGGGCGAGGGCGAGGTGGAAGGCCGTCAGGAAGCCGTCGGCGACGGCGCTGCGGGAGCGCACGGAGGCCGCGGGGACGGCTTCGATGCCTTCCTGGAGTTCCTCGGCGTTGCGGGGCAGGGCGGGCAGGCGCAGGCCGGACAGGCGGAAGCACAGGCCGGGCAGGAAGGAGGCGGTGGCGACGGGCAGGACGGCGAGGACGGCGGCGGTGGCGGGGGCGGTCAGTCCGCCGAGTAGCAGGGCGCCGGCGGTGGTGACCTGCAGGGCGAGCAGGACCAGGCCGAGGAAGAGCGGGGCGGCGCAGCCGACGGCGGCCATGGCGAGGACGGCGGCTCCGGCGCCGGTGCAGCCGCCGGCGAGCAGGCGGGCTCCGGTGGCGGAGGGTCCGGTGCCGGTGGTGAGGAGGGCGCCGGCCAGGGCGAGGTAGGGCACGGCGGTGGCGCCGAGGGCGGTGCCGGCGCCGGCGTCGCCGACGGCGCGGGAGGCGCTGAGGGCGCCGAGGAGCAGGAACAGGCCGGTGACGGCGGCGGCGCCGGCGCGCAGGTGGGGCGGGCCGGGCAGGAGGAGGAGGGCGAGGCCGCCGGCGAGGGCGGTGACGGCCAGGGCGAGGGCGACGTGGTGGGTGAGGGCGGGGCGCCAGGTGTCGGGGCGTTCGCGCATGCCGGTGGCGACGCCGTCGGCGAGGTCGTCGTAGTGGACCTCGGGCAGGGGGTCGCGGCGCGGGCGCAGGTGGAGGTCCTCGCCGTCGTGCAGGCCGAGGGCGTCGGCGCCGAGTTCCTCGTCCAGGGGCGGTTCGCCGAGGCGTTGGAGGATCCAGCCGTCGTGTTCGGTGCCCCGTTCCTCCAGGTCGTCGCCGGCGTGGGCGAGGACGGCGGGCAGCAGGTCGGCCAGTGGCACGTCGGCGGGGACCGCGAGGTCGAACACCGCTTCGGGTGCGTGGAACCTCAGTCGGCACAGTCCGGCGACTGCGGTCCCGTTGGCGCTCCCGTTCAAGGCTCTCCTCACGTCCGTACGGCCTGGGCCGTCCGCCCCGCGGGGGCGGTCTCCTTCACCCTGGGCCACGGGCGGCGGGGGCCGCGGGGTTCACCGGCGGGTGGCGGGTTCCGTACGGCGGGTGAACCCGGGGCGGGGCGCCGTCCGTGGTCCTGGGCGGACGGCGCCCCGGACCGCGGGGGCTTCGCGGCCGTCCCCCCTGGTGCGAGGAGCCGTTGCGTTGAGTGTGGTGCTGGTCGACCGTCCGCCTCGGCGTCCCGGTCCGGCGATGCCCGACGGCGAGATCCAGTTGCAGGAGCCGCCGGTCCTGCCGGAGTCGCAGAGCGGCATGTCGAGCATGATCTCGATGGCGCCGATGGCGTTGAGTTCGCTGTCGATGGTGTTCGTGTTCCTGCGTCCCGGTGAGGGCGGCGGGGTGCTCGGCTACGTGGCGGTGGGCATGATGGGCCTGTCCGCGGTGGGCATGCTGGTGACCTCGCTGATCCGCGGTTCCAGCGACCGCAAGCGGGAGTTGCGGGCCGAGCGGCGGGACTACCTGCGGTACCTGTCGCAGATGCGCCGGCAGGTGCGCGGGCACATCGTGCGTCAGCAGGAGGCGCTGGCCTGGCGGCACCCGGCTCCGTCGACGGTGGCGTCGCTGGTGCGCACCTCGCGGCTGTGGGAGCGGCGCAGCGCGCACCCGGACTTCGGTGACGTGCGGATCGGGGTGGGGCACCAGCGGCTGGCGGTGCGGCTGGCGCCGCTGTCGACGAAGCCGGTGGAGGACCTGGAGCCGTTGTGCGCGCACGCGCTGCGGCGGTTCATCCACGCCTACGGCACGGTCGCGGACCAGCCGATCGCGGTGTACGTGCGCGGGTACGCCCAGGTGCTGGTGCGCGGTGACGACCGGGAGGCGGCGCGGGCGCTGGCGCGGGCGATGCTGGCGCAGCTGGCGCTGTTCCACGCGCCGGACGAGCTGCGGATCGCGGTGGTGACGGACGCGGAGCACCGGGAGCGGTGGGAGTGGGCGAAGTGGCTGCCGCACGCGCTGCACCCGGTGGACACCGACGCGTTGGGGCCGGTGCGGCTGGTGGCGGGGTCGCTGGCGGAGCTGGAGCAGGTGCTGGGGGCGGAGTTCGCGGGGCGCGGGCCGTGGGAGCCGGAGGCGCAGCCGGGCCGGGACGAGCCGTTCACGGTGATCGTGCTGGACGGTCCGCAGGCGGGTGCGGGCAGCCGGGCGGCGCTGGCGGGGTGGCGCAACGCGGTGCTGCTGGACCTGGGTGACGCGTTGGAGTGGAAGCCGTTGCGGCACCGGTTGCGGCTGCGGATCGAGGAGGGCCGGCTGGCGATGGTCGGCGCGGACCGCAACCACCGTGACGAGGTGACGGAGCTGGGGCGGCCGGACGCGTTGTCGCTGCCGGCGGCTCGGCGGCTGGCCTCCCTGATGGCGCCGTACCGGCTCGGGGACCAGGTGGAGGCCGGGGAGCCGCTGGCGGGTGACTTCGATCTGGCGTCGCTGCTGGGCATCCGGGACCTGCACCGGCACGACGTGGCGCTGAGCTGGGCGCGGCGCGGGATCGCGGACCGGCTGCGGGTGCCGCTGGGGATCGCGGCGGACGGCACGCCGGTGGAGCTGGACATCAAGGAGTCGGCGCAGGGCGGCATGGGTCCGCACGGGATGCTGATCGGGGCGACCGGGTCGGGCAAGTCGGAGCTGTTGCGCACGCTGGTGCTGGCGCTGGCGCTGACGCACTCCTCGGAGGTGCTGAACTTCGTGCTGGTCGACTTCAAGGGCGGTGCGACGTTCCTGGGGCTGGACCGGCTGCCGCACACCTCGGCGGTGATCACCAACCTGGCCGACGAGGCGGCGCTGGTGGACCGGATGCGGGACGCGCTGCACGGTGAGCTGGTGCGCCGTCAGGAGCTGCTGCGGGCGGCGGGCAACTACAGTTCGCTGCTGGACTACGAGACCGCGCGGGCGGGCGGGGCCGATCTGGAGCCGCTGCCGACGCTGTTCGTGGTGGTCGACGAGTTCTCCGAACTGCTGGCCGCGCACCGGGACTTCATGGAGCTGTTCATCATGATCGGCCGGCTGGGCCGGTCGCTGGGCGTGCACCTGCTGCTGGCCTCGCAGCGGCTGGACGAGGGCCGGATGCACGCGCTGGAGTCGCACCTGTCGTACCGGGTGGGGCTGCGGACGTTCTCGGCGATGGAGAGCCGGGGCGTGCTGGGGGTGCCGGACGCGTACCACCTGCCGTCCCAGCCCGGCAACGGGTTCCTGCGCAGCGACATCGCCACCCTGACCCGGTTCAAGGCCGCGTACGTCTCCGGGCCCTACCGGGCGCCGCGGCCCGCGGCCGTGCGCCGGCAGGCCGCGGCCGGGCAGGTCGCCGCGTACGGCACCGGGTACGTGGCACCGCGTCAGCCCGTCCTGGTGCCGGAGGAGCCGGAGGTGGAGGAGGAGCAGGAGAGCGGCAGCCTGCTGGCCATCGCGGCCGGGATGCTGCTGGACGCGGGGCCGCCGGCGCACCAGGTGTGGCTGCCGCCGCTGGGGGTGCCGCCCACCCTGGACCAGTTGCTGCCTCCGCTGGCGCCGCACCCGGAGCACGGGCTGACCACCGAGGGCGCGGCGGGCCGCGGCACGCTGAGCGTTCCGGTCGGTGTCGTCGACCGGCCTTTCCAGCAGGTGCGCGACCTGCTCACCGCCGACCTGTCGGGGGCGGGCGGGCACGTGGGGATCGCGGGTGGCCCGCAGAGCGGCAAGTCCACCCTGCTGCGGGCCCTGATGACGGCGCTGGCGCTCACCCACACCCCGCGCGAAGTGCAGTTCTACTGTCTGGACTTCGGCGGCGGGACGCTGTCCTCGCTGCGCGGGCTGCCGCACGTGGGCGGGGTCACCGGGCGGCACGACCCCGAGCGGGTGGTGCGCACGGTCGCGGAGGTCAACGCGATCCTCGCGCGGCGCGAGCAGCGCTTCGCCGAACTCGGCATCGACTCCGTCGCGGCGTTCCGCCGGATGCTGGCGGCCGGTGAGCTGCCGCAGGAGGCGCACGGCGACGTCTTCCTGGTGATCGACGGCTGGAACACCGTGCGCCAGGAGTTCCCCGACCTCGCTCCGGTGCTGACCCTGATCGCCCAGCGCGGCCTCAACTACGGCATCCACCTGGTCGTCGGCACCACCCGCTGGGGCGAGGTCACCGGCGCGCTGCGCGACCTGCTGGGCACCCGCTTCGAGCTGCGCCTCGGCGACCCGGTCGACTCCGCGATCGGCATGCGCGTCGCGGGGACGGTGCCCAAGGTCCCCGGCCGCGGTCTGACCGTGGACGAACTGCACTTCCTCACCGCGCTGCCCCGGATGGACGGCAACGGCGCCACCGACGACCTCGGCGAGGGGGTCGCGGACCTGGTCGACGCCGTCGCCGAGCACTGGACGGGGCCGCGCGCGCCCGAGGTCCGGATGCTGCCGCTGCAGCTGCCCGCCGCCGCGCTGCCCGCGCCCGAGGGCCGGCTGCGCGTCCCGCTGGGTCTGCAGGACGTGTCGATGGACACCCTGTGGCACGACTTCGAGGAAACGCCGCACCTGGTGGTCGTCGGTGACAGCGAGTCGGGCAAGACGAACCTGCTGAAGCTGGTCGCGGCCGGCATCACCGGCGCCTACCGGCCCGACGAGGCGCGCATCATGCTGGTCGACTACCGCCGGGTGCTGCAGGGCGCGGTACCGGAGGAGTACCGGCTCGGGCACGCGGTCGCCGTGGACGTGCTGCGCCAGATCGTCGACGGCGCGGCACGGGCGATGGGCAACCGGCTGCCCGGCGCGGACATCCCGCCCGAGCGGCTGCGGCTGCGTGACTGGTGGGAGGGCCCCGAGCTGTTCATCCTGATCGACGACTACGAGCTGGTCGCCGGCTCCCCCGGCGGGATCACCGCCCACCCGTTCGCGCCGCTGCTGGACCACCTCGCGCAGGGCGCCGAACTGGGCCTGCACCTGATCGTGGCGCGCAGCGCCAACGGCATCGGACGGGCCTCCTCCGACCAGCTGCTGCGCAAGCTGGAGGAGGTCAACACCCCGGCGGTGCTGCTGTCCTGCCCGCCGAGCGAGGGCTTCCTGTTCGGCAACACCAAACCCCGGACGTTCCCGCCCGGACGGGCCCTGCACATCACCCGGCGGCGCACCGTGCAGGTGCAGACCGCGGTCCTCGACGACGCCGACGGGGCGCAGCGGTGAGCGCCGGGAGCGCGCCGGTGCGGCGCTGGCTGGCCCGTCACCGCGACGTCCCGGCGCCGGCGCCCGCACCCGCGCCCGCGGTGCTGCACGAGGCGGGCCCGCACTTCGTCATCGCGCCCGGCCCGGCGCGGGGCGCGGCCGGCGGGACGGCGGACGGGACCGAGGCGACGGCGGTGCTGCCGGCCGACCTCGCCGACGCGCTGGCCCTGCTGCCGGCGGTGGTCGGCACCGTGACGGTGCTGGCGGCGGCCGCCGACGCGCAGCCCGTCCTGCTCGCCGGCCTGGACGAACTCGCCCGCACCGCGGCCGCCCGCCGGGCCGCCACCCTGGTCCTCGCCGCCTCCGGCCTCGCCGCCGGCCAGGCCGACGGACGGCGGCCCGCCCAGCGGATCGCCGAACTCGCCGCCACCAGCATCGTCGCGCCCGACGGCGTCGTCACCCTGCGGCCCGACGGGACCCTGCTGAGCGGCGGCGCCGAGGACGGCGAGCCGTCCTCCTGGTGGTTGTTCACCCCGGCGGGGCGCACCCGCCGGCTCGGGCCGGTGTGGCCGCTGCCGGAGACGGCGGCGGCGCCGGCGGGCGCGGCGGCGGCCCGGGCCCGGGCGGCGGACCCGGCGGGCGCGGTGCCGGCGGTGCCGGCGGTGCCGGTCGCGGCGGGCGCGGTGCCCGCCGCCCTGCCCTCCCCCGCACCCGCACCCGCACCGACACCGGCGGCCCTGCCCGCGCCGGTGGCGGGCACGGCCGTACCGGTCGCGACCGGCCCGGTGCCTGCCGCCGACCCCGTCCCCGACCCCGTCCCCGACCCGGCGGCCCTCCCCGCGCCGGTGGCGGGCACGGCCGTACCGGTCGCGACCGGCCCGACAGCCCCCCGGACACCGCCACCGCCCGCACCCTCCCCCGTGGCGGGCGGCGACCGCGACCCGTTCGACGGGGACCCGCTGGTGACCGTGCTGCCGCGCGGCTACTGGTTCCGCGACGAGCCCGCCCCCGACGTCCGGCCCGGCCTGCTCGCCCGCACCACGGCGACGCCGGGCACCCTGGTCCTGGTGGTCGGCCACCCCGGTGCGCCGCTGCCCGAGGCCGCCGGCGTCGCCGAGCGGCTGCGCCGCGTCCACCCGGCCCCGGACGACCTGCTGGTCAGCGCGCCCTGGGCGCCCACGACGGCCCTGGTCGCCCTGGCCGCCGCTCTCGCGGCCGAGCTGGGCCACGACGTCCGGGCCGCCGTCGGCCTGCCGATGCGCACCGGGGACGGCTGCTCCGCCCGGATCCTGGACGCCGACGGCATCCCCGGCTGGGAGCCGTGGCTGACCGAGCTGACCGCTTCCCCCGGCCGCGGCCGGGTCGTCGCCTCGGCCTGGCGTCCCCTGCCCGACGGCACCACGTCCTGCGGCCCCGCGCTCTACCGCGCGCCGGTGGCGGGCTGGTGCCTGGAGGCGGTCCCGGCCGGCCTGTGGCTGCGCCCGGAGGACCCGCCGCTGGACCACGGCCCGCGGCTGCTCGACCCCGACCCGGCCCGTCCGGTGCTCATCGCGGGCGTGACCGACCGTACGGTGCCGGCGGAGGTGCTGGCCGCCGTGGACGGCCTGCTGACGGCGCTCACCGTCCCGGGCGCGGCGGTACCGGGGCTGCTCCTGAACGCGGGCCCCGCGCCGGAGACCGCCCGCCCGGCCGTGCCCGACCGTACCCCGCTCCCCGACGCACCGGACACCGAACCCGAACCCGGGCCGTCGGTGCCACCCGCCGGCCCGGACCCGGACGGCGCCGACACCGACCCCGGCCCCGGCTTCCCCGAACCGCCCACCTGGGCGGCCACCTCCGCCGGCCCCGACACCACGGGCGGCCCCCGGGCACCCGCCCCCGCCCGTACCCCGCTCCCCGACGCACCGGACACCGAACCCGACCCGGAACCGGCGCCCGAAGCGGCACCCGTCGGTCCGGGCGCCGGGCCCGCCGCCGTGGAACCCGCCGTCACCGAACCCGTCCCCGTCGTCCCCGAACCCGTCCCCGTCCCCGGCCCCGTCTCCGTGGACCCCACGGCCGGGCCGGACGGCGACACCGGCAACGGCGACTCCGACGCCGGCGACACCGAAGGCACCGCCGTGTCCCGGCTCGTCGCGCCGGACGGCGCGTTCCCCGCCGGCCGGCCGTCCACCCCCGCGGAGCGGGCGGCGTTCCGGGCCCTGCTGGGCCCGCACTTCCACCGCTACGCCAGCCGAGCCGAGCAGGTCGCCCTGCGGTTGCCGGCGCTGCGGTCGCAGGCCCGTGACGACCTGAAGGACGACCTCGCGGCGGTCTACCTGCACCACGCGGACACCGGACTGCCCGCGTCCCGGGCCGAGTTGGTGGCGGCGGCCCGTCGGCCCGGCGGCGCCGGGGCGCTGGACCCGTACCTGGCGTGCCTGGGTTCCGGGCTGCGCCGGCTGCCCAACCACCGGGGGCCCGTGCTGCTGGGCGCCGACGCGGACGAGGAGGTGCTGCGGCACTACGTGCGGGACGCGCTGCTGACGGAGCCCGCACCGCTGGTCGGGACTCCGGAGGCCGACCTCCTCCCGGGGACGTCGGCGGAGTTCCTGGTGTGGTCGGCCACCGGCCGCCGGACGTCGGTGATCGCCGAGGACGGGGACCCGGAGGTGGTCTTCCCGCCGGGTGCGCGTTTCCTCGTCCTGGACGTCCTGCCCGGCGCCGACGAACGTCCGGCCAGGGTGCTGCTGCGCGAGGCGGACGCCGTTCCCGCCGCGGACGGGGCGGCGGCGGAGCGCAACCAGCAGGCCCGGGCCCGGCTGCTCGCCTGGCAGGCCCGCCGCGATCAGCTGACGCCCGACCAGCTGCGCCCGCCGGCCCGTCCGGAGCGGCTGGGCCTGACGCCGGGGGTCGCCACCGGCTGAGGCCCCGGGGGTCCCCCGGCCGGGAGGCCGGGGGCGCGGGGCGGCGGGGGGCAAGCAGCCACGCCCCTGTCAGATGTCAGGGACCGCCGGGGGCGCCGCGTTCCTAGGCTGACGGGCACCGGTCCGGCCGATCGCCGGGCCCCGTACCAGCCAAGGGAGAACCACCCCATGCGCAGGATCACCCACGCCCTGGCCGCCCTCGGCCTCGCCACCGCCGCCCTGACCGCGATGGGCACCGGCAGTGCCGGCGCCGCGGACGGCTCCTGGGCGGGCTGCCCGTCCGGGGCGGTCTGCATCTACCCGCAGAACCAGAACCCGGCCGTCTCCCCCACCGACGTCTACTACAGCTACGGCGCGCACAACCTGAGCAACCAGTTCGGCAACCACTGGGTGCTGAACAACCAGACCGGCGGGGCGCACGCGCACCTGTGCCGCGGTTCGGGCGGCACGAACTGCGTCTACGACATCCCGGCGCAGAACGGGGTGTACTACGACCTGGGGCCGATCAACTCGATCACGCTCGACCGCCCCTGACGCATCGTCACGGATCGTCACCGGGTTTCCGGTTCCGGCAGTGCCCGCCGCACGGGGGAGCGGCGGGCACTGCCCGTGCCCACGTCTCCCGCACCGGCGGCACCCACGCTGGTGCACTGCCCGCCGGCCCGTCCGAAGCCGCGGATACCCTGCAGGACCAGGGATGGCGGTGTGCCGTCGCCACGGACACGGGGACAGGACGGGACGGACGCCGGTGGACCTGCACACGCTCGGCCAGTTCCTCGTCGTGGCGCGGCTGGAGCACCTGAGCCGCGCGGCCGAGGAACTGCGCGTCGCCCAGCCGTCGTTGAGCCGCAGCATCGCCCGCCTGGAGGCCGAGCTGGGCACCCCGCTGTTCGACCGGGGCGGGCGGCTGCGCCTCAACGAGGCCGGGCGGATCTTCCGCGGCCACGTCGAGCGCTCGCTCGGCGAACTGGCCGCCGGACGGCGGGCGGTGGCCGAGGCCGCCGGGCAGGGCTTCGGCACGGTCCGGCTGGCCTCGGAGACCTTCCTGGCCTTCAGCGGGCCGCTGGCCGCGTTCAAGCGGGCCCACCCCGGGGTGGAGATCGAGTTGCACCAGCTGTCCGCCGAGGAGGCCGCCCGCCGGCTGCGGGCCCAGGACGTCGACCTCGCCGTCGTCTCCCAGCCGATCGCCGCCGAAGGGCTGGAGACCGTCCCGCTGCTCGACGAGGCGGTCGGGCTGGCCGTCGCCCCCGGCCACCCGCTGGCCGCCCGCACCGCGGTCGGCATCGACGAGATCGCCGGCCACCCGTTCATCGCCGCCCGCCCCGGGCACTGGCAACGGCGCCTGCTGGAGCGGCTGTTCGCCGGGCGCGGCCTGGTGCCCAGGATCGTCTGCGAGGTCGACGAGGTCGGCGCCATCGCCGAACTGATCAGCGCGGACCTGGGCATCGGCCTGGTGCCCGCCGTCGGCCGCCGCACCGCCACCCGCCTGCCGCTGGCCTGGGTCGCCGTCGACTCCCCCGACTGCCGCCGCACCCTCACCCTCGCCTGGGGCGCGGGCACCCGCCTGCCCGCCGCCGTCCGCCTGCTGCGCGACGCCGTCGCCGGCTGGGACTGGGAGGGCGGCGGCGCGGCGGGCCCGGGGGCCGGGCCGGCCTGACGGCGCGGGCGCGCAGCGGAGGCCTCGGGGCTGCAGGCTGCTACAGCTTCGCCGCCGAGAAGGTGTCGCACTGCGCGAGGTCGCCGCTGCGGTAGCCGGTGGTGAACCAGGCCTTGCGCTGCTCGGAGGAGCCGTGCGTCCAGGCCTCCGGGTTGATCCGCCCGGTGGCCTGCTGCTGGATGCGGTCGTCGCCGACGGCCGCGGCCGCGTCCAGGCCCTGGGCGATGTCCTGGTCGGTGAGGGAGGCGATCAGCGGGCGTCCGGTGGAGGGCTGCGGGGTGGTGGTGGCGTGGTGGGCCCACACCCCGGCGTAGCAGTCGGCCTGCAGTTCCAGGCGCACCGAGGCGCTGTTCGCGCCCTGGCGGTCGTTCCCGACCTTCTGCATCGTGCCGGTGAGGGTCTGGATGTGGTGACCGTACTCGTGAGCGACGACGTAGGACTCGGCGAAGGGGCCGCCCTTGGCGCCGAAGCGGGCGGAGAGCTCGTTGAAGAAGCCGAGGTCGACGTAGGCCTTCTTGTCGCCGGGGCAGTAGAACGGGCCGACGGCCGAGGTCGCCGGCCCGCACGCGGTGGAGACCCGGTCGGTGAACAGCACCGTCTCGGCGTTCTTGTACGGGATGTTGGTGCGGCGCGGCAGTTCGGTGCGCCAGAACTCCTGCAGGCTGTTGGTGACCGCCACGATCCGGCAGTCCTGGCGCTTGTTGGCGTCCGCGCCGGTCTTGCAGGCCTGCTGGGCCTCCCCGGCGGTGCGCACGCCCGAGGAGGAGGAGCCGGAGCCGGAGCCGCTGCCGGAGGACAGGCCGAGCAGCTTCGGGTCGACGCCGAGGACGACCGCGATCAGCACGGCGATCAGGCCCACGGCCCCGCCGCCGACGGCGATCTTCCCGCCCGGGATGCCGCGCCGGTCGTCCACCTGCGAGGTGTCGAGGTCGCCCTGGTCGTCGAACTGCATGCCCTGCCTGCCCGGTTCCGTACGTGTTCCGCCCTGCTGGTGACGGTCTGTGCCGTCGGCGGCCCGCCCAGCCTACGGGCAGCGGCCCCGGGCGTGGCGCGCCGGGGCCCGGGGGCGAGGGGAGCCGGGGGCCTTCAGGCCTGCACCCGCGCTGACGCGTGCGCCTGCGCTCACACCTGCGCCTGCGCCTGCGCCTGTGCGCCGACGACGCGCAGCAGCTGCAGGCGGGAGGCGGACTCGCTGCCGGGTGCGGCGGTGTGCACCAGCAGCAGCTGGTCCTCGCCGCCGGCGGCCAGCACCTCGCACTCCAGCTCCAGCTCCCCCACCACCGGGTGCCGCACCCGCTTGCGGCCGGTGCGCCGCCGGGCGACCTCGTGCCGTTCCCAGTGCGTGGTGAACTCCTCCCCGGTGGCGAGGAGTTGCTGCAGCAGTTCGGCGGCGCGCCGGTCCCCGGGGCGGGCGGAGCGGGCCGCGCGCAGGGCGGCGACGTGGGCGCGGGCCAGGTCCTCGTGGTCCTCGGGCGGGAACAGCTCCCGGCTGCGGGGTTCGGTGAACCAGCGCAGCAGCAGGTTGCGCCGCTCGGGCGCCAGGGTGCTGGTGTCACCGAAGACGGCGCCGGCCATCGGGTTCTGGGCGAGGACGTCGCCGAGGTCGGTGACGACCTGGGCGGGGGTGTCGTGCAGCCGGTCCAGGATCAGCAGCAGCCCCGGGCGCACGTGCCCGAGCGGCCCGTGCCGGCGCGGCGGCTCGTGCCCGGCGAGGCGGAACAGGTGGTCGCGCTCGTCCTCGCTCAGCCGCAGCACCCGCGCGAGTGCCGCCAGCAGCTGCGGCGAGGGCTGCGGGCCGCGCCGCTGCTCCAGGCGCGCGTAGTAGTCCACCGACAGCCCGGCCACCTGCGCGACCTCCTCGCGCCGCAGTCCGGGCGTGCGCCGCCGGGCGCCGGGCGGCAGCCCGAGGTCGGCGGGGGTGAGCCGGGCCCGGGCCCGGGTGAGGAAGTCGGCCAGCGCCGTTCGGTCGATCATGCCCCCAGCATGGCCCGCGGGGGCGGGCCGCAGCCAGGGACCACCGGTCCCCGGCTGCGCGCCGCGCCTCCCGGGCCCGCGCCCGTCCCGCCGATAGCGTGACGGACGCAAACATCCCTGTGAGGAACGGTTGGTGACGGAATGTCCGATGCGGCGAAGCGGCGCATCTTCGCGATGCTGGACGCCGACGGCGACGGTGTGATCACCCGCGGCGAGTACCTCGCCCGGGTCGACCGGGCCGCCTCGGCCTTCGGGCGCGGCCCGCAGGACCCGCTGGTCGCGGCGGCAAGGGCGGCCCACCGGGAGGTGTTCGGGCGGATGGACGGCGACGGGGACGGCGGTGTCACCTTCGAGGAGTACCGCGACTGGGCCGGTCACGAGACCTTCGAGCAGACCTGCCGGCCCGCCCTCGGCTCGCTGTTCGACCTCGCCGACGGCGACGGCGACGGGCGCCTGACCCGCGAGGAGTTCACCGGGCTGCGGACGGCGAGCGGCAACCCGGCCGAGGGGGCCGACGCCGCGTTCGACGCCCTGGACCCCGACGGCGACGGCACCGTGGACCGCGCCGCCTACCTGGCGGCGATCCACGCCTTCCTCACCACCGGCTCCTCCCCGATGGCCGGCGCCTACGGCGACGTCCGCCCGGTCCTGCGGGAACCGTCCGCCCGCTGACCGGCCCGCCGGCCGGGGCCCCGCCGCACGCGCGCCCCCACCGGGAAACCCGGGTGCCCCGCCGGTGGGGCCGTGCGAGCATCGGCGGGTGATCGACATCGAGGAGCTGTCCGGCGCCGACCTGATCGGCAGACGGCTGCTGAAGGTGACCGCGGCGTGGCACCACCACGGCGACGACGAGCCGTCGCTGCTGCACCTGTGGCTGCATCTGGAGGGCCTGGGCCCGGTGCTGTTCCACACGCCGTCGACCGGCCTGTCACTGCGGGCCGAGCGGCCGCACGGGCCGTACGCGATGGCGCAGTACGGCAGCGTCCGCGTGACCGGTGACCCGCCCGGCGTCCCGCTGACCGGGTTCGTCGGGCAGCCGGTCCGCGCGGTGCGGGAGATCGGCTACGACGACGGCCGGGTCGCCTTCACGGCCGGCCTCACCCTCCGGTTCCCCGGCGGGGACGTCCGACTGCTCGCCCTCGTCGACGAGTTGACCATCGCCGACGACCGGCACCCGGGCCCGGCCGGGGCCCACCTGCACGAGGGCGCGGACCTCACGCGGGCGGGCGGCGCAAGACCTGCCGGCGCTCCACCGGGCGGCGCTCCACCGGGCGGCGCTTCGCCGGGCGGCGGAGAGGGCTGAGTCGATGGCCACCCACCCCGGCCGCGACTACGCGGTCATCGCGATGTACTCCGTGGCCGAGGACGCCTGGCACCTGGAACTGGAGTTCCTCCGCGAGCAGCGCACTCTGGCGGTCGCGGTCGTCCCCGACGAGGACCCGGCCCGCGAGCCGACGGTGAGCTTCGATCCCCAGGAGCGCTGCCCGGACGTCCCGTTCGAGGTGCTGCGCTGGTTCGTGGAGCAGGTCGAGGAGGAGATCCGCACCTCCCGCGCCTGGATGCGGCTGCGGCCCGAGCTGGTGGAGGTGGTCCACCGCCTGCGCCGGGAACACGCGGGCGCCGTCGAGGACGCCGACTTCCCCGGCGTCCTCGCGCGGCTGCGCGACGCCGTCGCCGCGCCGGACCTGCCCGCCGTCCTGGCGGCCGCCTTCGGGCGGGGCCCCGACGGCAGCGAGTTGAGCGGCGGGCAGGCGCTGCGGATCGTCGAGGAGGCCGCAGCGGCCCGCTGACGGCCCGGGGGCCGCAACCCTCGGGTTGCGGCCCCCGGACGAGGTGAGGCTGCCCGTGATCCCCGACCCGATCGAACGCACCGTCGTGATCAACGCCCCCCGGGGAGCGGGTCCGGTCCGCCCGGTGGAAGCGCCGCCTCGGCGCGGTCAGGGGAGCTGTCGGAGGACGCCACCGCCCCGTGAGCCGACCGGCGATCCCCGCCGGCGGCCGGCCGGCGGGCCCAGCCAGGGACCGCCGGTCCCTGGTTCGGGAGGTCTCTGCCGCGCCACCCGGTGCGCGGGCAGGGTGGTGGGTGTCGAAGAACGGCAGTGACTTCCCTGGAGGGGACGGGCGATGACGACGATCCTGGTGACGGGCGCGACCGGTTCGGTGGGCAGCCGGCTGGTGCCGCGGCTGGTGCGGTGGGCCGGGGCGCAGGGCTCCTCGGTGCGGGTGCTGGTGCGCGACGAGCGGAAGGCGGCCGCCCTGGCGGGCCTCGGCGTGCAGGTGGTGACCGGCGACCTGTGCGAAGAGGCGGACCGGGCACGGGCGTTGGCGGGGGCCGACGTGGTGCTGAACGTGGCGGCGGCGCTGCGCGGGGTGCCGGACGAGGCGGCGTGGGCGGTCAACCGGGACGCGGCGGTGGCGCTGGGACGCGAGGCCGCGAAGGCGGGGGTGGCGCGGTTCGTCCACACCAGTACGAACCTGGTGTACGGGCGTGGGCTGGGGCGGCCCGCGGTGGAGGGCGACCGCCTGGCGCCGGACCCGGCGTGGGGGGTGTACGCGGCGTCCAAGGCGCAGGCGGAGGCCGGGCTGCGCGCGCTCGGGGACGAACTGCCGCTGGTGGTGGCGCGGTTGGCGTTCGTGTACGGGGAGGGCGATCCGCACCTGGCGCAGTCGATGCAGTGGGCGGCGTCCTGGCCCGCGCACCAGCGCCTGGCAGTGGTGCACCACGCGGACGTGGCGCAGGCGCTGTGGCGGGCGGTGACCGTGCCGGGCATCGAGGGGCGCACCTACAACGTGGGCGACGACGCGCCGCTGACGGCCTGGGACCTGCACGCGCTCAACGGCCGTACGCACCCGGGCGGTTCGCCGCAGGCGCCGTTCGACCCGTGGGAGGGGCAGGTGTCGACGGCGGCGGCGCGCCGGGAACTGGGCTGGCGTCCGCTGTACCCGTCGGCGTGGGCGGCGGCCGAGGCCGGGGCGCTGTAGCGGACGCGCACGCGCGCGCGCCGCCGCACCCGCGCCTGCGCCGCACCCGCGCCCGGCCCTCCCCGGGGCGGGGAGGGCCGGGCAGCGGGCTCAGCCGGCGCTCGCGGGTGCGGGCGCGTAGCCGGCCGGGCGGCTGGTGAAGGTGCCGCGGCCCTGGGTGCGGCTGCGCAGGCGGCCCGCGTAGCCGAACAGTTCGGCCAGCGGCACCAGTGCGCTCACCCGGGCGGTGCCGCCGTGTCCGGCCGTGGTGGCCCGGACGAGGCCGCGGCGGGCGGCGAGGTCACCGAGGACGGTGCCCAGCGCGTCCTCGGGCACGGTGACCGTCACCTCCGCGACCGGCTCCAGCAGGCGCATCCGCGAGGCCCGCAGCGCCGCGCGCAGGGCGAGGCGGGCGGCGGTGCGGAAGGCGAGCTCGGAGGAGTCCTTGGGGTGGGTGGCCCCGTCGGTGAGGGTGACGGCGACGCCGGTGACCGGGTGCCCGCCGAGCGGGCCCTCGGCGAGGGCGTCGCGGCAGCCCGCCTCCACGGCCTGTACGTACTCGCGCGGCACCCGCCCGCCGGTGACGGTGGAGGCGAACGCGAACTCCCCGTCGGCGTCGTCCGCGAGCGGGCGGACGTCGAGCACGAGGTGCGCGAACTGGCCGGCGCCGCCGTCCTGTTTGGCGTGCCGGTACACGAAGCCGCCGACGCCCTCGACCAGGGCCTCACGCAGCGCGACCGTCGGCGCCCCGGTGACCGCCTCGATGCCGCTGTCGCGGCGCACCTTCTCCACCGCGACCTCCAGGTGCAGCTCGCCCAGGCCCGACAGGGTGCGCTGGCCGGTCTCCGGGTCGGTGGCCAGGCGCAGCGAGGGGTCCTCCTCGGCGAGGCGGGCCAGGGCGGCGGCGAGCTTGTCGGTGTCGGCGGCGCGGCGGGCCTCGACGGCGACGGTGACGACCGGTTCGGCGCTCACGGGTGCCTCCAGGCGGATGGGGTGGTCGGGGTCGCACAGGGTGGCGCCGACGCGGGCGGCCTTGGGGCCGATGACGGCGACGATGTCGCCGGCGCGGGCGTGGTCGGTCTCGCTGTGGCGGTCGGCCATCACCCGCAGGATGCGGGCGACGCGTTCGGTGCGGCCGGTGGTGGTGTCGAGCACGGTGGCCCCCTTGTGCAGGGTGCCGGCGTACAGGCGCAGGTAGGTCAGGCGGCCGGTGGGGGCGGCGACGACCTTGAACGCCAGGGCGGTCAGGGGCTGTTCGGGGTCGGCGGTGCGCTGCTGTCGGGTGCCGTCCTCGCCGTGGTCGGCGGCCCGTACGGGCGGGACGTCGAGCGGGGAGGGCAGGTAGGCGACGGCGGCGTCCAGCAGGGGTTCGATGCCGCGGTTGCGGTAGGCGGAGCCGCACAGCACGACCACGGCCTCGCCGGTGCGGGTGAGTTCGCGCAGGGCGGTGGCCAGGGTCGCGGCGGTGACGGTGCCGTGGGCACAGAACTCCTCCAGGGCCTCGGGGTTCAGTTCGGCGACGGCCTCCTCCAGGGCGCGGCGGCGTGCGGCGGCCTCGGCGGCCAGGCCGGCGGGCACCGGGGTCTCGGCGGCCGGGGTGCCGTCGTCGTGCCAGGTGAGGGCGCGCAGGCGCAGCAGGTCGACGACGCCGGTGAAGGACTCCTCGGTGCCGATGGGCAGTTGGACGGCGAGCGGGCGCGGGTGCAGGCGTTCGCGGATGGAGGCGACGGCGGTGTCCAGGTCGGCGCCGGCGCGGTCGAGCTTGTTGACGAAGGCGATCCTCGGCACGCCGTGGCGTTCGGCCTGGCGCCAGACGGACTCGCTCTGCGGTTCGACGCCGGCGACCGCGTCGAACACCGCCACCGCGCCGTCCAGGACGCGCAGCGAGCGTTCGACCTCGTCGGCGAAGTCGACGTGGCCGGGGGTGTCGATGAGGTTGATCCGGTGGCCGGCCCAGGCGCAGCTGACGGCGGCGGCGAAGATGGTGATGCCGCGGTCGCGTTCCTGGGGGTCGAAGTCGGTGACGGTGGTGCCGTCGTGGACCTCGCCGCGCTTGTGGGTGGTGCCGGTGAGGTAGAGGATCCGCTCGGTGACGGTGGTCTTGCCGGCGTCGACGTGGGCGAGGATGCCGAGGTTGCGGACGGCGGCGATGGTGGTGACGCCGGTGCCGGTGGTGACGCCGGTGGCGGTGGTGCTGCTGGTGGTGGTGTGGGTGCGCATGACCCGGTTGCCTTTCGAGGCGTTTCGGTACGGGGTGGGCGCGCGATTGCCGGTGCCGGCGGGCCGTCGGAGACGGGTGGTCCCGCAGGGGCCGCAGGGGGCCGCCGGGCGGGGGCCGGCCGGGGCATGCCGGGGCATGCCGGGCTGTGCCGGGTTCAGACGGTGGCGGCACCGTTCCGGTGCCGGCCGCGCAGCGGGCACCGGAAGGACGGGGACACCAGGATCACCTCGTACCGCGACGCGGGAGAGGGGGCGGCGGCGCACTGCTTCGGCACGGCCGCTCGCCCCCTCTCTCGTCTCGTTCGTCGGCTCGGTGGGCCGCGCGTCGGGGCGCGGCCGCGTGGCGAGTGTAGGGAAGGCCGCTCGCCCTCGGCGACGGGTTTTACGGCGGGTTCTACGGGGCCGGGGTCCCGAAGCGCAGGACCGGCTCGGACCAGCCGTCGTCGCGCACCCCGGCGTCGAGGGCGGCGCCGATGGCCCGTTCCTCGTAGCCGAAGTGGGAGTCCATGATGGCGGCCAGTCCGTCGAGTTCGCGCCCGATGGCCTCCAGGTCGGCGGGGGCGGCGGCACTCGCGGGGTCGGCGGCGGGGGCGGCGGCACTCGCGGGGTCGGCGGCGGGGGCGGCGGCACTCGCGGGGTCGGCGGCGGGGTCGGTGGCACTCGCGGGGTCGGGCAGGGCGGCGGCCTGTGCGGCGAGGTCGCTCACCCGGGTGAGGATGGCGGAGATGAATCCGTGGTCCTCGACGAGTTTGGCCACGGTCGGCCCCAAGTCCGGCCTTTCGCGCAGGAGTTGGGCGAAGAGGCCGTCGTCCTCGCCCTGGTGGTGGTTGGTCAGGGCGGTGCAGAAGGCCAGGCAGTGGGTGAGGAGGGTGTCGTCGCCGTCGTCCGGGCGGCGGTGCCCGAGGCCGACGCGGACGGCGGCGAGACGGCGGCGCAAGTCCTGGTGCGCGCGGGAGAGTTGAAGGCTGAGGGCGGCCGTACGGCCGTCGGAGGGGGAGGCCACGGGTGGCGGTCCCTTTCGGTCGTGCACCTCCATGCCTGACGCAGTCCGTCACCGGCACGCGATGCCGGCGCCAGCAGATCACGCCACCCGGCGCCCGGGCAAGCGCGCCGGTGCGGCGGCTCCGCCGCGGCGCGCCGCCGCCCGGCGACAATGTGACCCATGACCAGCACACCGCCGCCCCCGGACGCCCCGCAGCCCTCCCCCGCGATGCCGCCCGGCTGGGAGAACCCCGCCGTACGGGCCGACCGGCGCCTGGTGGAGATGCTGCAGGAGCTGCGGGTGCTGCAGACCGGCGTGCAGATCGTCTTCGCCTTCCTCCTCGGCGTCGCCTTCACCCCGCGCTTCACCGAACTCACCGACGCCCAGCAGGACATCTACATCGCCACCCTGCTGCTGAGCGTCGTCGCCGCGGCCGTCCTCGCCACCCCCGTCGCCCTGCACCGCGGCCTGTACCACCACCCCGCCAAGACACGGATCGTCACCGTCTCCACCCGCATCGCGCAGATCGGCCTGGTGCTGCTCGCCAGCGCCCTGACCGGCGCCGTCCTGCTGGTCCTCGACGTCGTCCTCGGCGCGGCGGTGGCCGTCCCGATCGCCTGCGTCATCGCGCTGACCTTCACCGGCCTGTGGTTCGTACTGCCCTGGTCCGTCCGCCGCGCCGCCACCCGCGACCAGGACTGACCCACCCCGGGGGTCTGCCGCCCGCACCCCGCCGGATTTGTGCATGCCCCCGGCGCCTACCGTGGCCGTATGCACACCGACGACAGCCCGTGGGACGTCCTGCTGATCGGCGGGGCCTCCGGGGTCGGCAAGAGCCGCGCCGCCGCCCGCCTGGCCGCCCGGCACGGGGCGTTCACGGTGGAGTTCGACGACGTCGTCGCCGCCCTGCAGGCCGCCACCACGGCGGCCACCCACCCCGGGCTGCACCACTTCACCGGCCCGGCCCCGGCCGGGAGCGCCGAGCGCGTCCTGGAACTGCAGATCGCCACCGCCCGCGCCCTGGAGGCGGCCCTGCTCGGCGTCGTGCGCAACCGCCTCACCGTCGACGTGCCCGCCGTCGTCGAGGGCGACTACCTGACCCCGGCCGCCGCCGCCCGCGCCGCCGCCGAGGCCGCCGGGCAGGGGCGGCGGGTACGGGCGGTCTTCCTCCACGAGGACGACCCGGCCCGCATCGCCGCCAACTACGCCGACCGCGAGCCCGACTGCGGCCCCCAGCCCGAACGCGCCGCCGTCAGCGCCCGCTACTCCGCCTGGCTCGCCGCCCAAGCCGCCGCCCACGCCCTGCCGGTGCTCGACTGCCGCCCGTACGCCACCCTGCCCGAACGCCTCGCCGCCGCCCTCGCCTGACCTACCCGGCCGCCCCGGCCCCGTTCCCGGCCACCGGCCCGGCCCCGAACCGGCGCTGGTACGCCGACGGCGTGATGCCCGTCTCGCGGCGCATCAGCGCCCGCAGGTTGGCCGCGGTGCCCAGCCCGCTGCGCCGTGCGACGACCTCGAAACGCCGCTCGCCCCGCTCGATCAGCCGGCAGGCCAGGGCGAGCCGCTCCCCCGTCAGCCACGCCAGCGGGGTCGTTCCCAGCTGCGCCCGGAAGCGGCGGTGCAGCGTCGCCGGGCTGACCGCCGCCCGCCCGGCGAGGTCGGCCACCGTGAGCGGCGCGTCCAGCCTCTCCTGCGCCCAGGCCAGCACGGGCGCCAGCGACTGGTCCGGCAGGTCGGGCATCGGCCGCTCCACGAACTGCCGCTGCCCGCCGTCCCGGTGGGCCGCGAAGACCAGCCGCCGGCTCACCGCGTTGGCGACCTCCGCGCCGTGGTCGCGCCGCACCACGTGCAGCCCGAGGTCGAGCGCGGCCGCGCTGCCCGCGGCGGTGAGGATGTCGCCGTCGTCCACGAACAGCACGTCCGTTTCGAGGCGGACGGAGGGGAAGCGGGCCCGGAAGGAATCCGCCCACTGCCAGTGCGCGGTGGCCCGCCGCCCGTCGAGGACCCCGGCCTCGGCCAGGGTGAACGCCCCGCTGCAGAAGCCCATCAGCCGCGCGCCGCGCGCGTGCGCCCGGCGGACGGCGTCCAGCACCGCGCGGCGGCGGGGCACCTCGGGGTCGGGGCGGTTGGGCACGATCAGGGTGTCCGCGTCATCGGCCGCCTCCAGGTCGGCGACGCCCGTGAGCGTGAAGAACCCGTCCCGCATCAGGGTGCGGGGCCCGGGCGAGCACAGCCGGAAGTCGTAGAGGTCGCGGCCGATCTCCGGCCTGCGCAGACCGAACACCTCGGTCGCGCACCCGAGCTCGAAGGGGTTGGAGTTCTCGTCCACGATCACGACCACCCGGTGCACGCCCGCCGTGCCGCCCCGGTGCGAGGATTCTTTCGACATGTGCGATTCCTAGCACTCCCGCCGGTCGGCCGGCACCCGCAGGATGGGCCCCATGAACAGCCTGCCCATCCCCCTGGACGAGGCCCTGGCCTCCTTCGACGCGCTGTGGAGCCCCCGCATCGTCACCCGCGTCAACGACTACGACGTCCGCATCGCCAAGGTCCACGGCGACCACGTCTGGCACGCCCACGACGACACCGACGAGTTCTTCCTCGTCCTCGACGGCGAACTGCACATCTCCCTGCGCGAACCCGACGGCGAGCGCACCGTCGTCCTGCCGCGCGGGTCGGTCTTCACCGTCCCGCGCGGCACGGAGCACAGGCCGTCCGCCCCGGACGGCGCCGCGATCCTCATGTTCGAGCCGACCGGCACCCCGACCGTCGGCGACCGCCACGACGAGATCCCCGCCCACGTGGACGCCACCACCGGCCACACCCTCGGCACCTGACCCCGGCCCCGCCCCGGGCACCTCGCACAGGAAGTCGGCCCCGCCGACTTCCTGTGCACGGGACCGGCCGGAAGGGACATCCCCCGGACGGCGACTCCGCGCGGGGCGGGGGCGCTCACGCGTGGGGCCTCAGCCTTCCTCGATGTCCGAGATCAGCTTGGTGCTCAGGTCGCTCTGCACCGCCAGCCGGGTGTGCCCGGCGTCCGGACCGGTGCCCCAGGTCAGGGTGACGGTGGTGAACAGGTGCCCGGCGCCGGAGTCGTGGTAGCGCACCTCCCAGCGGGTCGGCACGTCCTGCGCGCGCAGCACCCCGTCGGCGTGGTTGGCTTCCTCCCAGGCCGCCAGCCGCCGGCGCAGGTCCTCGGTGAGGTAGTGGGCGCGCAGCTGGTCGCCCAGGTCATCGGTACCGTCGGAGACGGCGTCGATGTAGGCACCGTAGAAGTCGGCGACCCGGTCCACGGCGGAGTCCGGGCTGCCGCTGCGCACGGCGGCGCCGGCCTGGGTGTCGGTGTCGGTCATGAAAGGTCCTCTCGCTCGGGGGCCGGACAGCCTGCTGCCGCCGGCCGGGCCGTTTGACCCGCCCGGGACAACGAGCCCGCACCCGGCCGGTTGCGGCCGCGACCGCCCCCAAGCCGCAGTGAGCGCAACCCGGTTGGCCAGTGCGGCGGACCGCCGGCCCGGGCACGGGGGCGGCTGGTGCCGGCGCCCTGAGTCAGGTGGGTCGCTGTCCGTGGAGGAGGACCGGCAGGGCGCGGCCGGCGAGGGCTTCGGTGACGCGGGCGGCCTGAGCGGGAGCCATACGCGCGGGCAGCTCGCGCACGGGGACGAAGCGGGCGCCGAGCAGTCCGCTGCGCTGCTGCGCGGGGACGGTGAGGGGGGTGTCGTCGGGGACGGTGCCGCCGTCGAAGACGAGGTTGAGGCGTTCCAGGTGGCGGTCGGCGGGGGTGAAGTCGACGGCGATCACGTCGCTCAGGCGCAGGTGCAGGCCGGTCTCGGCGTGCAGGTGGCGGGCCGCGGCCAGGTGCGGGGGCTCGTTGGGCTTGGCGGAGCCGCCGGGCAGGATCATGCCGTCCAGGTAGTCCGGGTCGACGAGCAGGACATCGCCGCGCCGGTTGCGCACGAGGACGAGACAGCCGAGCCGGCACACCGGCGGCTTGGCGAGAAGGCGGGGGTCGCGCATCGGGCGGTTCACTTTCGAAGCGTGCGGGACAGGAGGAAGGCGAAGCAGGCCCACCACAGGAGGCGGGCCAGGTGATCAGTCGTCATACGTCAGGCGCTCGTAGCGCAGCCCCTTGCGCAGCAGGTCGAGCAGCCGCAGCAGGTCCAGCGGCCGGGCCGACCCGAGGTCGACCAGGTAGTTCCCGGTGATCCGCCCGTACTCCCAGTCCACGGCGATCGAGGGCAACGTGACCCCACCGAGCGCGAGCACGGAGACGAGGTCTTCCACGACGCAGGCCGCCTGCCGCCGCTGCTCGGCCGTCACGCGAGAGAGCGCGGAGGTCATCGCGGCGCCTCCCCCGGCCTCGGGTGCACCTCGAACTGGCGCCACGCGGTGTAGGCATCCCCGAAGAACGTGAAGGAGGCCAACTCACCGGAGTCCCGGTGCAGCCACTCCCCCGTGATCTCGTTGCGGACCCGGTAGCACTGCGCCCCCGGATCGAACCGCACCCCGTACCCGTGGAGCTTAGAAGTCTTGCGATTATCCATTGAATGACCTTCTGCGGTCGAGCACTCACTTTCTGTAGGGAAAGGGTTGCCCAGAGGCCCCCGCGTAGGGAAGCATCTGAAGTCGCCAGTTCAGCAGGGTTCAGTTGGGAAGCACCATGAACCGCAAGGATCTTGATCCCACGTCATCCCCTTACGCTCCCCTCGGCGTACAGCTCCGCCGCTTCCGCGACGCGACCGGGATGACGCAGGACGAGTTCGGAGAGGTCATCTCCTACTCCGGCTCCTACATCTCCAGCGTCGAACGCGGAGTTCGACGGCCGAGCCGTCGATTCGTGGAGATCGCCGACAAGGCGCTCAGCACGGGCGGCACGCTCGCTCTGATGCTCGACCAACTCGAACACAGCATCCCGATAGAGGGATTCCCCGAGTACGCCGAGCGGGAAGCCGAGGCCACTGCGCTCCGACTCTTCGAGATCGGAGTCGTGGCAGGACTCCTTCAGACCCCTGAGTACGCTGCCGCTTACGAACAGGCGCCTGTCACACGCGGCACTGTCACCCAGCAGCAGGCCGACGAACGCCTGCGCTTTCTCCTCACCCGCCAGGAGAAGGTCAACCGGCCGGCGCCGCCCTTCATCCATGCCGTGCTCGACGAGTGGTGCCTGAGGCGCCCCATCGGCGGGAACGCCGTGATGGCCGGGCAGTTGGCCCACCTGGAGCGCCTGGCCGGCCAGCCGAACCTGACCATCCAGGTGACTCCGATCGGCCTCGGGGAACATCGGCCGTTCGCGCACCCGGTGACGATCCTCACGATGCCGAATCGTTCGCTCCTCGGCTACTCGGAAACCCACCATCGAGGCCTTCTGGAGCGCAACGCGGAGACCCTTGCCGGCTGGGCCAGGGAGTACGATCGGCTACAAGCCGAGGCGCTGCCTTTGGCCGCGTCGCTAGAGCTGATCCGCGCAGTACGGAAGGAATTTGACCGTGCACCTTGACCTATCCGGCGCTCACTGGCGCAAGAGCACCCACAGTGGTCAAGGCGGCCAGTGCGTCGAGGTGGCCGACGGCATCCCTGGCCTCATGCCCGTCCGTGACTCCAAGGACCCCGAAGGCCCGGCCCTCCTCTTCCCCTCCACCGCCTGGCAGTCCTTCGTCACCGCCGTCCGCACCGGCGAATTCGACACCCGCTGACCCCGCTTCATGCGCCGTCGCCCCGGCCCGGGGCGACGGCGCCAAGACCCCAGGCGGTCGACGCCCAGTGATCCGGTCCGACATCCTCCAGTCCAACGTGAAGACCGGGCACGACCGGGAGGTGTTCGCCGTCTACCCGTACCGATCGGCCTGCCCCCGATCGGTGTGGGCGCAGCTGATCGCCGAGGCACGGTCCGAGATCTTCCTCGCCGGGTACACCAACTACTTCGTCTGGTTGGAGCAGCCCGCCCTGCTGCAGACCCTGCGACACAAGGCCGAGGGTGGCTGCCGGGTGCGCTTCCTGCTCGGGGATCCCGACTCCGACACCACGCGCCGGCGTGAGCAGATCGAGGACGTGACCCTCACGGTGTCCACCCGGATCCGGGTCACGTTGGAGAACCTGGCCAAGCTCGCCGGCGTCCCGGGGGGCGAGGCCCGGTTCAGCGCCCCTGAGGACGGCCCGAACCACGTCGGCCTCTCCGTCTTCCGCTTCGACGAACACGCTCTCGTCACACCCCACCTCGCCCGCACCGTCGGCCACGACTCGCCGCTGATGCATCTGCGGCGCAGCGGGGAGCACGGCATGTTCGACCGTTTCGCCGACCACGTCGAGGAGCTCTGGTCCCGGGAAGCGACATCCGCACGGATGCTCGCAGCTGACCGGGTTTCGGCGCCCGGCCGCTGCGAGGCGCGGCCCGGGCGGGCCTTCTGCTTCTTTGCCTCTCGGAGTCCCTACGCTCGCACCCATGAGCAGCCACGCCACCCCGTCGCCCCTTCACTCCGTGTCGGTCGCAGGAGCGGTCGTGCGGGAGGACGGGCGTGTACTGGCGATCCGCCGGGCCGACAACGGCACCTGGGAGCCACCGGGCGGGGTCCTCGAACTCACCGAGACCATCGAAGACGGCCTGCGCCGCGAGATCCACGAGGAGACCGGCCTCAAAGTCGGCGTCGACCAACTCACCGGCGTCTACAAGAACATGACCCGCGGCATCGTCGCCCTCGTCTTCCGCTGCCACCCCGAAGACGGCACCGAACAGCTCTCTCCCGAATCCACCGCCATCACCTGGCTCACCCCTGACGAAGTCGCCGATCACATGGGCGAGGTCTACGCCGTGCGCATCCTCGATGCCCTGAACCCCGGTCCTCCCCGCATCCGCTCCCACGACGGCCACCGCCTCACCACCCCCGCGTAGGAAGTCGGCGGGGCCGACTTCCTACGCGGGGGGGGACCTCTCGGGAGGTGCCGGTGGGCCGGTGCGGGGCTGTCAGGCGGTCTTGATGGTGCCGCCGTCGATGACGTGGTCGGCGCCGTGGATGTTGGCGGCGCGCTCGGACAGCAGGAAGGCGACCAGGTCCGCGACCTCCTCGGGTGCGGTGAGACGCCCCGAGGCGATGTTGAACTGCCCGGGCAGGGCTGCGAGCAGGGCGTCGTGGTCCACGCCGGACGCGGCGGCCACCTTGCTGCCGAAGCCGTCCGGGTCGGTCCACACCGGAGTGGCCGTGGGACCCGGGGAGACGGTGTTGACGCGGACTCCGCGCGGCGCCAGTTCCTCGCTGAGCCGCTTCCCGAACTGGTTCAGCGCGGCCTTGGCCTCCGCGTAGCCGACCGGCGCGCCGGTCGGCATGCGGGCGTTGATCGAGGAGATGTTCACGATCGCGCCCTGGCGTTCCAGGATGCTCGGCAGGGCCGCCTTGGTGGTCCACACCGCGCTGAACAGGTTGAGGTCGAAGATCGTCTGCCACTGCTCGTCATCGACGTCCAGGAACCCGTCGAGGGACAGGTTCCCCGTGTCGCCGCCGACGTTGTTGACGAGGAGGTCGATCCCGCCGACCGCGGCCAGCGCCCGGTCGACGACCGACCGCGCCCCGTCGCGGGTGCTCAGGTCGACGGACAGGGCCGCGACGGCGACCTCCTCCAGCTCGGGCGTGACGGTCCGGGCGGCACCCACCACCCGGACGCCCTCCGCGGCCAGGTTCCGGGCGATCGCGAGTCCGATGCCGCGACTCGCGCCGGTGACCAGAGCGGTCTTCCCGCTGATACCGAGATCCATGATCCACCCCTCGTGGGACTAATTCTTGAACTTGAGGTCTAAAATCAGGGCACGAAAAGGCACCGCCCGCGGCGGCGCAGCGCCTCAGAGGCCGGCCAGGGCCGTGTCGATGATCCGGTGCAGCACCGGCCGCTCGAAGGTCCGGGTCATGACCCGCAGCCCGGCGAGGGTGGTCTGCAGCAGCAGGGCCTGTGCCCCGGCGTCGACGCTCCGGTCGACGTCGCCGTCCCGCTGCCCCTGCTCGATGCGGGCGGTGAACAGGGCGATCATGCGCTCCTCGATGCGGTGCACCGCGCGGGCGGCCTCCTCGTCCTGCCCGCCGAGCTCCTCGACCGTGTTCTGGGCCAGGCATCCGCGCCGTACCGGCCCGTCCAGGTCCGTGTCCACGAGCAGCACGAAGTACGCGTGGATGCGCTCCCTGGCGGTGCCCGGCCGGGAGAGGAACTCCTCGGTCAGTCCCGAGCCGAGCCGGCCGTAGAGGTCCAACGCCCTGGCGAACAGCTCCCGTTTGGAACCGAAGGCGTGGTACAGGCTGCCCTTGGCCACTCCGGTCGCCTCGGCGAGGTCGGCCGGTGAGGTGGCCGAGTAGCCCTTGGTCCAGAACGTCTCCATCGCCTGCGCGACGGCCACGTCCGGTTCGAAGCCCTTCGGTCTGCCCATGCCGTCACCGTAGTGAGTAGTTGACCCAGAGGTCAACTACTGCGGCCGCAGGCGCCCGGCCCGCGGCCTGACGACACGCCACCGTCCCCCGGGCCGGGAAGGGCCGGACTCCCGGGCGTTATTCGCAGGCGTACGGCATCGCCGGCGCCCTATCCTGCGCGTCATGATCGACTGGAAGAGCATCGAGGCCGCCGACTGTGCCGTGCCCGCCGGACCGCCCGTGGACGACGTCGTCGACGAGCTGTCCCGCGCGCTGGCGGATCCCGATCCGCTGGTGCGCGACGGCGCGCCCTACGCCGTGCTCGCGACGTGGATATCGCGCGGGGTGATCGGGGCCTCCCGGCGGCTGGAGCTGGGGGACGAGATGGCCGCCCGCTTCACCGACCCGCGGATCGAGGCCCGCACCTTCGCGCCCCTGGTCCTCGACATGCTGGTGTCCGCCGGGGACTTCAAGGCCGGCTGGGTGGACGCGTTCGAGCGCTGGTACCCGGCGGAGCACGACCTGCGCGGCCACGACGACGTGCTCGGCTGGCTGCACGCGGTGGCCCACGGCGCGGACCTGCTGGCCACCTTCGGCCGACACCGCGAGGTGGCGCCGGTACGGATGCTGGAGCTGGCCGCCGCGCGGCTGACGGCGCCCACCGACCACGTCTTCGACCAGCTGGAGGACGACCGCCTGGCCCGGGCCGTCGCCCGCGTCCTCACCCGCACCGACCTGACCGAGCGCGAGGCCGTCGACTGGCTGGAGCCGATCGCCGACCGCTTCGGCGCCGACCGCCTCAGCACCCCGGTGCCCGCCCACCTCAGCAACTGCCTGCGCACCCTGCGCCTGCTCTACGTCCTCGCCGACCGGGGCGTGCGCCCCGCGCCCGACCAGCCCGCGCAGCCGCTTGCCCACCGCGACGCGGTCAAGTCCGCCGTCGCCGCCGTCCTCGACCGGATCGTCAAGCGCTGACACGACCCCCGGTCCCGGGGCCGGGGCCTGGCCGGGACCGGGGGTCGTGCGCTGCGGTGGCCGGTGCTCCGGGCGCACGGGCTTCGCGTCCCGTCGCCCGGGGTCGCCCGGGGTGGAGCGGGGTGGAGCGGGGTGGAGCGGCGGCGCGGTGTCACCGGACGATGACCGCCATGTCCTGGTACGTGGCGTAGCCGGCGTCGAAGGCGCCCTCGCTGATCCAGGACTCCCCGCGGGCCGGGTCCTCGACCAGGAACTGTCCGTCACGGACCGCGGAGACGACCACGGTGTGCTCGGACGGCCCGGCGTAGAGCACCTGGCGGCCGTCGTAGGCGGTGTACGAGCCGGCCGGGACGTCACGCCAGCCGTAGTCGACCCAGACGATCGCCGGATGGCCCGCCGCCACCTGCGCGCGCAGCTCGGAGGGGCTGATGCCCTGCCCCGCCTGCATGACCGCCAGGCCGTAGGAGCCCGCGGCCCGGGCGACCGGCGGGTAGTACACGCCGTAGCCGGTGCCGGCCGTCTCCGAGCCGTTGGGGTCGCCCACGAAGGCACGGTAGGGATCGCCGGAGAGCGGACCGGAGACGCCGAACTGGTAGTGGACCCGGTCGACGCCGATCCGGGCGAGGATGGCCTGGTCCCCGACCTGGACGCCACGGGCGGCCAGCACCATGCGCAGCGATGCCGCCTCGCAGTCGTTGGCCAGCTGCTGGGAGTAGTGCGGGACCGCGGTGGTGGCGGCGCCCGAGGGTGCGGCGCACAGCAGCGTGGCCGCGCCGGCCAGGGCGGCGGCCAGCGCCGTGAGCCGCCCGCCGCGCGGTAACCGCCTGGCCCTGCGGGGCGTGGGCTGCGGCTTCCCCGGGCGGCGGGTGTGCTCGCTCCTCGTCACGGCGCTCCTCGTCATGGCGCTTCTCCTTCGCTGCTTCCCCCTTCCATGGCACCTCGTCCTCGCCCGCCTCGCAGCTGGGGAGGGCGGGGAGCCCGTCACCGTCGCGGGCGGGGAGCCCGTCACCGTGGCCGGGCAGCCGCCGCAGCCTCAGCCGCCGCAAGCCTGCCCGGGGCGGGTCATCGGTAGTCTGCGGACCCATGACACGCCTTTGGATCCTGCCGGCCCTGATCGTCCTGTCCGGCACGGTCGTTGCGGCGCGGCCGGCCGCCGAGGGGGACACCGGTACGGCCGCGGCCCTGCTGCTGGTGTTCCTGCTGCTCGCCGCCGTGAACACCCCGCTGGTCTTCCCGCGGTCGGTCAGCGCCGCCGAGGCGCAGCGCCGCAGTGCGGCCGACGGTCGGCCGGTCGTCTTCTGGCGGCCGGGGTCGCTAACTGCTCTCGAATAAGTGTTCATGAGTGTCTTTCAGATGTCATGAGTGTGTATGTTCTTGCGTGTGAACCTGACGGAGTGGGCACGCGCACAGGGGGTCGCCCCGCGTACTGCGTACCGCTGGTTCCGTGAGGGCACGTTGCCGGTCCCTGCGGAACGAGTGGGGCCGCGCACGATCCTGGTGAACATCGACGCGAACACCTCACCCACCGTGACCGGCGGTGTGGGCTTGTACGCCCGCGTCTCCTCCCGCGATCAGAAGGGTGACCTGGAGCGGCAGACCGCACGGTTGTCGGCGTGGGCAGCGAAGGCCGGTCACAAGGTCGTCCGGGTCGAGTCCGAGATCGCCTCGGGCATGAACGGCTGCCGTGCGAAGGCGAGGCGGCTGCTGGCCGACCCGAAGGTGACCACGGTCGTGGTCGAGCACCAAGACCGGCTCGGCCGCATGAACGTCGAACTGATCGAAGCGGCCCTGTCCGCGACCGGGCGCCGCCTGGTGGTGCTCGATGACGGTGAGGTCGAAGACGACCTGGTCCGCGACATGGTCGAGGTGCTGACATCGTTCTGTGCCCGCCTGTACGGCCGCCGGTCGGCGAAGAACCGGGCGAGGAAGGCGCTTGAAGCGGCGGCTGCCGATGACTGAGTCGAAGAAGAAGCAGCTCCGCACGATCGAGGAGCCGTTCGTCGCGCTCGGTCCCTCCGGTGTGGCGATACGCGACCGCCTCAAGCACCTCACGCCCGAGGACGACAAGGTGTTGCGCCTGGTCGGCGAACACCTCGGACACCTCGCCTGCCTGGACCTGAAGAACCGGTGCGCTGACGGCCTGGACCACACCTCGGATTCGTGGGCGGCCCGCAAGCAGGGCCTGACCGCCGACTCCTCGTCCCGGTGGGCCGGGGCGATCACGAAGGCCACCCACGATCAGTGGGCACTGTCCCGTCGCTGCCAGCTCGCCCACATCCAGGGCCTTGAGGCCGGCGTCCGCACGCTGATGCACCGCCTGGCCCAGCCGGTCGGGGAGAAGGGCACCAAGCGGGCTCCCGGCGGATACCGCAGCAAGGGCGAGTGGTTCCACAAGTCCCGCCGCCTGGCGACGCTGGAACACCGCCTCGATGACACTCGTGCTGAGCGGGAGGCCGGTGTCGTGCACGTCGTGCGCGGCGGCCGGCGCCTGCTGGGCAACCGTCACAACCTCGAACAGGCGCAGCTCACCGAGCCGCAGTGGCGCCGGCGGTGGGAAGCCGAGCGGTGGTTCCTCGCCGCTGACGGAGAGACCGGCAAGCGGTACGGGAACGAGACGGTCCGCGTCACCCCGGACGGTGAGGTCGGCATCAAGCTGCCCGCACCGCTCGCCCACCACGCGAACGCCCCACGCGGCCGGTACGTCCTCGCCTGCAAGGTGGCCTTCCGGCACCGGGGTGCGGAGTGGCGCGACCGCATCGGAGCCAACCGGGCTGTCGCCTACCGCGTCCACCTGGACGTGGAACGGGGCCGCTGGTACCTCACTGCCTCGTGGACCAAGCCCGTAGTCAAGACCGTGCCGCTGGAGTCGGCCCGTGCTGAGGGCATGGTCGGCGTGGACACCAACGCGGACCACTTCGCCGCCTACCGCCTCGACCGGCACGGCAACCCCGTCGGCGACCCGCGCCGCTTCTTCTACGACCTGTCCGGCGCCGCCGACCATCGCGACGCGCAGATCCGGCACGCCGTCAGCCAACTGCTGCACTGGTCAGGCCGGTGCGGCGTCAAGGCCATCGGTATCGAGAACCTGGACTTCACCGCCGAGAAGACCCGCGAGCAGCACGGCCGTAAGAAGCGGTTCCGTCAGCTCGTCTCCGGCATCCCCACCGGCAAGCTCAGGGCCCGGCTCGTCTCCATGGCGGCCGAGCGCGGCCTGTCGATCGTCGCCGTCGACCCGGCGTACACGTCGATCTGGGGCGATCAGCACTGGCGCAAGCCCCTGACCGGCAACAAGCGAAAGATGTCCCGACACGACGCAGCGAGCGTCGCGATCGGGCGACGCGCCCTCGGGTACCCGATCCGGCGACGGACGGCACCGCCCCACGACGACCGGAGTGATCGTCGTGGGCATCGGACCGCCCAGGCCGGACCGGGTGATCGAGGGCGCGAGGGAACCCGCCCACCCGTCACGGAGCGTGCACACGATGCACGCAGTCGGATCGGGGAACAGCGAACGCGGGAACCCAGCGCATCCAACACCGTTCGGGATGCGCGCAGTTCCGGGAGCCGGCAGCGAATGTCACTCCTGGACACTGTTTAGGAACGGTGCACGTACTGCCTGCGGTTGCGGCTGGGGCGCAGTGCCGGCCGACTGCACTGGGTCGACATCCGGCGCGATCCCGAGGCGGCGGCCGTGCGGGCGGTGAACGACGGCAACGAGACGGTGCCGACGGTCTTCGTGGCGGGCCGGGCGCACACCAACCCCGATCCCGGTTGGGTGCGTGAACAGCTCTCGCCGGTCGCGTGATCCGCTGCCCGCGCCGCTGCCTGATCCTCTCGCGGGCCGGGTCGTGGGTCAGCGCTGGATCTCGGCCCGTGCCCTCTCGTCGGGCGTGCCGATGTCCCAGAAGCGCATGGTGCCGCGGGCGCCGGCGTAGGTGCCCGTGCCGCCGGTGACGGCCATGTCGAGCGGGGCGGTCGATCCCTTCGTCCAGAGGGACTGCATCGTCAGGGAGCCGCCCTCGACTTCCATGGTGAGCAGGCACTGCGCGGTGACGTCGGCGCCGTCGGCATAAATGACCTGGCACGATCCGCCGCCGCGGCCGACGCTGCGGCCGTCCTTGAGGGCGGTGCCGGAGTAGACGTCGAGGTCGCCCAGGCTGGGCCCGGCGGGGGCGAGGTCCACGGCCTGGTACTGGTCGTTGCGGACCTTGAGTTCGAGGACCTCGACGTGGCTCCTGCGCGGGGTGTCGGCGTCCGCGGTTCCCCCTGCGGCGACGGCGATCGCGGCGGTGGCCAGCGTGGCGGCGAGGAGCCGGTTGGCCGTCAGGCGCCTGCTGGTGTTCCGGTCGGCGGGCATGGTGGATTCCCTTCGCTGTGGACTCGTGTGCGAACTCCCTCGACGCTATGGCCGGCGGGTCGGTGTTTTCCAAGACCAATACGGCTATGGGGCCATGCCCGCGCGGGTATGACCGGCGCTTCCCGTCCCCGGCCCTCGGGGGGCCCGCGCGTCGCCCCACGCTGGTCGCGCGCCGCCGGGGCCGTCCGTGCTGGGCTACGACCTGATCAACGAGCCGTGGCCCGGCTGGGACTACCCGACGTGCTTCCCGGACGGCTGCCCCGCCTTCGAGCGCGGTGTGCCGGCGCCGTTCGAGGCGAAGGCCATGACGGCGATCCGCGGGGTCGACCGCCGCCACCTCCTGTTCTACGAGCCGTCCCTGACCAACGACTTCGGCACACCGGACTTCGTGCCGAACCCGACCGGCGACCCGGACGCGGGGCTGAGCTTCCACGACTACTGCTTCGGCCCGGTCGACACCTGTGTGACCAACGGGCTGGAGCGCGCCGCCGCCGACGGCGCCGTCGGGGTGGTGACCGAGTTCGGCGCGACGACGGACGCGGCGAGGCTGACCCGCCTCACCGACCGGTTCGACGAGAACACGGCGTCCTGGATGTTCTGGTCCCTGGCGCAGGACCAGACGCCGGGGCACTCCCAGGAACCGCCGACCGGCCCGAACCTGATCGACCCGGCGATCGTCCGGCCGTATCCGCAGGCGGTCGCCGGCACCCCGCAGCAGTGGCGGTACGACACCACCACCGGGACGTTCACCCTCGGCTACAGCACCCGCCGCGCCGACTCCGGCGCGCCGTTCGCCGCCGGCGCCCGCACCGGGGTGTTCCTGCCGCAGTCCCTCTTCCCCGACGGCTACCGGGTGGAGAGCCGGGGCGCCGCCGTCGTGTCCGCGCCCGGCGCCCGGCTGCTCCAGCTCACCGCCGACCCCGGGCAGGACACCGTGCAGGTGACGGTGACACGGCCCTGAACCGGCGGGCCCGGGGCCGGGCCGGTGTCCGCTACGGCAGGTCCTTGCGCATGATCGTGCACATGGTCTCGCGGCGGCGGATGGAGCCGTCGGGCGCCTCCTCGTCCCAGGCGTCGGGCCGCCGGTCGAACGCCGTGTAGCCGAGCCGCTCGTACAGGGCGCGGGCCCGCGGGTTGTCGTCCTCCACGCCGAGTTCGGCCCGCCCGAGGCCCCGGGCGCGGATGCGCTCCTCGGCGCAGCGCACGAGCAGCGAGCCGAGCCCGTGGGACTGCAGGGCCGGGAGCACGGCGAGCTGCCACAGCGTGCCCGCGCCGGGGACGCTGCGGTAGTCGACGCCGCCGGTCGCCACGGGCAGGCCGGTGCCGGTGCACACGGCGAGGTAGTCCACCTCGCCGGCCGCCGCCCGTTCCAACTCCCGTGCGACCTGGCGCAGGTGGGTCGCGGATCCCGACCAGGTGCAGGCCGGCAGGTCGGCGGGCGTCAGGTCACGGACGTGGACGGGGACGGAGAGGGACACGGGAACAGGGGCGGGGGCGGGGGCCCGGTGGGAGTTCATGCCCGTCATCCCACCAAGGCGCCGGATGCGCGCGCGACGGGTTTTCCGCGGCCCTGCGACGCGACGCCCCGTCAGTTGCGGGCGGTGGCCAGGAGGGTGTCGGTGGTGGTGACGGTGGCGCCCAGGCCGCGCAGCGCGTGGAGGGCGGCGGTGTGGGCGGGGGCGGCGAGCGCGGTGACGGCGTCCTCGGGGACGGCGACGGGGTGGCCGAGGGTGAGGGCGGTGCGCACGGTCTCGCCGACGCCGTACTCGGTGGTGATGCCCGCGATGACGAGGCGGGCGGCGCCGAGGCGGCGCAGGCGCTCGGCGAGGTCGGTGCCCTCGAAGGCGTCGATGCCGTACTTGGTGACGACCTCGTTGCCGGGGCGGGCGGCGACCTCGGGCGCGAAGCGGTTGAACACGGAGTCCGGGCCGCCGTCGCTGCCGTCGAGGCGGGCGTAGCGGACCAGGACGACGGGCCGGCCGGCGTCCTCGAAGGCGGTCTTCAGGCGGGCGGCGCTGCGTACGACGTCGGCGCCGGCCAGCGGCGCGGAGGGGCGGTCGACGATCCACTGCTGGAGGTCGACCAGCACCAGGACGGTGCCCGGGGCGGTTGCGGGGCCGAAGGGGGCGGGGCGGTCGGTCATCGGGGCTTCCTCGGGTGGGCGGTGGCGGACGGGTGGTGGCGGGTGGACGCTCAGTCGCTGCCGTGGTCGGTGCCTCGGTCGGCGCCTCGGTCGGTGCCGCGCAGGGCGGCGGTGGAGCGGTCCAGGAGGTCGCGCAGCTGGGCCTGTTCGGCCGGGTCGAGGGCGTCGGTGAGGCGCTGTTCGACGCCGCGGGCCAGGGCGTCGGCCTTCCTGGTCAGCGCGTGGCCGGAGCGGGTGAGCCTGGCCACCAGGACCTTCCGGTGGACGCTGGAGGTCTCACGGGTGATCAGGCCCTTGGTCTCCAGGTTGGCCAGGACCGTGGTCATGGTCTGCGGGGTGACCATGCACCCGCGGGCGAGCTGGGCGCCGGACATGCCGGTGGACTGCTGGAGGAGGAGCAGGGTGACGTACTGGGGCACCGTCAGGTCCACGGTGCGCAGTGCGCGGGTCTTCTCGCCGATGAGGGCCTGTTCGGCGCGTTTGATGGCGTGGCCGAGGCGGTCGCGGGGGTCGCGGGGGTCGGCCGGAGCCGGGGCCGCCGGGGCCGCGCCGCCCGCCGGGTCGGTGCTGTGGTCGGTGCTGTGGTCGGTCATGGTGATCGCCTCCCTGGCTCCCCCCGGGTCATGGACTGTGAGGGTTCTACGTTATATCAGGGGGCTGATACACCGCCAGATGCGGGTCCGGGCGCGCCCGCCCGTCCGTACGGCCCGCGGGCTGGCAGGATGGGGCGGCATGGAACGTGTGCTTGGAATCGGCGGGTACTTCCTGCGGTCCGCCGACCCGGCGGCGCTCGGCGCGTGGTACCGCGACTGCCTGGGGCTGGACGCCGACGTGAACGGGCTGTGGCGCCAGGAGGGCGGGCCGACGGTGTTCGCGCCGTTCGACGCCGACACCGACTACTTCGGCTCCCCCGCCCAGCAGGCCATGCTCAACTTCCGGGTCCGCGACCTGGACGCGATGCTCGCGCAGCTGCGCGCCAAGGGGGCGCAGGTCGCCGAGCAGACGCAGGACATGGCGGGCGTCGGCCGCTTCGGCTGGGTCACCGACCCGGAGGGCAACCGCATCGAACTGTGGCAGCCGGCCTGACCGTACGAAGCGGCTCCGGCGCCAACTCGCTTCACGGGAACCCCCGTTCACTCCTGTGCCAGGATGGGGCCATGAAGTCGACACTGCCGTTCGGAGAGGAACTGCGAGCCGCTCTCGGCACGCCCCGCCGGGCCCGCCTGCTGGAGAGCAGCCCGCGGTCGCGGGTGTGGCGGGCGGAGCTGTCCGGCGCGCCGGTGGTGGTCAAGCAGCTGGTCGACGCCCCGGAGGCCGACGAGCGCTACGCCCGCGAGGCGTCCGCGCTGGCCCTCGCCGCCCGGGTGGAGCCGCCCGTGGTGCCGCGGCTGCTGGGCACCGACCCCGTCCGGCGGGTCCTGGTCCTGGAGTACCTGGAGCACCGGCCGCCCGCCGAGGACTGGGTGGTGGACTACGCCGCGGCCCTGGCCCGCCTGCACGCCGCCACCGGCCCCGCCGACGCTGGCGGCGCGCTGCCCGCCTGGCCGGCCCCCGGCCCGGGCGACACCGACTCCTTCCTCGCCCTGGCCGCCGCCCTCGGCGTCCCGGCGGCACCCGCCGTACGGGCCGAACTGGACGCCCTGACGGCACGTCTGCGCACCGCACCGGGCCACGCGCTGCTGCACGGCGACCCCTGCCCCGGCAACGACCTGCACACCGGCGACGGCGTGCGGTTCGTCGACTTCGAGCAGGCCTCGCTCGGCAGCGGCCTGGTCGAACTCGCCTACCTGCGCATCGGGTTCCCGACCTGCTGGTGCTCCACCGCCCCGCCCGCCGCCCTGCTGGACGAGGCGGAGGCCGCCTACCGCGCCGCGTGGCGCGCCGCGACGGGCACCGAGGCCGGGGACGACCTCAGCGACGCGTGCGCGGGCTGGCTGCTGCGGGGCGACGCGCTGGTCCAGCGGGCCGAACGCGGCACCGTCGACCACCTGGCCAGGGCCGTGGAGCAGGACTGGACCTGGGGCACGGCCACCGCCCGCCAGCGGCTCGCCCACCGCCTCGACGTCGTCGCCCGGCTGACCGCCGACGGGGCCGGCGGCGGTCGCGGTGGCAGCGGTGACGGTGGCGGCGGGCTGCGCGCCCTCGGGCTGCTCGCGGCGGACGTCCGCCGGGCCATGCTCGCCCGCTGGCCGCACCTGCGCCCGCTGCCCCTGCTGCGCCCCCGGCAGTCGTAGCACGGCCGCCGGGCACGGCTGCGCCCGGCGAGGGTGGGCGGCCGGGCCCGGCTGCGGGTGGGCCCGCGGGCAAAACCGGTGGCAGGGGCGGGCTTCGGGCCGCGAGACTGCCCGGGTGGACACCGCCGTACCGGACCTGCGCATGCACACCGTCGTGCCCGACTACGCCGCCATGCACGCCCTGGTCGCCGACCTGGTGCTGCCCGAGGGCGCGCCGATGTCCGTGACGAGCGCGCTGGACACCTCCCGCGAGCTCGTCCGGCACTCCTCCTTCCGGTACGAGTTCGCCACCGTCGCCGTCACGCACGCCCTGCTGGCCCTGGAACAGGTCCTCGCCGGCGGGGCACGGCCCGGGCGGGCACCTGGAGCACCTCGCCCGACAGTGGCAGGAGTACACCCGGGCCCCGTTCCCGGCGAGCTTCCGCGGGGTGGACGTCGACGGCGCCGACCTGGTCCTCCTGGACGTGTACGTCGCCGGGCTCGTCCACCGGGAGCTGAAGGGCGGACTCGACGACGACGGCATCGCCGTCCTGTGGCAGTGCATCGCCGACCTCTCCCGGGTCGTGCCCCGGATCGACGAGGCGTACTGCGCCGCCTACTTCGCCCGTCTGCGCGACGTCGCCCGGCTCGCGGCGGCCCGCCACCTGCCGCCGGCCACGTGAGCGCCCCGCCCGACGACCGGTACGCGCGGGCCCTGGAGGCGGAGCAGCGGGAGGACTGGGAGACGGCGATCGCCCTGGTGGCCGCGCGGGCCGTCTGCTACTCCCCCGACCACCTCGCCCACGCCCACCACCTGTGGCACCTGGACCTGTTGGCCCGCGCCGGGCGCCTCGCCGAGCTCGCCGTCCTCGCCGACGGGGCCGGCGGGAACGGCGGGGACGTCCACGCGCGCCGCAGGCTCGACCGGGCGCTGCGCGAGCGCGGGATGGCGGCGCAGCTGCGCGAGCGCGCGGCGGCCGGGGACGGCGGCGCCCTGTACCGGCTCGTGCGGCTGCTGGGTGGGACGGGCCGGGCGGCGCAGGCCCGTCGGGTGGTGCGGGAGCTCGGTGCGCGGGACGCGTACGCGCACCGGCTCCTGGACGGCTTCCGGGAGCGGCCCGACGGGTGATCACCGCGCGGCGGCGCCCTGGCCCTTGACGGCGGCGGCGCCGCCCGGGGCCGCGCCGGCCGTGTCGTTGCCGGCGGTGGCGCCGGGAACGGGGGCGGGCCTGGTGTGCAGGACGGCGCGGGCCTGTTCGGCGGCGCGGATGATGCTCTCGCTGATGAAGTCGAGGAAGCGGGCGACGTTCTCCAGGCGGTGGGCGGCGGGGGTGTCGGCGCCCAGGATCGCGGCGCCCTGGCGGGCGGTGGCGACGAGCTGGTCGTTGGCGCGGGCGCTGGCGACGGTCGCCTGGTAGAAGAGTTCGTCGTCGACGATGTAGCGGTCGCGGCGGCGTTCGTCGCGTTCGCGGCGCACCAGGCTCTGGCTCTCCAGGAAGGCGATCGCCTTGGAGATGGAGGCCGGGCTGACCTGCAGGCGCCTGGCGAGTTCGGAGGCGGTGAGGCTGCCCGCGTCGGTGGTGAACAGGCAGGTCAGGACGCGGGCCGTCATCCGGGACAGGCCCGAGCCCATGAGGACGGTGGTGAGCGTCTCCTCGTAGTCGGCCAGGGCCTCGGTGTCGCGGCCCTGCGGCCGGGCGGCGGTGTCCGGGCCGTGGGAGGCGGCGGGCTTGCGCCGGTGGGCGCGGCGTTCGGTGGCGCGGTGGGCCAGGTCGGCGCGGTAGGAGGTGGGGCCGCCGTTGCGCATCACCTCGCGCGTGACGGTCGAGGTCGGGCGCTCCAGGCGTCGGGCGATCTCGGCGTAGGGGAGGCTGTCGGCCAGTCCCAGCGCGATCTGCTGGCGTTCGTGCTGGGTGAGTCGGCCTCCCGGCATCGCGGTCTCCTCGGTGGTGCCTCGTGGTGGTCCTTGATCCCCACCATAGCGTTCACTTCTCACCCATTGCAATGAACAAGTCTCATGTCGTTGCGTTACCGACAGAACCGTTGCAACACTTTCCCGCACTTCACCTGCAGCGATGGCATTCTGATGCAACGACAGCATTGCTGGTTCATGGAAAGCAACGTAGCGTTTCCGATGTCAGAAACACCGACCGGGACACCCCCGGCCGGGCACCGCGACGCACACCGCGAGCGGCGCACACCGCGACCGAACACCGGAGACCACGATGCAGACCTTCGACACCCCCGCCGCGATCACCGCCGTCCTGGACGTCCCCGCCGGTCTCGTACGGCTGGTCGCCGCCGACCGCGCCGACACCACCGTCGAGGTCCGCCCCGCCGACCCCGGCAGGAACCGCGACGCCCGCACCGCCGAGCGCACCGCCGTCTCCTACGCCGACGGCGTGCTGACGGTCCGCAGCGCCCCGGCCGACAACCCGCTGCTCGGCGCCGGCGGCGTCGAGGTCATCGTCCACCTGCCGGCCGGCTCCCGCGTCGAGGCCAGGACCGAGGCCTGCGCGCTGCACACCACCGGCCGCCTCGGCGACCTCGCCTTCGACGGCGCCCACCGCCGGATCGAGATCGACGAGGCCGCGAGCGTGCGCCTCACCGCCGTCGACGGCGACGTCGAGATCGGCCGCCTCACCGGCCCCGCCGAGATCAGCACCGCCCGCGGCGACATCCGCATCACCGAAGCCCACCGCGGCACCCTCGCCCTCAGCACCCAACTCGGCGACATCACCGTCGACACCGCCCCCGGCGCCTCCGCCGCCCTGGACGCCTCCACCGGCCACGGCCGCATCACCAACGCCCTGCGCAACGACGGCACCACCACCCTCGACATCCGCGCCACCACCGCCCAGGGCGACATCACCGCCCGCAGCCTCTGATCCCCTCCTCCTCCCCTCCCCCGACGGCCCGCAGGAAGGCACCCCATGAGCACCGAGACGACCGCCCGCCCGTCCGCCTGGAGCGGCACGGTCCCCGTCGACGACACCGCCCTCGCCGTCACCGACACCGGCGGTAGCGGCACCCCCGTCCTCTACTGCAACGGCCAGTTCGCCACCCAGGGCTACTGGAAGCGCGTCATCGCCGAACTCGGCGACGGCTACCGGCACATCACCTTCGACGAGCGCGCCCGCGGCCGCACGTCCGGGCGCTCCGCCGACTACTCCTTCGAAGCGTGCGTGCGCGACATCGACGCCGTCCTCGCCGCCCGGGGCGTGGACCGGGCCCTGGTGATCGGCTGGTCCTACGGGGCGTTCGTCGCCGCGCACTGGGCGAGCCGCAACCCGCGGCGCGCCCTGGGCGCGGTCCTGGTCGACGGCGCGCAGCCGCACGACTGGCTCGACGACGCCATGGAGCAGCGCATCCGCGAACAGTTCCGCAGGTGGGGCCGGTTCCTGCCGCTGCTGCGGCCCACCGGCCTGACCCCGCGGATGAACGGCGAGGAGATGGCGCAGTGCAACATCGAGCTGGGCCGGGTCGCCCGTGAGCGCGCGCTGGCCCCCGTGCTGGACGCCGTCGCCGTGCCCACGCGGTACGTGGTCGCCTCGGGGTCGTCGCTGGGCAGCCGCGGCGACGAGCAGGAGCGCATCCGCGCGAGCCTGACGGCGGTGGCCGCCCGCAACCCGCACATCGGGATCAGCGCCAAGGTGGCGAGCAGTCACGGCGCGATCCTGAAGAAGGACTTCCGCGCCGTCGCCGCCGCCGCGCGCGAGGTCACCGCCGCCGGCTGCGCCCGCGGCGGCCGGTGAGGGGCCGGGCCCCCCGGGCGCTGCGGGCGCTGCGGGTGCCGCGGTGAGGCGGCCGCAGGGCAGGGCCCGGTACGGGCGCGCCGGCCGCCGCCGGGCACAATCAGCCCCCATGGGGACGGACATCCGGGGATTCGTGGAATGCCGCACGTGGGACGACACCGGTGCGAAGGCCTGGCACGGCGCCGTCGAGCTCTCCCTGCTCGGCATGACCCGGGACTACCCGGCCTTCGCCTGCCTCTTCGGCGTCCGCGACCCCGGCGGGCGCTGGCGGCCGGTCAGCGCCGGGCGGGGGCTGCCCGCCGACGTGTCGCAGCGCACCCGCGCCGAGCACGCCTCGTGGGGCGAGGCGGCGTTCGGCGCTACCTGGCTCGCCTGGGACGAGGTGCCGGCCGTCGACTGGGACGAGCCGGCGCTGCCCCGGGCGACCACCATCGCCCGCTACCGCCGCCACCCGGACGGCACCCTGACGCTCCGGCACCGCGACGACTGGAGCCGCGGCTTCGCCCGGGCCAGCGGCATCGACACCCGCAGCGTCGACCCCGACCGCATCGGCGACCTGTGGGCCGAGGGCACCACCTGGGACGTCGGCACCACCGTCTTCCGCGCCGAACGCGACCGGCGCCGCGACGCCGTGCCCGCCGACGGCAGCTGGCGGCCGGTGTGGAACGTCATGCGCACCCTCGCCGAGGTCCACGGCGACGACCACGTCCGCCTGGTCGTCCGGTTCGAGGAGTAGCCCCGACCCCGGGGCCCCGGCCCAGCCCGTACCGGCCCCTACCGGCGTGTGCACGCGCGGGCATGACGGCAGGTCACCGCAGGGGTGGCGTGGTGAGGGCGCGGGAAACTCCGGTGCGGACGCAGGGGGCGGCCGGGCAGACTGTTCCGATGCTCATCGACCATTGGCCCCTGATCGGGCTGCGCGTGATCTCGCCCCGCCTGGAGCTGCGGCTGCCCACCGAGGACGAACTGGCGGAGGTGGCCGATCTCGCCGCCCGTGGCATCCACCCGCCGCACGCCCGCCCGTTCCTGTTCCCCTGGGGCGAGCTGCCGCCCGCCGAACGCGCCCGGCACGTGGCGCAGATGCACTGGCGGCGTCTGGGGCGGTGGACGCCGCAGGAGTGGGCGCTGAACCTGGTCGCCTTCCACGAGGGGCGCCCGGTGGGCATCCAGGACGTGCGGGCCAAGGAGTTCGGGATCCGGCGCGAGGTCGTCTCCGGTTCCTGGATCGGCCTGGAGCACCAGGGACGGGGCTTCGGCACCGAGATGCGCGCCGCGATGCTCCACCTGCTCTTCGCCGAGCTGGGCGGGCAGTTCGCGACGTCGCTGTCGTTCACGGACAACCTGTCCTCCCTCGCGGTGTCCCGCAAGCTCGGCTACCGCGAGGACGGCATCGAGCGCGACGTGCTGGACGGGCAGGTGGTGCAGTCCCTGCGCCTGCGCCTGTCGCGCGAGGACTGGGCCCGCCACGCGCAGACCCCGGTGGCCGTCACCGGGCTGACGGACGGCTGCCGCGAGCTGCTCGGGATCGCCGGCTGACACCCCGGCGGACCGGGGAACGAACGGGCGAGCAGGCGAGCAGGTAAGCAGGCGAGCAGGAAGTCGGCCGGGCCGACTTCCTGCTCCCGGGCCCGGCGGGTCAGTGCCCGCCCAGGGCGGCGGGCAGGGCCGCGAGGGAGTGCAGGACGCGGATGCCCGGCGCCACCGGGGCGCCGCCGGCGGCGCGGTCGAGCCAGAAGGCGTGCAGGCCGGCGTCGCGGGCGCCGAGCGCGTCCAGGTCGTACCGGTCCCCCACGTAGGCGACCTCGTACGGCTCCAGTCCCAGCCGCTCGCACCCGGCCCGGAAGATCCCCGGGGCGGGCTTGGCCTCGCCGTGCTCGTCGGAGCAGACCAGCACCTCGTCGCCGAAGTGGCCCAGCAGTCCGACCGCCCGGAGCTTGCCGCGCTGGTGGCCCAGCGAGGAGTTGGAGACGATCCCCAGCCGGTGGGTGGGCGCGAGCGCGGCCAGCACCGGGGCGGCGTCCGGGAACGCGGCCCGGGCGGCGTCGCGGTGGGCCGCGTACCCGGCGAACCAGGCCGCCGCCCGCTCGTCCGGCAGCCGCTCGGCGCCCTCCTGCCCGAGGCGGGCCAGGAACTGCCGGACGCGCTCGCGCTGCTGGCCCGCGAAGGTCAGCTCCCCGGCGAGGAAACGCGCGTACTGCTCCTGCGTGACGTCCCGCCACAGCGCCACCGCCGCCGCGGGCCCGGAGAAGCGCTCCGCCAGGCCCAGCTCCCGCAGTCGGGCGAGGATGCCGGCCTCCTCCGACCCCGAGTAGTCGAACAAGGTGTCGTCGACGTCGAAGAGCACACCCCTGATCGGCACGATCCGTCCTTCCCGCTTCCGCTTCCGTTTCCGCTCCCGGACCCTACGCGTGCCCCCGGACCGGGCCCGGCCCCCCGCTAGGGGGCGGCTCCTGCTTCCCCGGGGTGTGTGGAGGCGGCTGCCAGGAGGGCGTCGAGCAGTCCGGGGAAGCGGGTGTCGAGGTCGGCGCGGCGCAGGCGGACGAAGCGGTTGCGGCCGGCGACGCGGGTGGTGGTGATGCCGGCTTCGCGCAGCACGCGCATGTGGTGGGAGACCGTCGACTTGTGCAGGTGCTCCAGGCCCAGGCCGCGGGGGTCGCAGGAGTGTTCGGCGTCGTCGGCGTAGCTGAGCAGCAGGGTGAGGCGGACCGGGTCGCCGAGGGCGTGCAGGACGGTGACGAGGTCGATGTCGGCGGTGGCGGGCTGGGGCAGCCGCTCGCCCTCGCCCACGGCACCCGCAGCACCCACGGCACCCACGGCACCGTCGGCCTTCTCGGTGCGCTCGGCGCTGGTGGCTCTCGCGGTTCTCGTGGCGCTCATCGCGCTCGGCCTCCGGGGTGCGGGGAACGGCGGGGGAATGAATGGTTTGACAATCATCCACCAATCCCCGAATGTTTGGCGAGCGTCAAACTGTTGCACGTCCATCCAACCATTCTGCCCCGGAGGGCCCGCCCGTGCCCGTACGTCTGCTCCTGCTCGCCCTCGGCACCTTCGCCGTGGGCACCGACTCGATGGTCGTCGCCGGCATCCTCGGCCCGGTCTCCGCCGACCTGGGGGTGTCGGTGCCGGCCGCCGGCCAGCTGGTCACCGTCTTCGCGCTCGGCTACGCGCTGCTGGCCCCGGTCCTGGCCACGCTCACCGCCCGCTGGCCGCGCCGGCGCCTGCTGCTGACCGCGCTCGCGGTGTTCAGCGCGGCCAACGCGCTCAGCGCGCTCGCCCCCACCTACGGCCTGCTGCTGGCCACCCGGGTGCCGGCGGCGGCCGGCGCCGCCCTCTACACGCCCACCGCCAACGCGGTGGCCACCACCCTGGTCGCCCCCGAGCGGCGCGGACGGGCGCTGGCGACCGTACTCGGCGGGATGACGGTGGCCACCGCCCTCGGGGTGCCGCTGGGCACCTGGGTGGGGCGCGCCGACTGGCGGCTGACCATGTGGCTGGTGACCGCGCTCGGCCTGGCCGCACTGGCGGGCCTGGCGGCGCTGCTGCGCGGCCTGCCGCCCGCACCCGCCGCCGCCCCCACCCTGCGGGCCCGGCTGGCGCCGCTGGGCAAGCGCCGGGTGCTGGGCGCGGCGGGCACCACCCTGGTGTTCTTCCTCGCGTTCCAGAGCGTCTACATCTACCTGGCCACCGCCGTCTCCGGGGCCACCGGCGGCGACGCGGAGCGCCTCAGCGTGATCCTGCTGACGACCGGCGTGATGTCGGTGGCCGGCAGCTGGCTGGGCGGGCGCCTGGTGGACCGGGCGGGGGTGCGGCGGGTGCTGCTGGCCGGCTCGGCCGTGGCGGCGTGCGCGTTCGCGGCCCTGCCGTGGCTGGGGCGCAGCATGCCGGGGGCGCTGGTGTACGCGGCGGTGGTGCCGCTGGCGGGGTGGGCGGTGTCGGTGGCGCTGCCGCACCGGCTGGCGTCGATCGATCCGGGGAACGCGCCGCTGCTGATCTCGTTGAACAGCAGTGCGCTGTACCTGGGGACGGCGGCCGGGGGTGCGGCGGGTTCGGCGGCGGTCGCGGTGCTGGGCGGGCGGTGGTTCCCGCTGGCGGCGGCGGTGCTGGCGGCGGCGGCGTGCGCGGTGGCGGCGGCGACCACGCGCGACGAGGCCGAAGGACCGCGCCGGCAGGAAGCCTGGCGTGCCGTCACCCCGGCGTCCTCGCAGCGGTAGTGCGCGGCTTCCACCCGGGCGGTGGGAGGCGGGGACGGCGTCCGCAACCGGCCGACCGGCGGCGCCTGTGAATAATCGCTGTCCGATCATCGGAGTGCGGTGATAAGACATCCGGCGTGGAAAAGAATCTTGAGTTCCCCGAGCTGCTGCGCCTGATCGACGAACGGTCGACCGCCTTCCGTGCCACGGTCGCCGCCGCGCCCGGTCTCGACGCGCCGGTGCCGTCCTGCCCCGGGTGGACGCTGTTCGATCTGGTGAAGCACCTGGGTGGGGGGGACCGTTTCTGGGCCGCCATCGTCGGCGCGGGGCCTGCCGACGCTCCCCCGGCCGAGGCCGCCGCCGCGCGCGCCGCTCTGGAGGTGCCGCGGGAGCGTGAGGCGCTGCTGGCCTGGCTGGACGCGTCGACGCAGCTTCTGCTGGACGCCCTGCGCGAGGCGGGACCGGAGGGCGGTTGCTGGACGTGGTGGCCCGCGTCGCAGTCGCCGCAGACCTCCGGCGGTGTCGCCCGGCACCGGGTCCAGGAGAGCGCGGTGCACACGTACGACGCCCAGCTCGCCGGGGGCGACCCGCAGCCGCTGCCGGTGGAGCTGGCGCTCGACGGTGTGGAGGAGTTCCTGTTCACCGTCTGCGCCACGCCGAGTGCCTGGCCGCACAAGCCCACGGCCTTCGACTTCCACGCCGCCGAGGGCCTCTCCTGGCGCCTGACGGTCGACGGCGACGGCGCGCGCATCACCGGCATCCCCGCGCCCGCTGCCTCGGCCGGCGAGGACGCCGACGAGGTCGTGGACGCGGCCGGCGCCTCCGTCCACGGCACGGCCAGTGAGCTGGTCCTCTACCTGTACGACCGCATCAAGGCCGAGTCCCTGCGCGTCGACGGGGACGCGGGGCTGCTGGACCTGCTCCGCGCCTGGGAGCCGGAGGAGAAGTAGGACGCAGCGCCCCCGCACCGCCCCCGGCACGGCCGCCCCGTGCCGGGGGCGGCCGCATGGGAGGGGCCGTGCGGGAGGGGCCGTCAGTTCCCGAGGACCTCGCCGACCAGGGCGCGGGCCTCGTCCTGGACCCGGGCGAGGTGGTCGGGGCCGTGGAAGGACTCGGCGTAGATCTTGTAGACGTCCTCGGTGCCCGAGGGGCGGGCGGCGAACCAGGCGTTGTCGGTGCAGACCTTGATGCCGCCGATCGCGGCGCCGTTGCCGGGGGCGTTGGCGAGGACGGCGGTGATCTTCTCTCCGGCGAGTTCGCCGGCGCCGACGCGTTCGGGGGACAGCCGGGCCAGGCGGGCCTTCTGCTCGCGGTCGGCGGGGGCGTCGACGCGGGCGTAGGCGGGGGCGCCGTGGCGCTCGGTCAGTTCGCCGTAGCGGGCGCTGGGGGTGGTGCCGGTGACGGCGGTGATCTCGGAGGCGAGGAGGGCGAGCAGGATGCCGTCCTTGTCGGTGGTCCACACCCCGCCGTCGCGGCGCAGGAAGGAGGCGCCGGCGCTCTCCTCGCCGCCGAAGCCGATCGAGCCCTCCAGCAGGCCGTCGACGAACCACTTGAAGCCGACCGGGACCTCCACCAGGGTGCGGCCGAGGTCGGCGGCGACGCGGTCGAGCATGGAGGAGGAGACGAGGGTCTTGCCGACGCCCGCGTCGGCGGGCCACTCGGCGCGGTGGCGGTAGAGGTAGTCGACGGCCACCGCCAGGTAGTGGTTGGGGTTCATCAGGCCGCCGTCGGGGGTGACGATGCCGTGCCGGTCGGCGTCGGCGTCGTTGCCGGTGGCGATGGCGTACTCGGCGCGGCGGGTGATGAGGGAGGCCATCGCGGACGGGGAGGAGCAGTCCATGCGGATCTTCCCGTCCCAGTCCAGGGTCATGAAGCGCCAGGTCGGGTCGGTGAGCGGGTTGACGACGGTCAGGTCCAGGCGGTGCGTGTCGGCGATGCGCGCCCAGTAGGCCACCGACGCCCCGCCGAGGGGGTCCGCGCCGATGCGCAGGCCCGCCGCCCGCACCGCGTCCAGGTCCAGGACGGAGGGCAGGTCCTCCACGTAGGCGGTGAGGTAGTCGTGGCGGGCGGTGGTGGCCGCGGCCAGGGCGCGGGCGTAGGGGACCTTCTTGACGCCGCGCAGGCCCTCGCGGATCAGCTCGTTGGCGCGGTCCTGGATCCGGCCGGTGGCCTCGGACCCGGCCGGCCCGCCGCTGGGCGGGTTGTACTTGAAGCCGCCGTCGCGCGGCGGGTTGTGCGAGGGGGTGACCACGATGCCGTCGGCCAGCGCGCGGGGGCTGCGCCGGTTGTGGGCGAGGATCGCGTGCGAGACCGCCGGGGTGGGGGTGTAGCCGTCGGCGGCGTCGATCAGCACGTGCACGCCGTTGGCGGCGAGGACCTCCAGGGCGGTGACCTTCGCCGGCTCGGAGAGGGCGTGGGTGTCGGCGCCGAGGAACAGCGGCCCGGCCACGCCCTGTTCGGCGCGGTACTCGCAGATCGCCTGGGTGGTCGCGGCGATGTGGTCCTCGTTGAACGCCGCGTCCAGCGAGGAGCCGCGGTGCCCGGAGGTCCCGAACGCCACCCGCTGCCCGGGCTCCTGCGGGTCCGGGTGCAGCGCGTAGTAGGCCGTCACCAGCCGCGCCACGTCCACCAGGTCACCGGGCTGCGCCGGCTGCCCGGCCCGTGCGTGTGCCATCCGTCTTCTCCCGCCAGTTCCGACTTGCGTCCGGTTCCACGTTCCACGTTCCGCGGGCCCCTGGCCCCGTGCTCACCGATCGTAGCCAGAAGACGACGGTGCCCCGAACCGCGGCGGGCGGTCCGGGGCACGGCGGTCCGGTGAAGTCTTGCCGCTCAGCCCGGCAGCTGCTGGCGGTAGTCCTCCAGGGCGGGGGCGGTGGTGGTCGCGAGGAACTCGGTGACCCGGTAGGCGCACACCCCGGCGATCACGAACGGGTCGGTGGCCACCAGCGCCTCGATCGCGGCCCGGTCCTCCCCCACCGCCAGGATCACCCCGCCCTCGCGCGGCACCTTGCGCCCGGAGGCGAGGAAGGTGCCGGCCGCGTAGTGCGCGTTCAGCCATTCGACGTGTCGCGGCAGTTCCGCGTCGACCCGCTCCAGCTCGGCGGTGTAGCTCAGCTCCAGTACGAACATGCGCCCAGGCTAGACCCGGGCGGGCAGGCGGTCGCGACAGGGGTGGCGAACTGTTGACGCCTGACTGTGCGTAAGTGTGCATGGGCGTAATCCGGTTGCTTATGATCGCGTTCGTGAATCTGACGGAGTGGGCGCGAGCGCAGGGGATCAGTCCCCATACCGCTTACCGCTGGTTCCGTCAGGGCACTGTGCCGGTTCCGGCCGAGCGGGTGGGGCCGCGCACGATCC